>CAYZKY010000149.1:0-15635 GCA_964478815.1 uncultured Verrucomicrobiota bacterium
TAGACCGGTTTTCCCGATTTTGCAAGACCGCCTCGAATGCCGCCGAACCTCCGCATGGCCTCGCCCGGCGCAAAATGCTTTACAGAACGAGCGAAGGAGAAGATTCTGATGGAGTTCTATGGGTCAAAGGGACCCCGAAGCATCCTGACCACTGAAACGGAAACCATTACCCCATGAATGCACGGTCTATATTCGGATTAATCGCTCTTCTCGCGATCGGCGGCGGAGCCGGTTGTTCCACCTCCCAAAACCGGCCCTCGGCCATCACATTGCCATTGAGCAGCCCTTCGCTGCTCTTTTACAGCCCGCTGGGGACCAACGCGTTTTACACGTCCGGGGGCAATCCCTGGTCACTCCTGACCAACGCGACGTCCCTGCCGACCAACCGTCCGATCGTGTTTTACTACGGTCCGGTCACGACCAATGGGATCACGATCTTCACCCGGCCGGACGATCAGATCGTGCCGACCAATGGCCTGGCCCACTTTGCTGTCGCCGCGGAGCCGGTCAATCCCCTGGATACCCTGACCTTTCAATGGATGCAGAACGGCGCGGCGCTCACGAACAGCACCAATATGTCGCTGACCCTTTCGAATTGTACGACCGCGAACGTCGGCTTTTACTCCTGCCTGGTGGGATTGAGCGGCCAAACGAACTCAATACTCGTGGGAAGCGACAACTACGAGATGCCCGGGGCCCAGCTCTTTATCTATTGGGGAACGAATACCATGATTCAGGGTCCGTACCTCCCCGGAAGCGGCACCCGGTCGTGTGTCGGGCCGTACGTGGGGAGCATGACGCTGCTCAATCCGCATACGGGCACCAAGCTGTTCATGAAACCCGAAGGGAGAGCAACCGGTGTTCTGAGCGACTTCACAACCTTCTTTTTCCCAACGCTGGCGGGTTCTGGTTATGCTTCCAAAGTGCATTTTTCGGAGTCGGGGTTTGGCGACTCCGGTTGTAATGCTGGATCGTTGACCATCTCCCCCGCTCGGTCATATCCGCCATCGGCGTACGCCTTTAGCGTGTACGTCACCGGGGGAAGCCTGCCTTTGGGCACACCGCTCACGCTCGACATCACTTGGCGGTGAGCCGCGTGCCGTTGGGCGCAACTCAAATTTAGAACGCGAAGTCGGCCCGGCAGACCAATGTCCGTTCCCGAGGGCGCTCCGCGTGGAGGTTGAGGGGGTGCAGGCGGTAATCGCGATCCAAGAGGTTGAGCACGCCCAGAGTGAATTGAGCGTTGCGCCGCGGCAGGCGGTAGCCGATGAAGGCATCCATCGTCCAAACGTCTTCGTTCGGCCGAGATGAACCGCTGCCCAAATCCTGCTGCGCGTTCCAGAGGCCCGAGAGCTGGCCAAAGAACCCGCTGGGATGGTTAAAGACCGCCCGCAACTCGGCTTCTTGCAGAAGCGACCGCTGCCGCGACGAGCGCTGGAGCGGCTGCACGAGGACCGTGCCGGGGCCGACTTCTGGAAACAAGGTTCGCAGCGAGGCCTCGCTCACGCGATAGCGCGCGCCAAAGCTGAAGTATTTTCCGGCCAATTGGTGCACCGAGAGAGTGAGTGAGCGTTCCTGATACTTGAGTTCTTCCCGAAGACTGCCGGGAAAGACCTCGTTGGGATCGATCGTCGCATCGAACGTGTACGCCCCGAGCGTCCGGGGAGAACGTGAGCGTAAGAGTTCACCCGCCAAGCCCGCATAAGTACCGTGCGCGAAATTGCGTTCCACGGAGAGGGCAAGCAACTCCGCGCGATCTCCAGAGGTGGAGCCCACCAAGGATTCCGGGATGGTCGAGCGAAACGCCTGGTTGAGGCCCGCCACCTGAGTCGGCTCGAGCCGCAAGCTTTGATCCAGTGTCGTGCCGCCCAAGGATTTTGAGTAGGCACCCCGTATGGCCGTCCGCTGATCCGGCTTCCAGATGAAGCCGGCTTTCGGATGGAGTCTGCTGAGGGACTCTTCGCCATCCGACATCGGAGCGGCGCGAAAGTTTTCTGGATATTCCATCCAATCGTACGACGCTCCACCCGTCAGCGCAAGCGGTTCCAACACCTGCCAGGAGTGGTATCCATAGAGGCTCAGGCGAGCGAAGGACGTTTCCATGCGCCTCGTAAAGCCATTGACCGGGAACCACTCCATGTAGTCGGTCGGCTCCCTATGCGTATTCTCGACTTCGAGATCGCCTCTCTGATAGCGGCCACCGATGACCGTGAGATGCTTCGGGGTCTGCCAAATCTGCTGCAACTCTGAGGTATAGACCACCGCCTCGGTCGTGGCGGATTGTTGAATCCCAATGGGAGCGAGCGCATTGAAAGCGCCATCGAATTCGAATTTCATCAAGGTTGGCGCAGAGGGATCGCTCACCTCGTAGGTATCCTCGATGCGGCCGGCCAGAAAGAGCAGGCGTGAGCCGGGATTCCATTTGTGCGCATATCCTAAAACGAGGGCGGGCCGCTGGGTTTCACGCGTGCGCAAGTCGGGATTGGGGCCGCCGCTGTAGTAATCAAGCGTGGGATCGAGGCGCTGAAAGCGATCACCGCCGGAGGATTCGTACTCGACCACTCGAAAGTACAGACTGTCCTGGGGCGTGAGTTGTTGTTTGAAGTGGAGGCGAAGTTCGCGTTCCTCGAAGTCGCCATTGAACCATTGGCCGGGATCGGTGCGATACACCCCCTCGAGCGAGTAACTGGTGTTGCCGAACGTGCCGAATTGCGCGCCGTTCTGGCTCCAGGCGCCCCGGCTGAGATACTCGGTGCTGGAAACGACATGGGGGCCGTCGCGCTCGAAGAGTTTCGAATATTCGCCTTGGGAAATACTCTGCGAAAGCGTTCCCGCCCCCGCGGGCGCGAGCAGATTGGCGATGAGATACTCGGCCTCGGCGGGCGTTTCGTACCGGAGATTGATCCGATTCGGGTCGCGAAACTGGTCGTAGCTATTCGCGAGAAACAGATGCGCCGAATAGTTTCCGTAATCCTCCGCCACCGCCCGGCCGGCCTCGCGCAGGCTCACTTCGTCGAGACCAGCCTCGCGGTAAAGGCGCGCGAGGTTCACGCTCCGAACGGCGCGATCCTGATCGAGCAGCAAACGAGAGCGGTACAAGCGGCGGTTATCGCCCAACGCCTGCGCCTGTTCCAACTCGCGAACGGCGTCGTTGATCTGTCCGCCTTGTTCCTTCAAGAGCGCGGCATAGAGAAACGCCGTGGGATCGCGCGGATCGAGCAGCTTCGCCAGTTCGAGTTCGTGCGCGGCTTTGTCCTCGAACCGCGTATCCGCCCACGCCTTGGCGAGATAGCTGCGCAAGGCCGCGCGGCGGGGTTCGAGCGCCGCGGCGACCAACAGATCGTCCCGGCCTTCCTCTCCGCGTCCCGACCGGATGCGGCTTAACCCGCGTCCGAGCCAGGCGTTGGCCAGCGCGCTGTCCAATTGGATGGCCCGCTCGAACTCCGCCTCGGCCGCCCGAATTCGATTTTGCGCGGCCAGCAGAAACCCTCGGAGCGCGACAGCCTGGGCCTGGCGGGGCGCCAGATCCAGCGCCCGGGATAAAGCTTCTTCGGCAGCCCCGACCCGCCCGAAGCTGAACTCCATTTCCGCTACTCGAGCCCAGCCGAAGCTGAAGCCGGGACTCCGTGCCACGACCGCGCGCGCCGCGGCCAGCGCTGCTTCCAGCCGATGGCGAGCTTGCTCGTGGAATGAAGTCGCAAGCCATTCCGTCGCCAGTTCCGGGCTGCGCGGGGCGTCCCAGGTTTCGCCCTTGACCGTCGCGATCACCTGCCGCAACGCGTCGGCAAGGCGGGTGATTTGTTCGCCGGCCTGGCCAAGCCGGTCCAATTCCTCCTGCGCCGCCACGACCTGGCCGACCGACAGACGGAGGCTGGCGAGCAGCAGGCGGGCCGCGGCGGAAGGATTCGGCAAATCCCGCGGAAATGCCTGCAACGCCGCCCCCAGCGCCCCGGCTCGATAGTGTTCGAGGCTCTCGCGCAAACTCGCCTTCTCCTCGTCGGCGAGCGGCAATTCGCCCGGATCGAGCACTCCCGGATAGTAGAGCGCCCATTGGATGACATTGGCCAGATCGAGAGCCGGGGCGGCCGTCGGCACTTGCCCAGGCGTCGCGACGCCACGCTCCCCACTCTCAACCCGGACACTTCCCTCGGTATTCCGAAGCTCGACCTCGCCATCGAACACCGTGACCAGAGTGCGTCCATCCTCGGCCTGTTCGACGACGAATTCCGTGCCGCGAATCGCCGCCGAAGCCGTTCGCGTTTCGACCTCCGCATCCGCCGGTTTCCCGCGATGAAAGAAATACATCAACCCCGCCCGCAGGTTGAACCGAGTTTTCGGTTTTTCTCCCTCCGGCGTTGCCACGATGGTGTGATCGGATTTCTCGCCGAACCGAACCACGCTCAGATCGGGCAACTGGAAGGCCACGCGGCTGTCCTCGCCCGTGCGCACCCGGTCGCCGTCATAAAGCTTTTGCCCGAGGTACACGGGATCCCAGGTGTCCGCCCGAGCCCGCGCATAGAGCACCGTGCCCTCGATGGACTGCACGGTGGCGACGACGCGCCGGGTCTCGGCTGCGTGCAACCCGCTCGTTCCGGCCAGCCACAGGGCCAGGCCGAGGCCCCACGCATGCGCCAGCCGGCGAGCCTTCGACAGGCGGCGCGGCGCGGCGACCGAACTTTCTGCAAACACGTCCACGATAATGTACTACGTGCCAAATCGGTGCATCTTTCATTTGTTCGAGCGGAATTCGCCGGAACTATATTCGGCTCGTCCAGCAGACCCCCAGCTCGTATCGTCGGTCCGTGAAAATCCTCGTGGTCGAAGACGAACGGCGCATGGCGGATGCGGTGACCCGCGGCTTGCGCGAGGAGGGGTTTCAGGTGGCGGTGGCCAACGATGGCGAGGACGCGTGGCATCGCCTGCGCACCGAATCGTACGATCTCGCCCTTCTCGATGTCATGCTGCCGAAGCTGGACGGCTGGCGGATTCTCGAATCGATCCGCGCCGAGGAGCTTCCTCTCCGCGTGCTGATGCTCACGGCGCGCGACACCGTGGAGGACCGGGTGCGCGGCCTCGAAGGCGGCGCGGACGATTATCTGGTCAAGCCGTTCGCCTTCGCGGAGTTGCTCGCGCGCGTCCGGGCGCTGCTCCGCCGGCCGATCGCGGAGGATGATACGCGCCTCGAGTTTTCGGGTTTGGTGCTCGATTTTCGCAAACGGCGCGTCACGCGCGAGGATCGCCCGCTCACGCTCTCGCCCAAGGAATTTGCCGTGCTGGCCTACCTCATGAGCCACCCCGGCGAGGTCATCGGGCGGACGCGCCTGGCCGAAGCCGTCTGGGACGAGAACTTCGACAGCTTCAGCAACGTCATCGACGTCACCGTGTCGCACTTGCGCGCCAAGGTCGAACGCGGCTTCGAACAGCCGCTCATCCACACCGTGCGCGGAGCCGGATACGTCCTCCGCGCGGGCGAGGAGTGAACAGCCGGCCGGTTCTTCCGCTCAGGCGATCAACCCGTTGACCAGTTGTGCGGGTTCCACGCCGGTGAGGCGCTGGTCCAACCCTTGGAACTTGAAGGTAAACCGCTCGTGATCCAGCCCGAGGAGGTGCAGGACCGTCGCGTGGAAATCGTGGATATGCACTGGATCGCGGATGATATTGTAGGAGAATTCGTCCGTCTCGCCGTAGATCGTTCCGGGCTTGGCCCCGCCGCCAGCCATCCACATCGTGAAGCAGCGGGGATGGTGATCCCGCCCATAGTTTTCCCGGGAGAGCCCGCCCTGCGAGTAGATCGTGCGCCCGAATTCGCCGCCCCAGATGACCAGCGTGTTTTCCAGCAAGCCCCGGCTCTTGAGGTCCTGAATAAGTCCGTAGCACGGTTGATCGATGTCCTTGCACTGGCTGGGGAGCCGGCCGGCGACGTTGGCATGGGTGTCCCAGTTATTGTGGTACACCTGAATGAACCGCACGCCGCGCTCCACCATCCGGCGGGCGAGCAGCACGGTGTGCGCGAAGCTGCCCGGTTTCTTGACGTCTTCGCCATAGAGCGAGTAGGTGGAAGGCGGTTCGCTGCTCAGGTCGGTCAATTCCGGCACGCTGGACTGCATACGGAAGGCCATCTCGAACTGCTGGATGCGCGTGTGCGTCTCCGGATCGCCCACCAGCCGGTAATTCATCTCGTTCAGTTCGCGCAGGCCATCGAGCATCCTGCGGCGAACCTTGCCATCAACCCCGGGAGGATTGTTGATGTACAATATCGGCTCCGACCCGCTGCGGAAGGAGACGCCCGCGTGTTCCCCAGGCAAGTAACCGGAGGACCACAGCCGTCCCGAGATCGCCTGCACCTGATCGGTATTGGATGGTTTTGCCACCAACACGACGAACGCGGGCAGATTATCGTTCATGCTTCCCAGACCGTACGAGGCCCAGGCCCCCAGGCACGGCCGACCCGTGATTTGATTGCCGGTCTGCATGTAGCTGATCGCCGGCTCGTGATTGATCGCCTCCGTATGCATCGAGCGGATGAAGCACATATCATCCACCATCTTGGCCGTCCACGGCAACAGTTCGCTCACCCACATGCCGCTTTTGCCGTGCTGGGCGAACTTGTATCGGGAAGGAGCGATCGGAAACCGGGCCTGGCCGGAAGTCATGGTCGTCAGGCGCTGCCCTTTGCGAATCGATTCGGGCAGGTCCTTGTCGTACCAGTCGTTCATCACCGGCTTATAGTCGTACATGTCCATCTGCGGCGGCCCGCCGACGGTATGCAGGTAAATGACTTGTTTCGCCTTGGGGGCGAAGTGAGGCCCCGGGGCCGCCGCTGCCGCATTCGCGGTCTTGCCCTGCGCCTTGGACATCACCAGGTGGGGTGCCAAAAACGCCAGCGCCGAGGTGCCCATGAAGCTGGCCCCGCGGCTGAAAAACTGGCGGCGGGTTTCGTATCGGGAGTAGTCGTCGAAGAGGCCCATAAAGTTATTTGTTAAGAACTTCGTCCAGATTCATCAACTGATTGGCCACCATGGTGTAAGCCGCCAGTTCCACCGGCGCGAGGTTGGCGCTGGCCTTCCGTTCGCCCACCGCGATCAACTCCTCGGCGGCCTTCGGCGAGGTCTCGTAATGACTCCGCAGTTCGCGCAAGGCATCGAGCACCACGCGGCGCTCGGCATCCTTCAGCGGCCGGGCCAGCAGCCGTTGCGCCATGTAATCCACGCGTTGCGCCTCCGATGCGCCGCCCTCCCCCAGGGCGCGTTCCGCGAGCACCCGCGCGGCCTCCACGAACTGGGTGTCGTTCATCGTCACGAGCGCCTGGAGCGGGGTGTTGGTCCGTTCGCGCCGGACGGTGCAAGTCTCCCGCGAAGGCGCATTGAAAACCTCCATCGAGGCGGGCGGCGCCGACCGCTTCCAGAAGGTGTACATGCTCCGGCGGTACAAATCCTCGCCGGTGCCCACCTTGTAATCGCGCGTATCGCTGCCGATCATCGCCACCATTTCCCAAACTCCCTCCGGCTGATACGGGCGGACGCTCGGCCCGCCGATTTTCTCGACCAGCAAGCCGCTCGCCGCCAGCGCATAATCGCGCACCATTTCCCCATCCATGCGGAACCGCGGACCGCGCGAGAGCAATCGGTTCTGCGGATCCTTCATCAGCTTTTCTTCCGTCACCGTGGCGGCCTGGCGGTAGGTGGCCGACATCACCAACAGACGGTACAGGCGCTTCATATCCCACCCATGCTCGCGGAAGTCCACGGCCAGCCAGTCGAGCAGCTCCTGGTTCGAAGGCAGCTCGCCGCTAATCCCAAAATCTCCTGCCGTCCGCACGATGCCGGTGCCGAACACTTCCTGCCAGACCCGGTTGACCGTGACCCGCGCGGTGAGCGGGTGCTCTTTGTCGAGCAGCCAGCGGGCGAGGCCCAGCCGGTTTTGCGGATACGAGGCCGGCATCGCCGGCAGCATGGCGGGCGTGGCGGCGGTGACCTTGTCCCTCCGCTTGTCGTACTCGCCGCGGAACAACACGTACGCTTCGGCCATCTGATCCCGCTCGTTCATCACATGCGCGATCGTGCCGCGCCGGCGAATCTCCCGATCCTCCTGTTCCAGGTTGGCGACGACTTGCCGCGCCTCCTGAAACTCCTTGTCGTACCCGTCGAGATAGCCGTCGTACAAATCCTTCTGATCCTGCTCGGAACGGCTTTCCGCGGATTTGGCCAGGAGATACCCAAGCCGGGGGCGATTGCGCAAGGCCAGCACCTCTTCCGCCTTGAGCGTCCGCCCATACAACCGCAGATCCTGCAGCGCCGCTTTCTCGACGTTGGAGCCCTTGCTGCGCTGGCCGATTTTCAGCGGCACCTTCGTCAGAATCGTGTTCTCGAGCTTATCGACCTGCCGGTCCAGGTCTTGTGGGCGGCCGTCATAATATATGGTCGTCCCGCTCGCCTTGCTGGATCCATTGTGGGTCAGCACCACATGCGTCCAACGGTTTGGCGTGAGCGGCGCGCGCGCCACCACTTTCATCGCGTCGTCGGCCCATTTATGAACCAGGTGCGTGCCGACCCGGCCGTCTTGCAGCCAGACATCCCACCCGCGGTAATTGTCGTCCTCATCCATCCGAGCGAGGAGCGAGCCATTCTTGTTGTCGGGATTCAGCCGGACCCAGAGCGCCACGGTGAACGGTTGATTCCTTTCGAAATTCCCTGCGTCGGCAATGGCCGGCACCAGCTCCTTGCTCGTCACGAACGCGTGCGGAGCGATGATCCCCTCCTGGACCCCTGCCGCCGGAATGACACGAGGATAGCCGTTCACAAACACGGTCAGCGCCGGCTGGTTGGCTTCCTTGAGCGGCGCGGAAAACTGGAGCCCGTCCGCCGGCACACCGGCCAGCACCGTTTCCGGCGCGGTCTGGCCGACCCAGCGAGTGAACTCGTCGAGCGCCGACTGCCGCCGCCGATCCAAGCGCTCCTTCCCGGCTTGGGTGAGGGCCGGAAGTTCCTCCCAGCGCGGCCGGTCTTGGCGGGTCGGCACCGGAATCACCGGCGGAGTATCGCGGCGATTCCCATCCATGGCGGGCTGGGTGGTATTATTGAAATAGGCCGCCAGTTGGTAAAAGTCCTTCTGGCTAAAGGGATCGAACTTATGATCGTGGCAGACGGCACATCCGGCGGTAAGCCCCATCCAGACGGTTGAGGTCGTCTCGGTCCGATCGCGGGTGTAATTCACCAGATATTCCTCATCGATCGCCCCGCCTTCGCTGGTCGTGATGTTGCAGCGATTGAATCCGCTGGCAATCCGCTGTTCGAGGCTCGGTTTCGGCAACAGGTCGCCGGCCAACTGCTCGACCGTGAACTGGTCGAACGGCAGGTTGTTATTGAAGGCATTGATGACCCACTCCCGGTACGACCAGATCTCGCGGTAGTTATCGAAGTGGATGCCGTGCGAATCGGCGTAACGGGCGGCATCGAGCCAGTAACGGGCGCGGTGCTCGCCGTACTGCTTCGAGCTGAGCAGCCGGTCGATCAGTTTCTCGTAGGCATCCGGGGCCTGGCTCTCGACAAATTCCTTGACCAGCGCGGGGTCGGGCGGCAGTCCGGTCAAGTCCAGGCTCGCTCGGCGCGCCAGGGTCGTCCGATCCGCCTCCGCGGCGGGGCTGAGCCCGGCCTGCTCCAGTCCGGCCAGTACAAACCGATCGACCGCTGTCCGCGCCCACGCCGTGTCTTTCACCACCGGCTCCACGACCTTTTGCGGTGGAAGGAACGACCAATGCGCCTGATACGGCGCACCTTCCGCCACCCATTGCCGCAGCAGTTCGATCTCTGCCGGCTTTAAAACTTTGCGCGTCTTGCGCGGCGGCATCACGTCGTCTTCATCCGTGGTGGTAATGCGCGCGATCAAGCCGCTCTCGGAGGGCTGGCCCGCCACGATGGCCGGCTTGTCCTTGCCGCGCTCGGCGGTCGCCCCGCCGAAGGAATCGAGGCGCAAATCCGCTTTCCGCGACGCCGAATCCGGGCCGTGGCAGGAGAAACAATTCTCGGCCAGGATCGGCCGGATATCCCGGTTATACTCGATCTTGCTTCCGGTCGCCTTGGTCAATGCCCCCGCTTCAGAAGGAAGCTGTACTACCGCCATCACCGCGGCGGCCAAACTGGTCAATACCGGTCTCATGTGCTTCACCTATCTTTACCCTCGAACCACCGCCTCAGCAATCGGGTTTGCGATGGCTTACGACCAAGTGAGACTGACCGGGCGCGTCCGCCATTCAGCCAAATCGCCAGATTTTCCCGGCTTTTCCGGGATGGTGCTTCCCGTCGCCGGCCTCGGCTCTCTCTTGCCCAACGGTGGCCAAAAATGAGTTGGAAAATCGGCTGAACATCCGGCGGATTACCTGGCCTTCGGACTGGAGCGATGCCGCATCCTTGGGAGGTGCATTCAGGCGCATCTCATTTCCAGGACAGGAAGTGGATGAGTAGGATCCAAGCGCTCGGGCGAGCCACAAGTGCGAGCGCGAAGGTGCCTGCTTTTTCCAGTCGCGCACCAATTGGCACGTAAATCATTTATGCGCAATAGTTTACCGTGAAGTTTCCCTGCAAATCGGTGTGTTTGCCGTGTGTTTATTCTGTGTCTGCCCATGACTTCGATGAGAGCGGCACTCCTGGAGGAGCGGAGTCACGACACGGCTCGTTTTGCCGTCGCCAGCCTTCGGCGCTGGTGGCAGGAAATGGGCGTGCGCCCCCCCCCCGGCACGAGCAAATGGAACAAGATCGAGCACTGCTTTTTTGCTTCATCGCCAAGCACGGGCGCGGTCGTCCAGTGACCAGTTGCGAAGTGATTGTCAACGTGATCGCGCAGAGCACCACCACCAAGGGCTTGGCTGCGCGCGGCTCCGGATCAGAGCCAATTCGCGGAACCGGCCTCGCGGTCACCGATGAGGAGCTTGCCCGCGCGCGGATCACACCCGCGAAATTCCATGGCGAATGGAACTATGCCATCAGCCCCTCCCAATAAAGTCGCGCAAGTTATTGTTTCGCGAGTCTTTGAATAGAAGCCTGTTCTCGAAAAATTTGCGTTACTCGCGCTGACTGCGCGCGAAGAGCTTGCCGGGCATTTGGCGGACGAGGCGCTTCATTTCCAGGGTGAGCAGCGCAACGGAAACGGCGGAGGCGGGGAGGCCGGTGCGGACGATGATATCGTCGATATAGAGTTCCTCGTGCGTCAGGGCATCGAACGCGGCGCGCTCGTGTTCGGTGAGGGTCAGCCCCGGCAAGGTCGGCGGCGCCGGTTCGCCCGGAAGGGGGCGGCGATTGGATTGGGGGAAGAGGTACTCGAATTCGGTGACGATATCCTCCACCCCTTCGCACAGCTTCGCCCCCTTTTTGATCAGGTCGTGACACCCCTTGCTGCGCGGCGAGTCGATGGGTCCCGGCACCGCGAAGACATGGCGGCCCGCTTCCACGGCCATGCCGGCGGTGATCAAGGCTCCGCTCGTCAGATTCGCTTCCACCACCACGGTGCCGAGGGTCATGCCTGCCACGATGCGATTGCGGATGGGGAAAGACTGTTTGTCGGCGGGCCGGTTGAACGGAAACTGGGTCACGAGCGCGCCGTTGGCGGCAATCCGCTCGAACAAGGCGGCGTTCTCCGCCGGAAAGACCAGATTGATGCCCGTTCCCAGGACGGCGATGGTCCGCCCGTTCGCGCTCAAGGCCCCCTGATGCGCCGCGGTGTCGATCCCGCGCGCGCCGCCGCTCACCACGCTGATGCCCATATAGGCCAGTTGATAGGCGAGCTTCCGGGCGGCGTTCATGCCGTACGGCGTCGTTTGCCGCGAGCCGACCATGGCCACGGCATTCTTGTCCTGCGGCGTGAGGGTTCCCTTGACGTAGAGCAGGATGGGCGGATCGTAAATCTCCCGCAGCAGCGCGGGGTATTCTTCGTCGCGCTGGCTGACGATGCGGGCGCCGAAATCGGCGATGCGCTTCAGCTCACTTGCGAGGTCGACGGACTTTTCCCATCCGGTGATGGCTTCAGCTACGGTGTCCGCGATGCCGGGCACGCGCATGAGTTGCGACTTCGAGGCTCCCAGAATCGCCGCCGGATCGCCGAAATGTTCGAGAAGCTGGCGGTACCGCACTGGTCCGACATGCGGCACCATGTTGAGCGCCACGATGGCCTCGCGTGCGTCCATGCAAAGGGGGCTTGGCGTCGCGGCGCGCTATTTCGGCACCAACCAGATGTTTCGATAAAACACCGGATTGCCGTGATCCTGCAATTGGATCGGGCCTCCGCCCGGCGCTTCCGGCTTCCCACCGCCTGTCGGACCTCGCAGCTCGAAGCGGTCGTGAATCAACACTCCATTGTGGCGCACGGAGGCAGTGGCCGGCGCGATCTTTTTCCCCGTGTCGTCGAAGCGCGCGGCCGTGAAATCGATGTCGTAAGTCTGCCACACGAGCGGCGGGAAACACATGTTCTCCGCCGGTTTGGCCTGGGTGTAAAAGCCGCCGCATTCGTTGTTTTCGCCGGTCAGCCCGAACGAATCGAGCACTTGCACTTCATACCGATCCTGCAGGTAGACGCCGCTGTTCCCGCGATCCTGACCGCGGCCGAGCGGCTTGAAGGGCGTCATGAACTCCAGGTGCATGGTAAAGTTCGTGAAGCTGCGCTGGCTCTTGCAGCCCGAGACCAGCCAGCCGCGAGGGTCGATCCGCCCGCCCGCCCATTCGTCCGCGCTTTTTCCGTCGAAGAGCACGAGGGCTCCCGCCGGCGGTTTCGCGCCGAGGGCCGGGCTGCTTCGCTGCGTCTTGTGCATGAAGTAGGGCCCGGCTCCGGCCGGCGAAATCGCCAACTGCCCGCCGATCAACTCCGCCTTGAAATCGTTCTCCCCTTCGAACGCGATTTTCGTCTCATTGCGCCGCCCCTTGACCATGCTGCGCGTGGTCTTGTCCCAGCCCGCGCCGGGCAGGCCGCCCTTGTAAATCGTCATCTGAAACGCATTGTCGCCCAAGGCCACGATCTGGACGCCGCCCCAATCGTTGGTATACTCGCCCTGTTCGGCGTAATCCGCGCCAGCTTGCGCGGGGTCGAGAAACACCGGAATGCGGCTGTCCGCCGCCAGGAGGGACCAACCGATAATGAGTCCAACCACAATAGGAATGCACCGCTTCATATCCTCCTTTTTTAGCGTGACGCGCGGCCCGGCGGAAGCACAATCGGCTTGGGGAAAGTCGACATTTTGGTTATCTCGACGCGAATTGTTACGATAAGAGGGGCATGGTCATGGTGAAGGATGGTGCGATTCTGACGACACGACAACCCGCCGCCGACCCAGGATCGGCTTCGCTCGCGGGCCTGCCGGGCCTGGGTGAAGAGCCGCGGGCGCTGCCGCCGCCGATGGCGATTGCTCCCAAGCTGGATACGCATCAAAAGGCCCTGCGCATCAATCTCGATCCCAGCAAGTACGGCACTTTCGCCGAGATTGGCGCCGGACAGGAGGTGGCCCGCTGGTTTTTCCGCGTCGGGGGCGCCGCGGGCACCATCGCCAAGTCCATGTCCGCGTACGACATGATCGTGAGCGATGCGATTTACGGCGCGGCGGAGCGCTACGTAAGCCGCCAGCGGCTGCAAAAGATGCTCGACCACGAATACGAGCTGCAATACGAGCGGCTGAGCGACAAGCGCGGCGACTCGACCAAATTTTTCGTCTTTGCCGACACCGTCCGCGCCCAGAGCTACAAGCGCGTGGATGAGTGCGATGGCTGGATGGGCATCCGTTTCCAAACGGAACCGCGCTCCGAGCCTTCCCAGATCATCATCCACGTCCGCATGCTCGATCGGGAAAATCTCCAGCAGCAGGAGGCGCTCGGGATCATGGGCGTGAATCTCATTTACGCGGCGCTCTACCATTGGGCCGACCCGCTGGCCGCCATTGTGTCGCTGCTCGACAGCCTCACCCGCGAACGGGTCGAGGTGGATCTCATCAAATTCTCCGGCGCGGCCTTCGAGAAAGTTGACAACCGCCTCATGAGCCTCGTGCTCGTCGAAAATGGGCTCGCCAATGCCGCGATGTTCACCGCCGATGGCGAAGTCGTCCAGGCTTCCGAGATGCTCTACAAGAAATCGATTCTCGTAGAGCGCGGCAGCTTTCGCCCGATCACCAACACCACGCTCGACATGCTGACCTGCGCGCAGGCGCAGTTCGTGCAGGAGCCGGGGGTAGAGGGCCAGCCCGTCACCGTGCTGATGGAAATGACCATGGGCAACCTCACGACCGAGGCCGGCATCGATCACAAGGATTTTCTCGACCGGGTCGATATTCTTTCCCAACTCGGCCTGCCCGTCCTCGTCTCGAACTACCTCGAGTATTATCGCCTCGCCCAGTACCTCTTCCGCTACACCAAGCGGATGATCGGCATCGTCATGGGCATCCCGAGCCTCAAGGATGTTTTCGACGAAAAGTATTACGCCCATCTGGAAGGCGGCATCCTCGAATCCTTCGGCCGGATGTTCAAAAACTCGCTCCGGTTGTATGCGTATCCGCTGCAGGATCCGGTCAATGGCTCCGTCATTACCGCCGAGAACCTGCGCGTGGCGCCCCATCTCCAGCATCTCTACACCTACCTCATCGAGAATCACCACATCCACCCGGTCAAAGGCTTTAACCGCGATTGCCTCCCCATCTACTCCCGCGACGTCCTCGCCCGGATCAAGCGCGGCGACGCAAGCTGGGAAAAAATGGTGCCGGCGAAGGTCGCGGCGGTGATCAAGGAGCGCAAACTCCTCGGGTGCCTCGGCGAAGCGCCAGCCGCTTCGAGAAAGTAGGGCGCGCTCTGGCGGTAGGCCGCGGGTTGGAGCCAAGCGGGCGGCTTGCCCCTGCACTCCGATCAAGGGAGGTGCAGCGGTTCACTTGCCGAAGGCGCATTCGGAGTTAACTTGTGCCATCACTGCTTTACGCAGTGCCGGACGAGGTGCGCCGTACCCGGTGAGGACAAGACGACGCGATGGAGAACATCGTATGTCCTGGACACTCTTGATCCTGGCCGGGCTTTTGGAAACCTGCTGGGCGGTTGGCCTCAAATACACGGATGGTTTTACCCGCCTCTGGCCTTCGGTCTTCGTGGCCGCGGCCATTGTCGGCAGCATGATCCTCCTCGCGCTGGCCGTGCGGGATCTTCCCATCGGCACCGCCTACGCGGTCTGGGTCAGCATCGGCATCTGCGGCGCGGCCCTGGCCCAGCCCTTCCTCTTCGGCCAGCCTCTCCGCCCCATTCAGGTGCTCTTCCTGCTGCTCCTGCTGGCTTCCGTCATCGGCCTCAAAGTGACCTCGACCGAATAAGGAGCGCCAGTGTTTGGAGGTGTATTATTGTAGCATTAATTATGGATGGCGCGCCGATGCGTGCCGGGAACCAATGAAAGAATTCAGGGGCGCGAAGGGGCATTACGGGAATTTTAAGGGCATTTAGAGGCTGAGAAGGGGCAGGTGAAGGCGGGTGTCGGCGATGGATTTAAAGTAGAAAAAGCACTCTTATTGGTGGCTGGCGCGGCTGGTTGAAAGGGCGCAGGCGTTGGTGGTGCGGCTGGGGGCAGGGTGGACTCGGGTGGGTGCCCCCCTATTTTTTGGGGGGTCGGTGGGGATGGGGGATCGGTGCGCG
>CAYZKY010000150.1:0-15624 GCA_964478815.1 uncultured Verrucomicrobiota bacterium
CCGAAGGAGATTTTGAAGATTGTGATCGAGCTGCTGGCGGCGATCCCGTCTGTGGTGTGGGGGTTCATCGGGCTGACCGTGATGAACCACCTGATCATGCTGGTGACCGGCGCGCCGGTGGGGTTGAACGTATTGAACGGAGGGGTGATCCTGGCGCTGATGAGCGTGCCGATCATCGTCTCGATCGGGGAGGATGCGCTGAAGGCGGTGCCGGATTCGTACCGGGAGGCGGGGGTGGCGCTGGGGGCGACGCGCTGGCAGCTCGTGTGCAAGGTGTTGCTGCCGGCGGCGAAGAACGGGTTGCTGGCGGCGGTGCTGCTGGGCGTGGGCCGCGCGGTGGGGGAGACGATGGCCGTGCTGATGGCGACGGGGCACGCGATCCACATGCCGACAAGCATTCTGGATTCGGTGCGGACCTTGACCGCGACGATCGCGGCGGAATTGGGGGAGACGCAGGAGAACTCGGGGCATTACCGGGTGTTGTTCCTGATCGGGGTGCTGCTCTTCACGATCACGTTCGTGATTAACCTGACGGCGGATCTGGTGATCCGGGGGTTGAAACGAAAATAGCGGCGATGTTTGTCGAAACTCCATTCGTGCGGCAGAAGTTGCGGCGGGAAGCCCTCGCGCACTGGCTGCTGGCCGGAATGACGCTGGCGCTGATCGTGCCGCTGGTGACGATTGTCGGGCATCTGATTTACAAGGCGATGCCCTCGCTCTCGCTGAATTTCCTGCTCGATCCGCCGGTGCGGGGGATGAAGGCCGGGGGCATCTGGCCCGCCTTGATCGGGACGCTCTATCTGGTGTTTCTCTCGCTGGCGGTGGCGGCGCCGATCGGGGTGCTGGCGGCGGTGTATCTGAACGAATATGCGCGGGACAACTGGTTCAACCGGTTGATTAATCTGGCGGTGATCAATCTGGCGGGGGTGCCGAGCATTGTGCATGCGTTGTTCGGGCTGGGCGCATTCGTGCTGGCGGCGGGGTTGGGAAAGTCGATTTTGGCGGCGTCGCTGACGCTGGCGGTGATGACCATGCCGGTGATCATCGCGAGCACGCGCGAGGCGCTGGCTTCGGTGCCGATGGCGTTCCGGGAGGCGTGCTGGAATGTGGGGGCGACGCGGTGGCAGACGATCCAGACGGTGGTGCTGCCGAACTCGATCAGCGGGATTTTGACGGGGGTGATTTTGCAGGTGTCGCGCGCGGCGGGCGAAACGGCACCGATCATGTTCACGGGCGCGCTGTTTTTCAAGGCGGTGCAGCGCGGGGATATTTTGCCGTACGGGCTGACGGATCAATGCATGGCGCTCTCGATGCATCTCTATGTGATTTCGAGCCAGGTGCCGGGAGTGCCGGAATCGCTGCCTTATGCGACGGCGGTGGTGCTGCTGGCCTCCGTGCTGGCGGTGAATGCCACGGCGATCGGGGTGCGGATTTTCATGCGGTCGCGGAAGAAATGGTGAGGGAGGGATGACCGCCGCGAAAAAGATCGAGATTTCCGATTTGCGCCTGGCGTACGGGGCGAAGGAGGTCATTCACGGCATTACGTTCGACATTCGGGCGAACGAGATTTTCGGAGTGATCGGCCCGGCGCAATCGGGCAAGTCGTCGCTGCTGCGCTGCATCAACCGGACGATCGAATTCACGAGCGACGCGAAAGTGAGCGGGTTGATCAAGGTGGATGGGCAGGATGTGCAGCGAACGGATGTGTTCGACCTGCGGCGGAAAATCGGGATGGTGGCGCCGCTGCCGGTGGGGCTGCCGCTGACCATTTACGATAATGTGGCGTTTGCGCCGCGGTGCGCGGGGCTGAGCCGGCGGTCGGAAATCGATGAGGTGGTGGAGACGTGTCTCCGGCATGCCGCGCTGTGGGATGAGGTGAAGGACCGGCTGAATTCGCTGGGGACGAAGCTTTCGGGCGGGCAGCAACAGCGATTAACCATCGCGCGGGCGTTGTCGCACGAGCCGGAGATTCTGTGCCTGGACGAATTCAGCATCGCGATCGATCCGGTGACGACGATGCGGATCGAGGATGTGCTGAAGGAGCTGCGCCAGCGGATGACGATCATACTGGTGACGAATCTGACGCAGCAGGCGCGGCGGCTGGCGGATCGGACGATGTTTCTGTGGAACGGCGAAATCGTGGAACTCGGCTCGAGCGAGACGATTTTCAGCGAAAGTCCGCAGGATCGGCGCACCTACGAGTACGTGCATGGGATTTTCG
Source organism: uncultured Verrucomicrobiota bacterium (assembly GCA_964478815.1). GTDB lineage: Bacteria > Verrucomicrobiota > Verrucomicrobiia > Limisphaerales > SXQI01 > DASVNK01. The sequence goes on from CAYZKY010000150.1 coordinate 2,222, forward strand.
GCTGATGGGCGACCTCGAACACAGCATCGTGACGCGGAACCTGAACCTCTGGTACGCCAAGTTCCAGGCGTTGCAGGACGTCAGCACGCAAATCCGGCGGGGGCAGATCACGGCGCTGATCGGCCCGAGCGGCTGCGGGAAGACGACGCTGCTGCGCTGCTTCAACCGGGTGAACGAACGGTACGGCTACGTCACGACCACCGGCGAGATCCGGATTCTGGACAAAAACATTTACGATCCGGACGTGTCCTTGATCGAATTGCGAAGAAGCGTGGGGATGGTCTTTCAGCGGCCGAATCCGCTGCCGATTTCGGTCTACGAAAATGTGGTGTTCGGGCTGCGGATTCACACGCCGCGCTCGGAGCAATCGAGGGCGGCGCTGGACCAGGCGGTGGAAACGGCGCTGACGGAGGTCGGCTTGTGGAAGGACTTGAAGGACCGGCTGCACTCGCGGGCGACCAGCCTGCAGCTCGAACAACAGCAGAAACTGTGCATCGCGCGGCTGCTGCCTTTGAAGCCGCGGGTCATCCTGATGGATGAGCCGTGCAGCGCGCTGGACGTGGAGGGGACCCGGGCGATCGAGGAGCTTTTGCTGGCATTGCGGGAGTCGTATACGATTCTGATCGTAACGCACAACATGGCCCAGGCCCGGCGGGTGAGCGACGAGTGCATCTTTATGCTGATGGGTCAGATGGTCGAGCACCGCGCCACAGCCCAGCTCTTTCTGAATCCGTCGGACCCGCGCACGGCGGAGTATATCGAAGGGCGGTACGGCTGACGCGGCATCGAGCGGAGCGCAGGGGGGACTTGAAAGACGGAAATTCGCGGTCGGTCCGAGGCGGGTCTCCCGGCAGATTAGCGTGCGCTTTGGAGTTCTTTTGGACTTGCCAAATGGCGAGAGTTGTGGTCTGTTAGGTCGTGGTTTTGCAATCGAAATAATCGAGCATGGATAAACTTCAACCCACGAGGGTGTCTTGAGCCGCCCTTTTCCTTCGCGCAACTTTTCCTCCAACAGTTCGTTCACGCGGGTCAACGGGAAGATTCGTGCCCGCGAGGTGCGGCTGATCGGAGACGACAACAAAATGATCGGGGTCGTGCCCCTGGCGGAAGCCTTGAGCATGGCGCGCACCCGGGCGGTGGACCTCGTCGAGGTTTCGCCGAACGCGGTCCCGCCGGTCTGCCGACTGGTGGATTACGGGAAGTACCGGTACGAGCAGTCCAAAAAGGACAAGGAGTCCAAAAAGCACCAGCACGCCAACCGGGTCAAAGAAGTCCAGTTGAGCCCCCGCATCGACCCCCACGACTTTGGGGTGAAGCTCCAGCACGCGATCAATTTTCTGTGCGAGGATATGAAGGTCAAGGTGAGCCTCCGCTTTCGCGGGCGGGAGATGGCCCACCAGGAGATCGGGTTCGGCCAGGTGAATAATTTCATCAAGGAGCTGGTGCCTTTTGCCCATCCCGACTCGCCGCCGAAGTTGATCGGGCGGGGCATCAACGTGATGCTGACGCCGCTGCCGAAAAACAAGCGGGCGAAGAATCCGAACGGAGAATCGGCGGCGGCTTCCGAATCCGCAGAGTCCGAATCCGCGGCGTCCGATGCGAGTGAGGCTGCCGATTCCGACAAGCCTGAGGAAGGTTCGGAGCCCACGGCTTCCGAACGCATCCCGACCGACGCAGCCGAGAATTCGTCGTTCGGCCAAAGTCCGTTTGCCGAAATCGATCTCAAGGCCAGTTAACGAGACACAAGAGGCAACGCCGCCTTTTTCCTGATTTTGCTTTGCGCCGCCGGTGAGGGAATCCTCACCGGCGGCTTCGTTTTTGAGCAAGCGTTCGTCATGAATCCCCAATTGCGAACGTCACAAAAGGTGCTTCAAACGGGTCTTACTCAGCGCGAAGGCCCCCCTGGATCGATTGCATGCATCTCTTCATCAACAATTTGCGCGCGCAGTAACCCGATCGTCACATCTCAAATCATCGTCACGCAATTGTCACAGTCGCCGCGCCTGTTCGTAACAATCGCAAAGCATTGTTTCGGCAACGAACGACGGAAAACCACCGAACCTGATACACTGATGCTAAAATCCAAACTACTGACGGGATCGATCCTGGGAGGAGCGATGGCCGTGCTCGCCCCTCAAGCAATGGGACAATCGGCGGATGCATTGATCGACAAGCTGGTCGACAAGGGCATTCTGACGGTGAAAGAGGCCAATCAGCTTCGCGATGAAGCGGACAAGGATTTCTCCAAAGGCTTCGCCGTGAAGAGCGGCATGCCGGATTGGGTGACCAGCCTGCGGATCGGAGGCGATCTGCGTGGACGGTATGACGACATCTGGAATGACGATCCGACCTTTCAGGATCGCGGACGTTTTCGCTATCGCCTGCGCCCGTCGATCATCGCAACCCTGCGCGATAATTTTGAAGTCGGTTTGCGTCTCACCACGGGAGAACCGCGCGAGTCGTTCGGCGGCGACCCGATTTCCGGCAATGTGTCGTACGGGGACAACGGTTCCAAGAAGTTCATTTATGTCGACCAGGCGTACGGGAAGTGGACGGCGTTCAACACGCCGAGCTGGTCCGGAGTGCTCACCTTGGGCAAGATGGAGAATCCCTTCGTGTTCTCGGACATTCTGTTCGATCCCGATTACACGCCCGAGGGGTTCGCGCAGCAATTCGGATATAACATCGACGAGAAGCACTCGCTTAAGGGCAATTTCGGGCAGTTCATTCTCGACGAACTCTCGAACAGCAGCGGCGATCCGTTCATGTTCGGAGCGCAGGCGCGGCTGGAATCGGTGTGGAGCCCCAAAATCACGACCAGCCTGGGGCTTTCCGCGCTCGTCATCTCTTCGGAGGAACAACTGAGCGAAACGCCCGCCGTGACGACGCTGGTGCAGCCGGTGAACGCGCAGGGCGCACCGGTCGGCGCGCCCGTCACGATCACCCGGACGGCCGCGGCCAACGCGGTGCCGAACGTGAATTCGGGGAATTCGCGCAATGCGGCCGGCGTGCTCACGCAGGATTACAATCCGATCGTGGCCGACGCTTCGTTTACCTACACGCTGGACCATTTCTGGCAGTACAACGCGCCCTTTCCGATTCGAATTGCCGGGGATTATTTGCATAATCCCGGCGCGGACCGGAACAACACCGGTTATTCCGTGGGCATCACCTTCGGCAAGTCTGGCAAGAAGGGACTGTGGGATGTGTCGTATCGGTGGAAATCCCTTGAGGGGGATTCGTGGTATGAAGAGATGGTCGACTCGGACTTCGGAGCCGTCTACGGACCTCCTTCGAGCGGACGCTTGCCCTACCGGGCCGGCACCAATGTGGAGGGGCACATTTTCCGGTTCAACTATTCGCCCTACGATTCCCTGACCATCGGAGTCACCTATTATCTGGCCTCCCCGATCAATCCGCTGCCCGCGGGCTTTAACGAGGACACCGGGAGGTTGCAAGTGGATGCCATCTGGAAGTTTTAATGGAAACCTGTCGAAACGCTGAATTCTTTATGAAATCGATCGTAAAAACCCTCGGGATCGCCGCCGTGCTGGCGGCGACGAATCTGGCCGCGCTCGGCGCCAACATCACCATGAAAGGGTCCGACACCATGGTGATCCTCGCCCAGAAATGGGCCGAAGTGTACATGCGCAAGCATGCGGAGGTAAAAATCCAGGTGACCGGGGGCGGGTCCGGCACCGGCTTTGCCGCCCTGCAAAATCAGACGACCGACCTGGCGAACGCCTCGCGCAAGATCCGGGCCGCGGAAGTGGCCGCATGCATCAAAGCGTTCCAGAAGCGGCCCACCGAGTACAAGGTCGCGCTGGACGGGCTGTCGGTCTACGTCAGCGCCAAGAACCCGGTCAACGACTTGAGCGTCGGCCAGTTGGAGCAAATCTTTACCGGGAAGATTCGGAACTGGAAGGCGGTGGGCGGGCCGGACGCGCCGATCGTGGTCTACAGCCGCGAGAACAGCTCGGGCACGTATGAGTTTTTCAAGGAGCATGTCTTGAAAAGCAAGGACTTCGCGGCCAGCGCCCAAACCATGCCGGGGACGGCGGCGGTGCTGCAAGCGGTGGCGAAGGATGCGAACGGCATCGGCTACGGCGGCGCGGCCTACGGCGAAGGCGCGAAGCACCTTAAGATCAAGGAGAAGGATTCCGCGCCGGCCATCGACCCGACCGAGGAAAATGTCATCAGCGGCAAATATCCCATCTCGCGGTACTTGTTCATCTACGTGAACCCTGCGCTGGACAAGGACGCGGTGAGCGATTTCATGAGCTGGATTCGCAGCGACGAAGGCCAGGGCGTCGTGAAAGACGTCGGGTACTTCCCGCTCCCGAAGCATCTCCGCGAATAGCCGGGCTCGACGGCGGATCATGCAGTTTGGCAGAGTCGCCCGCGTGGCCGCGCCGCGCGGTGCGGCTGGCCGGACAGGAATCTCACCATGGTGAAAACCGCCAATCGAAGCCTCGGCTGGATGGGGCTGGCGCGGGGGCATCGCGTGCGCCCGCTGGAGTGGCTGGCCGAGAAGTCCATCTTCCTGGTGGCGAGCTCGGCCATTGTGATGATCTTCCTGATCTTCCTCTTCATCGGGAGAGCGGCCTGGCCCATCTTGACCCAGCAGATGACCAGTTCGCTCGTGCAGGAGGTGATTCCGGTGGAGAAGATGGATAGCCTGACGCCGGAGGCATTGCGGGCCTACCTGGGACTGACCCCAACGGAATTCCAGGACATGGATCGGGAGACGAAGCAACTCCTGATGGAAGTGAAAGCCGAGGCGGCCGCGGAGGTGCCGGACGACAAGGATGCCGGGGTGAACACCACGCGCTGGCGGTACCTGCTTCTGCCGTATCAGTGGACGGGTTATCCGGGGCCGGTCTTTATCTGGCAACCGATTTCGAAGATCCACAAGTATAACATCGTGCCGCTGCTGATCGGGAGCTTGAAAACGACATTGGTGGCCCTGCTCTTTGCCTTCCCGCTCGCCTTGGGGGCGGCCTTGTATGTGTCCCAACTGGCCCCGCCCCGCGTGCGGGAGCTGGTCAAACCGGCGATCGAACTGCTGGCGGGGATCCCGTCGGTGGTGCTCGGCTTTTTCGCCTTGTTGGTAATGGCGACCGTCTTTCAGCAGGTGTTTCGGTACGATTCGCGCCTGAATGCGTTTGTCGCGGGCGTGGCGCTGGGGCTGGCGGTGATCCCGGTGCTCTTTTCCATCGCGGAGGACGCGCTGACCAGCGTTCCGCGAAGCTACACGCAGGCGGCGCTGGCGCTGGGCTCCTCACGCTGGCAGGCGGCGTGGCAGATTGTGGTGCCGGCGGCCGCGCCGGGGTTGTTCGCGGCCGGGGTGCTGGGCTTCGGGAGAGCGATCGGCGAGACGATGATCGTGCTGATGGCTTCCGGGAACGCGAGCATCGTCAGCGCGAGCATTTTCGACTCGACCCGCACGATCACGGCCACGATCGCGGCGGAGCTGGCCGAGACGGTTTTCGGCGGCCACCATTACCGGATTCTCTTCACCATCGGGTTGCTCCTGTTCACGGTGACGTTTCTGGCGAACCTGGCCGGGGATATCGTGATTCATCGATTGAAGAAGAAGCTGGAGGGGAAGGCTTAGCATGGCGGCCCCGGCGCGTTCTCAACCCACCCCAGGCTCGCTGACGCATCGCGAGTTCGATGCCGTCTCGTTCTTCTTTACGGGGCTGACCGGAGCCGCGACGTGGCTGATCGTGGCCATTCTGGCGATCCTGCTCGGCAATATCCTGTATCACGGCTGGCATGGGCTCTCCTGGCGCTTTATTTCGGGAGGGACGCAGCAGAGCATGTTCGATGTCGATCACGCCGGGGTGTTCCCGATGATCTTCGGCACGGCGTTGCTGGTGATTCTGATGACGATTTTCGTGGTGCCGGTGGGTGTCATCACGGCGGTGTACCTCACCGAGTACGCCCGCACCACCTCCGCCTTCACCCGGGTGGTGCGAGGCGCGGTGAACAATCTGGCCGGGGTTCCTTCGATCGTGTTCGGGCTGTTCGGACTCGGTTTCTTCGTGAATTTCGTGGGGCAAAATGTCGACCTGCTGATCTCCGGCGGCTCGGGCCAGCCGGTGTGGGGCAAGCCGGCCATCATCTGGGCCGCGCTGACGCTGGCGATTCTGACGCTGCCGGTGGTGATCGTCGCGACGGAGGAGGCGCTGAAGGCGATTCCGCAAGGGTTGCGGGAAGCGAGCCTGGCCTTGGGCGCCACGAAGCTAGAAACCATCGTCAAGATCGTGGTGCCGCAAGCCATGCCGGGCATCCTGACGGGGAGCATCCTGGCGGTGAGCCGCGGGGCGGGCGAGGTCGCGCCGATCATGTTTACCGGCGCGGCGTATTTCATGGCGTCGCTCCCGACGAAGCTCACGGATCAGTTCATGGAGCTGGGCTACCACATTTACGTTCTCTCCACGCAATCTCCCAACATCGAGCAGACGCGGCCGATTCTCTACGCCACGGTGGTGGTGCTGCTGTTGCTGACGTTCGCGCTGAACATTCTGGCGATTCTGGTGCGAGCCCAGATGCGCCGCAAACTACGGATGCTCCAATAGCCGCCCCCCATCGCCATCACCGCCATCATCCCCATGTCCGACCGAATGATCCCCACAATGGCCGTCCGCGGCGAAACGCCCCAGAACGGCGCTCCCCCCGCGGCGACGATGATCGAAGTGGAGAAGCTGTCGCTGTCCTACGGGACATCGAAAGCGCTCAAGGAGATCACGATGACCATCCCGGAGAAGCTGGTCACGGCGTTCATCGGGCCGTCCGGTTGCGGCAAATCGACCTTGCTGCGGTGTTTCAACCGGATGAACGACTTGATCGACAACGTGCGGATCGAAGGCTCGATTCGCATCCAGGGCCACGATCTGTACAGCAAACAGATCGATGTCATTGCGTTGCGCAAGCGGGTGGGGATGGTGTTCCAGCGTTCGAATCCGTTTCCAAAATCGATTTACGAGAATATTGCCTACGCGTTGCGCCTGCATGGGATCACCCGCAAGCAGGAGATCGAAGAAGTGGTGGAGCGCAGCCTGCGCCAGGCGGCGTTATGGGACGAGGTGAAGGACCGGTTGAACAGCAGCGGGCTGGGCCTTTCGGGCGGCCAGCAGCAGCGCCTGTGCATCGCGCGCGCCATCGCGATCCAGCCGGAGATCATCCTGATGGACGAGCCGGCCTCGGCGCTCGATCCGATCGCGACCGCGAAGATCGAGGAGTTGGTGTTGGACTTGAAGCGCGAGTTCACCATTGTGATCGTCACGCACAACATGCAACAGGCCGCCCGCATCTCGGATCGCACGGCGTTCTTTTATTTGGGACAATTGATCGAGTACGATGCGACCGTGAAGATTTTTACCAACCCGGGAGCTAAACAAACGGAGGATTACGTCACCGGCCGCTTCGGCTGAGGATCAACGCATGCAACGTCATTTCGATCAGGAACTCGCGCGGCTGAAGGATTCCCTGCTGGCGATGGGGAGCTACGCCGCCACGTCGGTCACCAAGGCGATCCGGGGGTTGACGGAGCGTGACGACGCCCAGGCGCAGGAGGTCAAGGTCGAGGATTCGATTCTCGACCAGTACGAGAAGGACATCGACGAGATGGCCATCACGATGCTGGCCTTGAAATCGCCGCTCGCCTCGGATTTGCGGCTCATCACCGTGGCCATGAAAATCTCGCACGATCTCGAGCGGGTGGGCGATGAAGCGACGACCATCGCACGGCGGGCGCTCGAGCTGAATCAGGAGCCGCAGCTCAAGCCGTATGTCGACATTCCGCGCATGGCGGAGCTGGGGTTGTCGATGCTGCGGGAGGCGCTGGAGGCGTTTATTCATCGCGACTCGGCGCGCGCCCGGGCGGTCATTCCGCGCGACAAGGAGGTCGACCTGCTCAATAAACAACTGCACCGGGAGCTGGTCAGTTTTATTGTCGAGAACCCTTCCGCGATCACGCGCTGCCTGAATTTGATGGTAATTTCGAAGAGTCTGGAACGCATTGCGGATCACGCCAAGAACGTGGCGGAGGAAGTGGTCTATCTTTACGAAGCGCGCGATATCCGCCACGAACACGGAGAACCTGCCCTCGAGGAGAACGCTTGATGAAAACGGAAACCGCCCTTGTAACGGCTGCCCCACTCCGCACGGTCACCGCGCCCCGAACGGCGGCCCCGCCCCGAACGGCCGCTCCCAGCGGCCCCCGGCGGCGCGTCTTGGTCGTCGACGACGAGCCGGATACATTGGAATTGATCGAATTCAACCTGCGCACTGCCGGCTACGAAGTGATGGCGGCCGCGGACGGCGCGGAAGCGCTCAAGAAAGCCCGCGGCAACGCGCCCGACCTGATCATTCTGGACGTGATGTTGCCGGAGCTGGACGGGCTGGAAGTGTGCAAAATCCTGCGCGCGAACCCAGGCACGGCGCAGATTCCGATCCTGATGCTGACCGCCAAGGCGGCCGAGGTCGACCGGATTCTCGGCCTGGAACTCGGCGCGCGCGATTACGTCACGAAGCCCTTCAGTCCGCGGGAGTTGCTCCTCCGGGTGCGCAATCTGCTGAAGCAGGAGAGTGAGGAGGGAGCCAAGCCGCAATCGTTTCAGTTTGGGGACTTGTATATCGACGTGCCGCGGCATGTGGTTACGGTGGCTCGGAAGCCGGTGGAACTGACCGCCACGGAGTTCCGGCTGCTGACGGTCCTGGCCGAGCGGCGGGGGCGGGTGCAATCGCGCGAGCAGTTGCTGCAAGACGTGTGGAAGTACGATAACCTGATCGATACGCGCACGGTGGATACCCACATGCGCCGGCTGCGCGAGAAACTGGGCAAAGCCGCGCGCTTTCTCGGGACGGTCCGGGGTGTGGGCTATCGATTCACGGAGTAGGAGCCGGCTGCGGATTTGATCTGGACGGTCCTCACATTTTTGTTCGGTCTGGGAGCGCTGGCGCTGCATGTCTGGTGGCGTGGGCGGTTCAACCGATTGCTGGGACTGGAAACGCGCGGCCGGGCCGAATTAGCCGAAGCGAGGGAGTCGAACGAGCGGGCGGCGTTGCGCGCGCGCGCGCATCAGCAAGCGTTGTTCGACAGCATGGTCGAAGGGGTGCTGCTGGTCGACGAATCGGGAAAGGTGCGGACGACCAATCCCGCGCTGCTGCGGTTGTTCGAAATCGAGCGCGATGTCCGCGGGCTGACGGTGATGGAGGCCTTCCACAGTCATGAACTACTGAGCGTGGTGGAACGCGTGCGCGCGGAGGGCGAGGTGCGCGACTTCGAATTTACGCTGCCGGGGCTGCAGCACACGCGCCACCTCGAACTCAATGCCGCCACGCTGCGCGGCCTGGAGGACACGCCGAGCGAGCTGATCCTCATTTTCCACGATTACTCGCGGATTAAGGAGCTCGAAAACCTGCGGAAGGAATTCGTGGCGAACGTCAGCCATGAGTTGCGTACCCCGCTGACGCTCATCAAGGGCTACGTGGAAACGCTGATCGACGGGGCCAAGGATGACCCGGCGGTCGCGGAGAAATTTCTGCGGAAGATCGAACGCCATGCCAACCGGCTCACCTACCTGATCGAAGACCTTCTGACGATTTCCCATCTGGAATCCGGGCGGTTGGTGGTTCACCCGCAGGACATCCCAGCCCACCCCCTCGTCGAGCGAGTGCTCGACGAACTGCAATCGCCCGCGGCCCAGAAGAAGGTGACGATCGAGAATCGGACGCCGGCCGATCAACTGGTTTACGCCGACGGCGATCGATTGCAGCAGGTATTGTTCAACCTGGTCGATAACGCCATCAAACACGGCCGGCCGGGAGGATCGGTGTCCGTTCGGGTGAGCCGGACGGAGCGGGGCACGCAGTTTGCGGTGCAGGACGATGGGCCGGGCATTCCGGCCGAGGCGTTGGAACGCGTATTCGAACGCTTTTATCGCGTCGATCGCGCCCGGTCCCGGGAGCAGGGCGGCACCGGTTTGGGCCTCTCGATCGTGAAGCACATCGTCCAGGCGCACGGCGGGGAAGTGTGGGTGGAGAGCGAACTGGAGCGAGGCAGCACCTTCTTCTTCAGCCTCCCGGACGGGCCCGCGGCGTCCGCTACTTCCGCACCAGCCTGACCGCCCGTTCGGCGGCATCGATCTCGAATTTCATGCCGGGCGGCACGGCCGGCACGCTGTCGACCGTCCGATTGGCGAGTTCGTAGAAGTTTTCCGGCAATCGTCCGTGCTGTTCGATAAACTGGTGGAGGTGGGCGGTGAGGGCCGGATGAATCGCGCCTTCGAGCCGCTCCTGCATCGAGGCGGCGCCCGCGTTCGACGTCGGGGTGAACTGAGCCTCCAAGTGCGCGGCAGCCTCCGGCGCCGGTTCGGCGAGGGCCGAATCGGGGGCTGGAGCCTTGCCGCATCCGGCCAGGGCCACTAGCAGGCTGATCGCCGCGGGCTGGCGCAGCCAACTCGGCAGGGCTTTCATCGAGTGGGATCGCTGAATAACGGGTCCGCGGCCACGCGCGGGCGGACGTTTTCGACGTGCCCGTCGGCAAACGCGAGGTTGCCTCGCTTGTTGTGCCGCATCGTAATCTGGTCGCCTCCCGGAACCCACCGGCCATCGTTGATGATCGCGCTCGTTCCGCCGACATCGGGACTTTCGCCCGCCTTATGGGAGGCTTGTTCCTCCACCAGCATCAGTTTGACCGAAGTCGAACGGACGCTGCTCAATCGAAACAGATAGGCCCGCACCGCGTTGCCCGAGCCTTGGAAGATCGACGTCATGCCCGGGTTGAAGTTCCCCTGCAAATCGCGGCTCATCATCGAGTAACTGTAAATGTACGGGCCATGGTCGCTGGATTGAATCCGCCGCTCGCTGTTGTCTTTATCGAGCGGACATTTGAAGAGATTGCTGCTCACCGAGCCGAGGTGGCGCACGATCGGGCTTTGAGTCACGGGAGGATAGGCGCGGCTGTTCGTCCTCCAGTAGATCCAATCTTCCTTTTGAAATCCGTACGTGTTGCGGGAGGCCGGGCCGGGAAAGACATCGCTGTTGTCGCCGAGGTACATCATCATCCCGTAGCCGAGCTGCTTGAGATTGCTGAGGCAAAAGGTCTGGCCCGCCTTCGATTTGGCCTTGGAGAGCGCCGGCAGCAGCATGCTGGCCAGCACCGCGATGATCGCGATCACCACCAGCAACTCGATCAATGTGAACGCGCGGAGCGCGGCGAGGCGGCCGCTCCCTCGGGGACAAAGCGGTTTCTTGGGCATGGTCCGAGCCTAGCAGCCTGTCGGACTTAGCTCCAGGCGTTTTTGGACTTTGATTGAATGCACGGACGCATCTGGGCACCCCCTCCTGAGCCGCGTTTGACTAGGGTTTGGGGTTCCGCGTTGATGCGGGTTAGGGTCGGAAAAACCCCGGACCGGCTGAAGCCGGAACTCCCAACGGAGAGTCTCCAGACCGCTCGGGCAGAAGGCAGGAATCGGTCGGAGGGCGGGGTCGTAAAAATGTAGACTTCCCGGGTGGGACGGGGTGGGAGGCACGGCAACCTCGAAGCGGGATTTCCGGGATTACGGGCAATTCGAGGTGGGACGAGTGGTCGATGTCCCACCTTGGCTCGTGCTCAGAAGCCAACACAAGGAGCATACACCCAAGTTGACTGAACTCAACCCTCCGGGCCTCGGGGAGCGCGAAGAAAGCCGTTTTGGGCGAGCAAGCGCCAGACCATGAGCAAGGCTTCGCGAACGATATTGCCCGACATTTTGGAGCGGCCCTGAAAACGGTCGGTAAAGATGATCGGCACTTCGGCCACCTTCAAGCCGCGCCGCCAGACGCGGTGGGTCATTTCGATCTGGAAGCTGTAGCCGTTCGATCGGACGGTATCGAGGCCGATTTGCGCGAGGGTCTTGCGGCGAAAGCATTTGTAGCCGCCGGTGGGGTCGGTGAAGGGCATGCCGGTGATCCAGCGGACGTATTGCGCCGCCGCGAGGCTGAGCATGAGGCGGTTGAGGGGCCAGTTGATGACCCGGATGCCATCGCTGTAGCGAGAGCCGATGACCAGATCGGCGTTCTGCGCGGCGGCGAGGAACGCCGGGATGTCGTCGGGATTGTGGGAAAGATCGCCATCCATCTCGAAAACGAATTCGTAATCGCGTTCGAGCGCCCAGAGGAAACCGGCGCAGTAGGCGCGGCCGAGGCCTTCCTTGGCCCGGCGGTGCAAGACATGGATGCGGGGGTTCTGAGCGGCGAAGGAGTCCGCGAGCTGGCCGGTGCCGTCCGGAGAGTTGTCGTCGACCACGAGCATCTCGACGCCGGCAGGAAGCTGCATCAACCGCTCGCAGACGCGGGGCAGGTTCTCCCGTTCGTTATACGTCGGGACTATGACGAGCGTTTTGGCACTCATGCCGCCCAAAGGAATTCACCGAATCGGGCCGCGATGCAAAGAAAACTTGCGCGCTTCGCGCACATTTCAACGACGGAGCGCATCGAACTGCCGGGCGGCGTTCGGGCGAGGCGCCCGAACGGGACAGGCGAGGCGCCCGTCCTACCCAAAACGCCGAATGGACCGGCGGGCTTGGACCGTTGCCCAGCGGTCGTGGGGGCGCTTTACCGCAGAGGCCCTTAAAACTTGTTGTTGCGGTAGGCTCCGATAGCGGGAGCGTCCGCATTCACTTCCGGGCCGAAATAGCGCAGGGTGACGAGCGGCTCCGTATCCGAGGTATTCTCGAATGTGACACCGGCCTTGGCGGCGGATTCGGTGCAGAATACTTCGTCTTCCGTCTGCTCGTGGAAGCGGATCAACTTCGGGCAATCGAGCTTCAATTTGTTCATCTTCCCCTGGCCCTGCACGGTGATAAGGCCGTAGGCGCCATTATCCTTGATCGTGCATTTCGCGCGGGGCTCGAGCGTGAGTTCCTTGGCCGTGAACAATTGCTCGCCGCTGAACTTGCCGTAGACGATCCAGCGATCCACATAACCTGCTGAACGCGTGTCGGCGACCGGGACGGGTTCGAGGTAGTTGCTCTCCTTGAAATGCGGATCGACATTCTTCTCCCAGTCGAGCTGGTCGACGATAAAATCGAGATCGTGATGCTTCTCCTTGGGCATGTCTTTCACCAGGAGCGCCCACGGCACCTCGCGGCCTTCGACGAGCGATTGATACATGCCGAACACGTCCGAACCCCACTGCGGCTCGTAGGTGCAGAGCGAACCGGGCGCGTGCAGGATGCCGGGGCCGATCAGCCAGCCGGTGCCGGGCTTGAGGCGGTAGGCGCGGGAAAGATCGAGAATGCCGTTGTCCCCCTTGTTCCAGTTCTCGAGGCATTTGCGCACCTGCGCCTTGGTCGTGCCCGGTTCGAGCCCCATGAACGTGTAAGGGAAATTATTGCCGACATTGTTGTGCT
>CAYZKY010000151.1:0-15570 GCA_964478815.1 uncultured Verrucomicrobiota bacterium
GGCAAATCCACCCTGATGCATATCCTGGGCTGCCTCGATTCGCCGACGGACGGGACCATCACGCTCGACGGCACGATGATCCAGGGAGCGTCGCCGCGCGAGCTGGCCGGCATCCGCAACCGGAAGATCGGCTTCGTCTTCCAGTTCTTCAACCTTCTCCCGAAGTTGAACGTGACCCAAAACGTCGAGCTGCCCATGATCTATAGCGGGGTGAGCGGGAAGGAACGGCGGGACCGCGCGATGGACGCGCTCCGCATGGTCGGCCTGGAGAACCGCAGCAAGCATCGGCCCAGCCAGCTTTCCGGCGGCCAGCAACAACGCGTCGCCATCGCGCGGGCCCTCGTCAATAATCCGAAAATCATCTTCGCCGACGAGCCGACCGGCAATCTCGACTCCCACACCGGCGAAGCGATCCTGACCCTTTTCCGCACCCTCAGCAGCCAGGGCCGCACGATCATTCTGGTGACGCACGATCCCGAAATCGCGGCGGTTACCCCGCGCCGCATCGAAATCCGCGACGGAAAAATCTCGGACCGAGTCGATCCGAAACTGGCCGGTTTGGACCGCGCCGTCGCCGCAGGGCAGAACTAATGGACCTCTGGAGCGCCATCGCGATCGGGTTCAAGGAGATCTGGGCGCACAAATTCCGTTCGCTGCTGACGATGCTGGGGATTGTCCTCGGCGTTTCCAGCCTCGTGGCCATGTCCGCGATGGTCGCCGGCATGGAAAAGGGCATGAAGGAGGCCTTGATCGAAATCGGCGGACTCCAGAAAATCCGGATCGAGCCGCAGGACGTTCCGGCTTACCAACGCCACCTCGCCGACCAATCGATGGGCGTGACCTTGAACGACGTCCAGGCCCTCCGCGCCAGCGCACCCCTCGCCGTCGAGCTTTCCCCCGAGATGGGCCAATGGGGCGCGCGCATCGCCACCGGCACCAAAGCGGTCTCGCGCGCCAATCTGGTGGGCGTCTGGCCCATCGCCGCCAAGCTCAACGAGCACCGCATCGCCCACGGCCGCTTGTTCAATGAAGTGGACGACGAGATGGCCCGCAGCGTCTGCGTGATCGGGGCGGAGATTCGGGATGAACTGTTCGGCACCCCCGGCGGCGACAATGATTCCATCGATCCCGTCGGGAAGAACATCTACATCAATCACCAGCCGTTCACCGTGATCGGCATGTTTGAGCGGTACGAGAGCGAGCAGGATCGCAAGCGCCGGGTGCTCGAAGCCCAGCAGGCGCAAACCCAGCCGGGAGCGGGCGCGACGCGGGATCGCGGGTGGGGCCGCCGCCATCCGGCCTACTGGTTCAAGAACAACACGGTCTACATTCCGCTGAACACCATGTGGCTGAAGCTCCGCGCCGGCGCCGCGCCTTCCGCCAGCGGCGGCGGCTCGCGCGGCGGCTTTCGCGGCGGTTCGGCGCCCGTGCTGGCCGATCCCCGGCTCTCGAGCCTCGAAGTAAAAATCGCGGACATCGAACACCTGACCCCGGCCTTGCAGCAGTTTCAAAACGTGCTGAATGCCTCGCACAAGGGGATCGAGGATTTCACGTTCCGCACCCAGGAGGATTGGGCCGAGACGATCACCACCGCCATCCGCAATGCGCGCATGAGCCGCGGGATCATCGCGGCCATCAGTCTGATCGTCGGCGGGATCGGTATCATGAACATCATGCTGGCCAGCATTTCCGAACGCGTCCGGGAGATCGGCATTCGCAAATCCGTGGGCGCGAGCGACGCGGACATCTTCATTCAGATTCTGGTCGAAAGCGTGGTCATCGCGGTCGTGGGAGGGTTGCTCGGGCTCGGTGTTTCGTTCGGGCTGATCCAACTGCTCGGCGTCATTTCGCCGACGGATAACACGCCGATCGTCACCGCCAGCTCCTTGACCGTGGCGTTTCTCTTCAGCGCGGGCATCGGCGTCGTGGCCGGGTTGGTGCCGGCCTTCAAGGCCTCGCGCCTCAATCCCATCCAGGCCCTGCGTTACGAAGTGGCATGAACCTTTTCTCCGCCATCGCCGTGGGGTTCAAGGAGATCTGGGCGCACCGCTCCCGCTCGGCGCTCAGCATGCTCGGCATCGTCCTCGGCGTCGCCAGCCTCATCGCCATGGCCGCCCTCACCAAGGGCATGGAGAACGGCATGAAGGAGAACATGATCGCCATGGGCGGCGCCGACAAGGTGCGGCTCGATGATCAGGACGTCCCGGCCGCGCAACAGCATCTGGCCACCGAGGCCCCGGGCCGGACGCTCCACGATGTCGTCGCGCTGCGCGAAGGAGCCAAGCTGATGCGTCTGATCTCGCCGGAAATGCAATTGCGCCCCGCGTTTCTGACGCGCGGCGAGAAGATGATCGTGCCGGATGAACTGGTCGGAGCCTGGCCGGAGATCATCGAGATGAACCTCCACACCGTCGAGCACGGGCGCTTCTTCAACGAGCTGGACGACGAAGCCGCGCGCCCCGTCATCGTCATCGGCACCGCCATTCGCGACGAGCTGTTCGGCGCACCCGACAAAATCGGCCGCGAGATCATTCCTATTGGCGAGTCCATTAACATCAATGGCCAGCCCTTCACCATCATCGGAATGTTCACGGAGTACATGAGCGAGCAGACTCGCAAGGAACGCGCCCAGGCCAAACTCAAACCGCCGGCGGAGCAGGCGCAAGCCGGCCCCACCCGCATGCGCGGCTGGGGCTCGCGCGGCGGCGGCTGGGCCTTCGGCCGCAAGAACCGCACCGCCATCATCCCCTTGAACACGATGTGGCTGCGGTTCAAGGCGTCCACGGGCACCAATGGTCTTCCTGACCCGCGCCTCTCCGACATCGACTTGAAAGTAGTGGATCTGTCATTGCTCGAACCGGCCATTCTGCAAGCGCGGAATATCCTGATGGTGACCCACCGGAACATCGAAGACTTCAACTTCCAGACAGAGGAAAACCAGGTCGAGAACATCTCCCGCCAGATCCAAAACGCGCGGCTCAGCGGCGGCATCGTTGCCGCCATTAGTCTCCTCGTCGGCGGCATCGGGATCATGAACATCATGTTCGCGAGCATCAACGAACGCATTCGGGAGATCGGCATTTGCAAGGCGGTCGGCGCGACCGGATTCGCGATCTTTACGCAGATTCTCGTGGAAAGCGTCGTGATTTCGATTCTCGGGGCGTTGGTGGGGCTCGGAGCAAGTTATGCGCTCGTGGAATTGCTCAAAGCCATCAGCCCTATGGCCAACACGCCGGTCATCACGCTCGTGCCGATGGTCGTCGCGCTCGCGTTCAGCGCGCTGGTCGGCATCATCGCCGGCCTGTTCCCGGCCATCCGGGCGGCCCGGATGAACCCGATCCAGGCCCTCCGCTACGAGTAAGAGGGAACCGGGCGGCCGGAGCCCTCTGCCCAAACTTCGCTCACCGGCTACGCCAGGAAGTTAAGCGGCGAGAACCCAGTCGGATCCTTGGCCTTGGCCGCGGTGTAACCGGGAATGATTTGCTCGAGAATATCCGGCGAGTCTTCGAAATGGTTGGTGAAAATTTCTCCGAAGATGCCCCGGAAATCGGTGCGTTTCGAGAGGTAACGCCCGCTCCGGCTGCTGAAGATATCCCCGGCCTTCCAGGTGGTGGGATCGCAATTGTAGATGCCGCCTTTGACTCCGCCCCCGGCCACGAAGACCACGCTCGATTCGGCATGGTCCGTCCCCATGCTTCCATTCTCCATCGAGGTGCGGCCGAACTCGGTCATCGTCACGATGAGAACCTTGTCCCACTGATCCTGCAGGTCGCGGTAAAGCGCCTGAAAGCCCCGCGCCATCTGGCCCAGCAAGTTCGCCTGGCTGCCCGTGACCTGCCCCTGCCCCGTATGCGTATCCCAGCCGCCGATCGTCATGCCCACGATCTTCACCGGCGTGCGTTTGAAGAGCATGGCCGCCTCCATCAATTTCCGGCCGAGGCCGTCGTTGGAATAGACCGCGCCGTTCGCGGGCGTGTAGGTGCCGAGGCCCACCGCCGTCTGCAGCGTGTTCATCGTGCGGCCAAGCTGCTGCCCGGTGTTATGAACGAGCGGACGGTATACTTTCGAAGGATCGTCTTTCACTCCCCCGTACAACCCGAAAATACCGGAGCCGCCTGCGCCGCCATCCAGTGTGGGAAGCGTTCCGAGGAATTTGCGCGATTTCGCTTGGTTGCCGCCAAACGAAAAATCGGTGGCGCGGCTGAAATTCGGGAACGGATAATCCCCCTTCAGCGCCACCATTTGCGAGCTGGAGATGGCGGCCGCCACGAAGGCGTTGGCCGGATCGGTCAGATCGAGCGTCTGGGTGAGGTGGCGGTAGAACATGCCTTCCTCGAGGTAGGCCTTGCCCGGCACGCCGTTCTGCCAGTACTGCTGGCTGTCGAAGTGCGATTGCGACTGCCCGGAGTAGCCTATGCGGTGCAGCACCGCGAGATTGCCCGGTCCGGCCTGCCCGTTCAGGCTGGTCTTGTTGTAAATCTCCATCATCGGCTGGAGCGCCGGATGGAAATGCGCGAAGCCGTTCCCCGCGTCGATCGCCTGCGCGGGCGGGATGTACAGCGTCGGGCGCGTGTCGTTGTTGTATTCCGGATCGCCGGTCGGGATGATGGTGTTGATCCCGTCGTTCCCGCCGTTCTGGAAGATGAAGATCAACTTTCGGTCGTTCGGCAGCTCGGCCGCCAGCAACCGGCGCTGGAACAGGCTCGGCGCCATCATGTTGATCCCCATCGCCCCCCAGGCGAGCGGTCCCAGTTTCAGAAAATCCCGGCGTTTGATATTCATAGGCTTAAATTGGCTTCTGGTTGTGGTGGGCTCCGCTCATTGGAAGTGCCATTGCGGCATCGACAGGATCAGGCTCACCAACTCGCGCACGCGCGTCTCATAATTGGCCCGCGCCGGATCTAGCGCGAGCGGCGCGCCCAGGTCGTCCGTTGTCACGAACTTCAGCAGCACCTCCTTGTTGGCGGCGGACATCTTCCCGTGGAAGAGCAACTGATTGAAGTACTCGATGATCGATTCCGCGCTCGACAGATTGTTGGCCGTCCGCCACGCCGCGAAATTCCACCGCACGCCTTCGACCCGGTCCGCGGAGATGGCCTGGGCGAACTGCACGCGCGCCAGCATCGTGCCCGTGTCGATCCAGTCCGCGCCGATTTCCGACCAGCCGTCCGGTTCGTCGCGGGTGAAGAGATGCATGCCCAGCATGTCGTTCCGCACCGGGAGCGGCGTGCCGCTGATCTCCAGATTCAAGGCCCGTGCGGTGCTGTTGATAAATTCCACCGCCGTTTTCACCTTCGAGCGGTACGTCCCGCGGGTCCAGAACAGGCCGTCCGGCGCGCGCGGGGTCAGAAGGGTGTTCAACACCGTCCGAATGTTCCCGGCGGGGGTCGTCGAGTTCCACGCCGCGATGGCCGCATCCAGCAGTTGCCGCAACTCGGCCGGCGCGGTGCCATCCTTGTAGGAGCCGAGCGTGATCTCGTCCGACACGAACTTGTTGATCAGCTTCAGGCAGATGAACTCCGCGGTCGAGGGATGCTTGACCATCGCATCCACGATATCGACGGCGTCCTTTAGCCCGTCGAGGCCCGTGCGGCCGGCCGGCACGCGGATTTCGTGGGGCGTTCCCGGGAACACCACTTTCGCGCCGGTATCGTGCTGGGCCGGGTTGAACCGGAAGGTCCAGAGGCCGTTCGGATCCCCGTTCTCGATGCTGCCGGGCTTGAGGTTCCGGACGACCAGCCGGGGAATCATCGAAAGGTCGGAGCTATCCAGCGAGGTGTTATGCACCTGAATGGCGAGAATGTTCTTTTCCGGCGCGGGCTTCAGCAGCGAGAGCTGGTTGCGCAGGCTGAAGCTGTCGCTCGTCCCGGCTTCGCGTCCGCCGTTCGAGGCGCGGGCAAAGCCCGGAGGCGTGCCGGTGCCGTTCATCGTCCGGCTGCGGGCCACTTCGGTGCCGTTCAGGTAAGCCACGAAACCGTCGTCATAATCCACGCTAAGCACGAGATTCTCCAGCTCGGAGGGATTCCCGACCGTAAATTCCTTCCGCAGATAGACGGACATGTACTTGTTCCGCATGTCGGAGAGCACCGTCGCATCGTCGTTATCCGCGAAGCCGATGCCGGTCGAACCCGGCAGCCAGGCCGCGTCGTCGAAACCGGACTGCGTCCACGCCGTGGACGGTCCGCCTCCGGCCGCGGGCGAAGGTTCGCGGGTGCCCTTGAAGTATTTCCAGCCGCCGCCTTTATCCAGCAGCACGACTTCATCGTACTGCACGCTGTTTTCCGTGGGCGGTGTGCGGGAGGAAGCCGGGAACGGCTGTTTCTGATCCGGCCAAATCTTGCGGATTCCCCAGCCGGTAAAGCAACGGGCCAGCTCCTCGATGTCCTGCTGCGTGTACCGGTTATCCACGCCGAAGGCGAACAGCTCCAGGATTTCGCGGGCGTAATTCTCGTTCGCGGCTCCTTTGATATTCAGCACGTTGTCCAGATAGATCAACTGGCTCGGGCTCGTGGCGCTGTAGAGCAGCAGGTCGCCGAAGTTTCCCAACGCATGATCGTAGAAAAATTGATACTCCTCGAACTCGGCTTGAGCGGCTTCCTCCGCCGCCTGGCGCTCGCTCATGGCGGGCTGGCCATCCGAATTGCCTAGATCCGCGAGATACTCCGCGACTTTGTCGTAATCCGTCGTCAGGTGGTTTTCCCAGAACTCCGCCAGCACGGCCTGAAGCTGTTTCTTCGAGTAGATGCCGCGCACATGAACCAACTCCTGCAAGGCCTCGATCCCGCGAATCCGTTTTTGCGGCGGAACGGGCAGAAACTTCCGGCTGAGCAGGCTGGGGATGATGCTCGCATCGCTGCTGGTCAGGTTCACGTTGTGGAGTTCGATCGCCAAAACGTTATTCCCGCCGACGAGAAGATTCTTGCGCGTGGTCAGATCGAACTCTTCCGGCGTGCCTGCCTCCCGATCCGCCGAGGCCGGGGAATTGTACAAAGGCGGATTGCCGGTAACATTCCGCCGGGCGACTTCCATGCCGTTCAGATACGCCACAAACCCGTCGTCGAAATCGACGCTCAACACCAAGGCATCCACTTCCCCGGGCGTGCCGACGAAGAAAGTCTTGCGCAGATAAACCGTTAGATAACCCGATACCGTGCCAGCCTGGCGCATGTCGGCCAGTTCGGTGGCATCGTCATCATCGCCGTAGCCGATCCCCGTGGCCCCTTCGAGCCAGGCGGATTCATTGAAAGTAACGGCTTTCCAGTCCGCCGGCGGAGCCTGGGTGCCCTTCATGTAGCGCCACACTTCGCCCACCTTGACGAGGAAAGTATCCTCCGACGGCTGGCGGGTGGTGAAGAGGGCATCCTCCCGCGTCCGGAGGGCCGTGTTGGCGCTTTCGTCGATGCCCACCGGATCGAGCTGTTGTTCCACAAACGCGGTCACTCCCATGGCCCGTACCGTCTGGATGTCGCCCGCCGCCGGCCCGTAGGTGAGGCGGCTCATCACATGCCCGATCTTCTCCTCCTCTGTCAGAGTGACCGGGCCGGCCGACGAATCCACCACGAAATAAGGCGCGCCCGAGAAGGCCGCCGCAGGCACCGTCTCGCCGGTGCCCACGCGCACCCGGAGGAATTTTGCGCCACCCACGTTGGGAATGCGGAACGTGACGATCGACTCGCTCCCATCCAAAGCGCCGGAGACCAATGCTTCGCCGAACGGCTGGCTGACATCGCTGCCGGCGTCGAGGACGACATGCTTGAAACCGGTGGGCACCGTGGCCCGGATAGTCAACGAATCGCTCCCCCGCACCACCGATCCGATCGCGGGCTCCGCCGCGTGCGTCGCCCCTCCCGTCATGCCTAACACCAGGATTGCCGTGGAGAGCAGGGAATTGCACCAGCCAGCGCGCAGGGGGCAGTCATCGGTCATATATAGCCGTTTGATAGCACAACTCATGCCTCGCAATCCAGCGAGAACCGTCGTCTTTACGTTACATTCCGCCGGCAAGGGATCGCCAACGCCACCTGCGAACGCGGCCAATGGCTTTCCGTGACGCTCCGTCTCCTGACACGTCGTGACACGCATTTTGACACGTTGCGACACAATAATGACACGTTTTAACACGCGAATGACACGAAACGACACGCTTTTGACACGCAAAAAACCATGCAAAAAAATATACGTAAATATTTAACCATAAATTACTTACAACTCAGAATACCCCCGAGGCGCTCTCCTCGGCTGACACATCAACCCCTCTACCCCTCAGGCCCCCTGGCGCTGGGCTTGGCAAAGGTGGCCATAACCGGTCTACTCGGTGCCCACCGATGAACCAGACGATGCGGGCCGCGGTATTGCATGGGAAGGAAGACGTCCGGATTGAGGAAGTGCCTCAGCGCTCCCTCGCTCCCGGTGAAGTCCGCGTCGCCATCCGCGCCGCCCTCACCTGCGGCACCGACCTGAAAGTCTACAAGCGCGGCTACCATGCCAAAATGATCGTTCCCCCTGCCGTCTTTGGTCACGAACTGGCCGGAGTCATCACCGAATCGCGTTCCGATTCCGGCTCCTGGCAGGTCGGGGACCGCGTGGTGGCGGCCAATTCCGCCCCTTGCGGGGCCTGCCCGGCCTGCGGACGCGGCCAGGAGAACCTCTGCGAAGACCTCCTCTTCCTGAACGGCGCTTACTCCGAATCGATCGTCATTCCCGAGCGCCTCGTCCGCAAAAACCTCCTCCCCCTCGCCGATGCCACCGCTTTCGCCGACGCCGCCTTGACCGAGCCCTTCGCCTGCGTCGTGCAGGGCGTCGACGACCTGCAAGTCCGCCGTGGCGAGCGCGTCCTGGTCATCGGTTCCGGCCCGATCGGCCTGATGTTCGTCGCCCTATGCCATCATCTGGGCTGCGAAGTGTCTCTGGCCGGTCGGGGCGAGGAACGTCTCAAGATGGCGGGCCGCCTCGGTGCCCAGGCCGTCCTGGCCGTTGCGACCTCACCGGATTTGGTGAAGCAAGCCCGGACCGCCTGGCGGCCCTTCGATGTCGTGATCGAAGCCGTCGGCCAGCCAGATGCCTGGGAGGCCGCCGTCCAGTTGGTGCGAAAGGGCGGCCGCGTCAACTTCTTCGGCGGCTGCCCGGCCGGAACCACCGTGCAGTTGGATACCGGTTTGCTCCATTATTCCAGCCTCACGCTTCTGGCGAGCTTCCACCACACCCCGCGCACCATCCGGCAGGCCCTCTCCTGGATCGAGCAAGGCGTGGTCACCGCCCGCGATTTCGTAACCGCCGAATGCCCGCTGGCAGAGCTGCCGGGCCTTTTCGCCTCAATGGCCCAGGGCAACCGCGCCATCAAGACCCTCATCCGCACCGAGCCCGCCTGACCGGCCAATGGGCCGCGCCCGGACTTTCTCGTTTCGCCATGCCGTGCCTTCTGGCACGCTGCGGCGCGCTTACGCCTATGCAGCTTGCCGATTTGACCGCGCCAGAGATGCGCGCGCTGGATAAAAACACGCCGGTGGTCATTCCCGTCGCGGCGCTCGAGCAGCACGGCGATCACTTGCCGGTGTTCACCGACAGCCTCCTGCTCGGCGAAGTTGTCCGACGGGCCGAGATCGCACTCGGGCGGCGGGCCTTGTTCGCCCCGTTGCTCTGGCTCGGAAATTCGCATCATCACCTGGATTTCTCCGGCACTCTCTCCGCCGCGCCTCGCACTTATCTCGACCTCCTGTCCGATCTCGCTGAAAACTTCCTTCACCACGGCTTCCGCCGCATCGTGTTCATCAACGGCCACGGCGGCAATGATGTCCCCGGCCGCCAAGCGGTGTTCGAACTCCGCCAACGTCATCGCCACCGGACAGACCTCCTGTTGCTCTTCGGCACGTACTGGCTGCTCGGCGCGAAGCCGCAGGAGCAAGACCCCACGCTGAGCCAGACACAAATGGGCCACGCCTGCGAATGGGAGACTTCGATGATCCTGCGCCTGCGGCCGGAGCTGGTGAAGGAAACCAAGCACTTGCGCCCGGTCGAATTCGGCAACGCCTTCGAGCCCGCCCATCGGGGCTGGGTGACGCAGGACCGGACGGCGCCGGGCCATATCGGAAGCCCGCATCTGGCTACGGCCGAGAAGGGCGAACGCTTGTTCGAGATTTTCAGCCGCGACGCCATCGCGCTGCTCGAACGAGTGATCCAGTGGGATGGACAATCGTGGAACGGATGAGCCACTCGAACCGTTCAGCTTCCTGGAAATGGTGGATTTGCGGCCTCCTGCTGCTGGCCTCGGCGATCAATTACATGGATCGCCAGACCCTCGCCAACGCCGCGACGCGGATCACGAGGGAATTCGGCCTGTCTCAGGAACAGTATGGCGATTTGGAACTCGCCTTCGGTTGGTCTTTCGCGGTGGGGTCGATCATTTTTGGAGTCCTGGCGGACCGGTATGCCCTGCGCTGGCTCTATCCCGCGGTGTTATTGCTGTGGTCCGCGACGGGGTTTGCGACGGGGCTGGCGGACGGATACGAGGGGCTGCTGATCTGCCGCGGCTTGCTCGGCTTTTTCGAGGCGGGCCACTGGCCCTGCGCGGTGAAGGCGACCCAACGGCTGCTGGAACCGAAGGATCGCTCGATGGGAAACAGCGTGTTGCAGAGCGGCACGTCGATCGGCGCGATCATCACGCCCCTCCTCATGCGGTTCCTCCTGACCGACGAACCGGGAAGCTGGCGCTGGGCGTTTCAAGCGGTGGGTTTGGTTGGAGTCGTCTGGATTGTGCTGTGGTTCGCCTTGATCAAGGCCGGCGATCTCGATGCCCCACCCGGTCCAGCCTCGGCTGCGCCGGTGGGAGATTTCTGGCCAGCCATCTTGAGCCGCAAGATGTTGGTCATCGTCATCGTGGTGGCGCTGATCAATACCGCCTGGCAGCTCGTGCGGGCGTGGCTGCCTAAATTCCTGGTCGAAGGACGGCAATACGCCGAAGCGGACATGCTCACTTTCAATGCGCTGTTCTACGTATTTACGGATATCGGATGCATCGGAGCCGGGGCGCTGACCCTCTGGTTGCACCGGCGGCGTTACTCCGTCCATTCGGCGCGGTTGCTGACCTTCTTCGGCTGCGCGATCCTGAGCGCGCTCACCTTATCGGTGGGCGTCCTGCCGAAAGGGATGCTCCTGCTGGCGGTGCTGCTGATGGTCGGTGCCGGGGCTTTGGGGGTATTCCCCATCTACCACGCCTTCACCCAGGATGTATCCCCCCGGCATCAGGGAAAAGTTACCGGTATCGCCGGCGTGGCGGCATGGTCGCTTTCCTTCGCCCACAAATATTACGGCCAATGGATCGACCGGACGGGCTCCTTCGACCACGGCCTGATGGTGGCCGGATGCATGCCGCTGGCGGCGTTCCTGGTCATCTGGTTATTCTGGCCCGCCGATCGCTCCAACGCCTCGGCCAAAACTTGAACAAATGCCTATGCCTGCGATGAATCGACGCGAATTCCTGGCCACGACCAGCGCCCTCGGCGCCGCGGGCGCGGTCGGTTGCACCCACACTGCGCGCTCCAGGGCCCGGCCGAAGACGGTAGCCTTTCTGGCCACGGAAGTGCGGAAGCACTCGCACGCCCAGCACTTTATCGATCGCTTTCTGGAAGGCTATGGCTGGCACGGGCGCTGGTACCATCCCGAGGTGCGCCTGGCCTCGCTCTACGTCGACCAATTCCCCGAGGGCGATCTGGCGCGCGACCGGGCGAAGCGGTTCGGCGTGCCGATCTTCCCAACGGTGGAGGAGGCGCTGACGTTGGGCGGCTCCAAGCTGGCCGTCGACGGCGTGGTGATCATCGGCGAGCACGGCAAATACGAAAAAAACGCCAAGGGCCAGACCTTGTACCCACGCTACAAATGGTTCAAACAAACCGCCCAGGTGTTCGAGGCCAGCGGCCGGGGCGTGCCGGTGTTCAACGACAAGCATCTCTCCACCACCTGGCCGGAATGCGCGGAGATGGTGGCCGAGGCCCGGCGGCTCGATTTCCCGTTTTGGTCTGGCTCCTCGTTGCCTGTCACCTGGCGCATCCCCTCCATCGATCTGCCCTTGGAAACACCGCTGCAGGAAAGCGTCTGCCTCTGTTACGGCGGAGTGGATTCGTACGACTTTCACGGATTGGAGACGGCCCAGTGCATGTCCGAACGCCGGCGCGGCGGCGAAAGCGGTGTCAAAAGCGTCCTCGCCCTGCGCGGCGCGAAGATGTGGGAGTTCCTCAGCCAGCGTCCCGGCACCGTCCGCGCATTCGAATCGGCCATGATGCGAAGCCACACCTTGCGTCCGCCGGAAGGTTTCACCGTCGCTCGCCCCACCGTCGCCTGGGCCCGGCAGGCCAGCCCGGAATCGATCGGCTATTTCATCGAACACACCGATGGCTTCCACACCGCGATGTTCCTCTGCAACGGACTCCTCCGCGATTTCGTCTACGCTGGGCTCAAGCGGGACGGCGGCCTCGTTTCCTGCCAGATGCACCTGCCCATGCCGAACCACATCTCGACCACCGCCGACTTTTTCAACC
The DNA here is from genome assembly GCA_964478815.1 of uncultured Verrucomicrobiota bacterium. Taxonomy (GTDB): domain Bacteria; phylum Verrucomicrobiota; class Verrucomicrobiia; order Limisphaerales; family SXQI01; genus DASVNK01. The sequence goes on from CAYZKY010000151.1 coordinate 12,531, forward strand.
CCCTTATGAACCACGCCGAAAAAACGATCCTGACCGGGAAAGTTCCCTTCCCGGTCGAGCGAACGTTGCTCACCTCCGGCATGACGCTCTTCGCGGTCGAATCCCTCCACCGGGGCGGCCAGCGTGTGGAAACGCCGGAGATGAACGTGCCCTATCGCGTCCCCGAAACTTCGACCTTTTGGAATGCCTGACTCGACGAACCCTCTATCACGCCTTATGCCTTCCGAACTTCAAGTGGCCGTCGTCCTGAACGAATTCGCGGTTCCCTCGCCCGGCCAGCAATTGCTCGACCGCTTTCTCATCGGGTACTCGCACGACGGCGTGTTTCAGCCACCCGCCCGCCGAGTCGCCCTTTACGCGTCCAACCACGAAACAGCGTCGGACCTGGCGGCGCGTGGGAAAGACCTGGGACTCAAATCGGCTAACTTAACGGACGCCGGACTGAGCAGCGAAACACGCGTGATCTTCGCCGGCCGCGACGCCGTCGAAAATGAAACACTCGTGCGCCAGGTGTTGCCAAAACTGCCGCAGGGAGCGCGATGTTTTGTTTATGGCCCGCTCGCGCATCAAGCAAACCTGGCCCTCGAATTACTGGAAATGGCCGAAGGCCGCGGAATTTTTCTCGCGGCGGGTTCTGCGGCGGGCACGGCCTTCCGCCTGCCGGAGTTCACGCTGCCGTCGGATACCGCTGCTCCTCCGTTTGAAGTAGCTCGGCCGGTGGGAACGGCGTTCCACAAGGCTTTGATCGTGACACATGGGGCTTTTCCAGAGGCCGAACTGGATGGATTGGAAGGACTCGCTTCGGTCAGCGGAGAGCGCGGAGCCGCAGGAAGGCTCTTGGGAAATGTCGAAGGTCTCAAGGGTCAACGGTTGTGGGACATCGCCTACTCGGGGGAATGGCGGATGCTCCTGGCGGCAGCCGTCTCGCGTTCCGACAATATCCAGGGGGATGCCCTCAAGGATGGACGCACGCAGGATGCGGTGGGAATGCAGATTCTCGAGAAACTCGCTCCGGCCGCTCGAGGCTGGCTCCTGAAACACGGCGATGGTTCGGAATCGCTCCACTTAGTACTGAATGGCGCCGTGCATGACATGAATTTCGCGATGCGGCTGGCCGGGGGGAAAGTGCTTTCGGCTCAATTATACCGTCCACCCCCGCCCGCCCAGGAACATTTCAGCCAACTGACGGCGCGGATCGCCGAGTTCTTTGCGAAACCACCCGCAGAGACGGATCGCGCCCACATTCTGTATGTCACGACTTGCCTGGAACGGATGCGGGGAATTGAGGCCACCAGCTGGCTGGAAGGCTTGCTCGACACACCGGCCGGAAAGTAAGTCTCACCCAGTACCCAGTATCGGCTGAAGTCAATCCAGTCGAACCACTCCGGTGCCGCGCACCACTTCGCCGATCATCCAGGCCTTGTGGCCGCTAGCCTTGATCGCGGCGTGAATCGCCTTGGTCTTGCCAGCCTCGACGCACAGCGTCATCCCGATGCCCATGTTGAACACCTGAAACATCTCGGCTTCCGGAACGTTGCCCATCGCCCCGAGAAACTGGAAAATCGGCTGGATCGGCCAGGTGCCCTTCTGAATCGCCACGTCGCATCGGCTCGGCAGCACGCGGGGAATATTATCGACGAACCCGCCGCCCGTGATGTGCGCGATTCCCTTGATCGCGCGGGCCGCGCCCGCCCGGTTGAACTTTTTCAACAACTGCTGCACCAGCGGCCCGTAGCTCACATGCACCCGGAGCAGTTCGTCCCCGACCGCCTTCGGTCCGATCTCCCGCACCCGTGCCTTCGGATCGAGGCCGAGTTGATCGAACAGAATCTTCCGCGCCAGCGAATACCCGTTCGTGTGCAGCCCCGTCGACGCGATGCCGATGACTACATCCCCCGGCGCGATCGCTTTCCCATCCAGCATCCGGGACTTCTCGACGACGCCCACGATCGTGCCGCTGACATCATATTCTCCCTCCTGGTAAAAGCCCGGCATTTGCGCCGTCTCGCCGCCGATCAGGGCGCATCCGTTTTCCGCGCACGCCTTGGCGAAGCCGCGGATCAATTGCTGGAACGTGCGCGGGAGCAGTTTGCCCGTGCCGATGTAATCGAGGAAGAAGAGCGGCTCGGCCCCAAGCACGGCGATGTCGTTCACGCAGTGGTTCACGAGGTCCTGGCCCACCGTGTCGTGCTTGTCCATCGTGAAGGCCAGCTTCAGCTTCGTGCCGACCCCATCGACGCTGGAAACCAGCACCGGCTCCTTGTACTTGCGGGTGTTGAGCGCGAAGAGCCCGCCGAACCCGCCCACCTTGCCCAGCACTTCCCGGCGATGCGTGGACGCGAGCAACTGCGGCAGCGTGGCCTTTACTTTGTTCCCGAGGTCGATATCGACCCCGGCGCGTGCGTAAGCTTTGTTCGACATGGTCCGTGGCGGGGAGAGCGTAAGCGCAGGATGCGTCCGCCCGAAAGCACTTTCGACGCGAGGACGCGCCGGGCCAAAGCCCGGCGGACAGGGACAGGTCAAGCCGAAGCCGGCCCGGTCAGGCCGCTTCTTCGACCTTGATCACGCGGCTTTGCTGCGCGCGCTTCCGCTTCGTCTCATCCAGAATCTTTTTGCGCAAGCGGAGCGACTTCGGCGTCGCTTCGACATACTCGTCCGACCCGATATACTCGAGCGCGCGCTCGAGCGAGAGCTTCAAGGGCGGCGCGAGCTGGATGCCCTTGCCATCCCCTTGCGAACGCATGTTCGTCAGGCGCTTGGCGCGGCATGGGTTCACCGGAATGTCGTTCTCCCGGGCGTTTTCGCCCACGATCATCCCTTCGTAAATCGCCTCGCCGGGCTCGACCATCAGGCGGCCGCGTTCCTGCACCATGTTCAGCGCATAGGCGGTCGCTTCGCCCCCCTCCATGCTCACCAGCGAGCCGTTCTTGCGCGCGGGGATCTCGCCCCGATCCGGGCCGTAATCGTGGAACAAATGGCTCAGCACGCCCATGCCCTTGGTCTGGTTCACGAGATCGGTCTCGAACCCGATCAGGCCGCG
>CAYZKY010000152.1:0-15027 GCA_964478815.1 uncultured Verrucomicrobiota bacterium
GTCGCCGGGAAGCTTACCATTCCTTATCCATTCCACTGAAAACGTCGAAGAACCCAAAAAGCAGTCTAACCATTTTCGCGTTTCTGGGGGATTGCTGCTGCGTTTTTAGAGGGTTGTTTCTTTTGCTTGGTGTGCTATCGAAGAATTCGTGTCGAAGCATGTTATCATCCTTGGAGCAGGGGCTTCCATGAGTTCTGGATACCCCAGTGCGGAGCAGCTTCGCCTACTCATGACGTCGCGGTTGGCATTGAGAGACAAGCTTGAACAGCATTGCCCCGAACTTTCCGAGAAGGAACGCCCAAGTATTCGGCACGGGATTTGGGACCGCATGCAGAAAACCGAAGCACAGGCCATACAACTATTTCGAAATGGTGGATTTGCATCAGTAGACGAATTCAGCAAGCTGGCCCAGAAGGGAAAGTACGCCAAATTCGTTCCAGCGCTCAAATCTCTCATGAGGATCGCGCTAGCACTCCACAACCCAGAAATCCGTTTTCACGAATCTGACTATTATCCTTTCCTGCAAAGTCTTTTTCAAGCGGATGAAGCACGTCTTCGTGAAGACATTACAATTTTAAGTTTTAATTATGATACTTATCTTGAATACTTGCTTGCTCGCGCCTACTCGGTCCGTCGGGATGTCGATCAGGCTCGGCTGGATGCCCATGACCAAGCAATCAACGCCGTCTATAGTGGGTTCCAAAATATTGATGACAAGGGCTGGACGGGCCTGAAGTTCAAGGTGCTGAAACTTCACGGATCGATCGCGTTCCCGGAATCGCGCGCTGGCATTGCCGAGGAGTTTGATACGGAAATGTTGTTTAGCCTTCCTCAGCCGAACAAACCACTTCGCATTGTCGCTGCCATGCGCTTGGACCATACGAAGAGCATTCCACCAGTAGTCTTTCCTTGGGAACTCTTTAAGGAAGACACGGTTGAATTCAAGAAAATGGAAGATTTTTGCCTGAATCATCCCGATGATTGGCCGAAGCAGCGATTGTATTTTCTGTTACGCGACGTCTGGACGCAAGCGCAGGAGGCCGTTCAACGTGCCGACAAGATTTCATTGATCGGACTGTCGGGACATTCATATCTCAAACAAGGTTTTCGATTCCTCCTGAACGGAAGAAATGACGAATTCCACGGATTCGTGGCCAACCCCGAGAACGGCGACGAGAGGAGAATTTACTCGGACAAAGCAAGCGGACGTTACCGAGAAGATTGCGCGATCGGCCGGCTAGATAGATTTTTTCGCGAGCTAACTGGCTCAAAGAAGGCAAGCATTTTTTCGCCATCGCCCTCGTTTCGGGATTTCATTCTTAGGGGCATTTAATCGAGATGACTACTTGGGCTAGATGACCCCGCAGTTAAAGACGCTCCGCAGCGAGGTTTGCCAACTTCATAACTGAGCGAACGCGGGCGGGATGGCGTGACGCATTCGGCCGGACTGGTCGATCACTAGTCCGCGAAGTTAAGATCGACGGGGAGGGGGAAGAGTAGATGGGTGAACGGGGCATGGAGCAGGGCGGGACAGGCGGGCCGAGGGGTGCCGCCGGGGCGCGGAGTTTACTTCAACTTCGCGGATATTGTTCGAGCAACTGACGGCGGAATTGCGGAGGGCGCGGCCCAGGGGGATGATGACGGACGAGGTGCGGCATTTGCGGTTTCGGTACAGGAGCGGGACGGGGTGGCTGGCCGTGCCACGAAGTATGCGCATGGAGTATTCCGGAGCGATTTGCCTGTCCTGTATCGTGGAGATCGGCGGGAAGTGATCTTCTTCGAAAAGCGCCCTTGCCTGGCAAGGAATTGCGCAGTTCGTGCTTTCGCATTTCGGAGTTCGGGTAGAAATACTCCGAATCACGGATTGAACTCGATGAACTGCGGAGTTGGGTAACTCCATCGCTTCCCGGGGCTGGGATCCGGATCGCTCGACAGAATGCGGTAAAAACCGCTTTCGACCGGGTCTCGATCATACAGCTCTGTCTCGTCTCGGCTGTTGAGCACCGCCATCACGGAGCGCCACGTCTTGAAGTCCGTCGTTCGCTGCAAGATCCAGGTCGAGCAAGGTTCCCCGCTGACCGCAAAGCGCAACGCTTCACGCGGTGGCAGCGCTAGCTCCTCATCGGTGGCCTCGGCCTCCAGGCGCCCCGCTTCGACGTTGGTGTATGCGGGTGCTTCAAAGGGATGCGCGGCGTCGAGGTTGGCAAAAAGTCGCGGATCGACCCGCGTGAGCAGGAACGGCTCCCGGAAGTCCACGAGCACGACGCGTCCACGCAGGAATTGCGTCCCATCCGATAGCGTCACCATGATTTCTCCTTCGCGGTTAATGCTAAAGGATTCGAGCGATGCCAATGCCGAGGCTGCGTCCGGCCGGCCTTGATCGTCGATCTGGATATCGCCCTCCGTGGACAAAGTGCCGTCCACCTTGCCCTGCACCCGCAGGCCCCCGGGCGAGACCAGATACCCGTTCTCGTCCAGGCTGAAGTTCCCGATGCGTGTCGCAAATACTTCTCCGGTTCGAGGATCGCGTACCCTGAAACACCCGCGGCCCGAAATATAGAGCGTCGTCGGTGATTGGGTCTGAATGATGGCCTGCGGCGTCAGGTGCGTCGCGTGTTTTCGCCTCGAGTGCAGATCCTCGGTGACCTGAATAAGCTCGATGTAACCCGATTGAATCCGTCGCTCGAGCCCATCAACTTCCACGGCTCGCAGGCCCGCTTCTTCCACGCCGGTGAAGCGGCCCATTGGCGCTCGGGCCAGGTGTTGCGGCCGGTCGAATTCAAAAAGCCGGATACGCCCCGTGGTTGCTTCCGTGCCATCCGAATACCGGGCATAAGCCTTCCCTTGTCCATCGATCGACACGGCGACAGGCCCTTGGAGAAAGACCTCCGAGTGCAGGCGCACATCGCCGATCCTGCCGCTGCCGGCCTCGATCTCACCTTGCACGCGCCAGCGGTCGTAGGTGATCAAGTAGCCGTCGGCATCCTTCTCGAACATCCCCGCTCGGGTCGCGAAGAGCTGGGAGGTTTGCGGATCGCGCAGCAGGAAGAACCCTTCGCCTCGAATCCCGAGGTCCAACCCGCGGGACGTGAGCGTCAGCACTCCCTTGGCCGAGGCGCCGGCCTTGTTCGCCGATTGATGAACCGTCATTCGCACCGATTCTGGTTCCAGCCGGAGGAAGCCGGATCGGATCGTGCCCCGTCCGCTCTCCCCCGGCCGGCCAAATCGATCCTCCAGTCCTCGGGGAACCCTGTAAACGCCGGCTTGGAGGCGCTGCAACTCCGGCTCATCGCCCGCATCGTGCAGCAGGATTTGCCCAAGCACATTCGTGCGCCCATCGGCTGATCCAGCGATCACCTGGCCGTCCGGTTCGAACCGGAGCGCGACGATGGCCCAGCCGCCCTGCTCGTCCATCCGGATTCTGATATCCGCCAGCCCCTCACCGTCCCCGGTCAGATCATGGCCCTGGACTTTCCAGCCGTGGTTATTCACCAGATGGCCGTTGTGATCGATTCGGAAATCCCCCCGGCGAGTCAGGACAATTCGGCCTGTTGCCGGCTCGCGGAGCATGAACCATCCTCTGCCTTCGATGGCCAGGTCCGTCGTCTCGAACTCCATGTCCCAAGACCACCAATCATACGCACTGGGCTGGGCAAGAGAGGTTGCGGGTTGGATTGAACCTGCCGTCACCGAACCCACCACCTCTGCCGGCGTGGCGTTCGTCCACAGATGAGAAATCGACGGATTCGTCGAAATGCCTTCGCCGATGATTAGTACTGCCGAAATAGCCGCGATGACCATGCGCGTCCGGCTGGAGCAACGAATATGCCACCCCGCCCGCCCTCCCTTTCCCGCCCGAAATTGCCCTTGAGAACACCTCAAAAAGCCCCGTAATGCCCCTTTCTGCCCCCAAAACTCCCGCACCCTAACCCCGCCTCCCGGGTTCCCGACCCCGAGCCATTCCGCGATTCACCAGAATCCACCGCAATTCACCACAATCCACCACTCATTTTCCACTCCCGTTCGTTGCGGGTTATTGTGTCGTAAAGCATTTGCCACCAATTGTTTATAGCCTACCATTCAGAGCGCCAGCCGCCAAATCCTCCATAATTCACCACTCGCAAGCCTCTCTTCCACCACTCACCACTTGGGAGACGGGCCCATCGCGCCCAAGGCAGCTTTTGCTCGACGCTCGATTGACGCGGCGGCCGCCGAATCGTATTTTCGCTTCCGAAATGATCACGGTTGCCGCCACTCCCCGGGAGGTCTGCCCGTCCCGGAATGTTGGGCGCTGCGGACAGCCCGGCGGGACATGAATCCGGATCCCGGCAGTCCAGCCCCGGGTGGGCCCAAACCGCCGCGCAAGCGGCGCCTCCCCCGCTCCTTCAAGGAGCTGACCCCCAGCAATCACTTTAACCCCCAGACCTTCTTCTACGAAATGATCTGGAAGGGGTGGTTCACGCCCCGTTCGGGCGGCCATCGCCAGCCGCAATACCCCAAGCTCGCCGAGGGCCAGGTCGCGCTCACCTGGATCGGCCACGCCTCCTTCCTCTGCCAGTTCACCGATCTGAACCTCCTGATCGATCCGAACTTTTCCAACTGGCTCTTCTTCATGAAGCGCCTTCGGCACGCCGGGCTGCACATCCGCGATCTGCCGAAGATCGACCTCGTGCTCATCACGCACGCGCACTTCGACCATTTCGACCGGCGCAGCCTCCGCCAGCTCCCGGCCAGCTCCCGCATCGCCGTCGTCCCCTGGGGCATGGGCGATCTGGTTCACGGCCTCGGCTTCGAGCGCGTCGTGGAGCTGCAGTGGTGGGAGACTTTCTCGCACCGGGATTGGAAGATCACCCTCACCCCCTCCAAACATTGGGGAGCCCGCATGATTCGCGACGAACACCGCGGCTACGGCGGTTACTACATCGAGCATCAAGGGCGGCATGTGTACCACGCCGGGGACAGCGCCTACGCCGATTGCTTCAAGGAGATCGGGCGGCGGTTGAAGCCGGAGATCGCGATGCTGCCGATCGGCGCGTACTACCCGGACTCCTTCCGGCACGTCCACATGGGGCCGGACGAAGCGATCCAGGTTTTTCGGGATATCCACGCCAAGTGGTTCGTCCCGATGCACTACGGCACCTTCAAACTTTCCTTCGAGGCGCTGGACGAGCCCCCGCGCTGGCTCAAGCAACTCGTGGAAAAAGAAGGGCTCGACCACCATCTCCGCCTGCTCGAAGAAGGCGTCCCGACGGTGTTTTAGCGATAATCCGCTCCGGAGGGTGGGCGTTGCGGTCCAACGCTTGCCCGGGTGCGTGGGCGTGATACGCTCCCGGCGCAGCATGAATTACCAGATGCATCGTCCGCCGCCTCCCGTGGGCCGATTCGTCGAGTTCTTCTGGTGTTTCGAAACGACCGATGCTGCGGCGGGACGGGAGAGGGTGTTGCCGGACGGCTCGTCGGAACTGATCATCGATCTGCTGGACATGCCGCGGCGGCGATTCGACCGAGATTGTCCGGCGCGCGCCACGGAGTACCGCCGGGCCTGGCTGTCGGGACCCCAGTCCGAGTATCTGGTCATCGATGTGCTCCCCACTGCCTGCATGATCGGAGCCCATTTTCGGCCGGGCGGCCTGTCGGCGTTTTTGCCGTTCCCGGCCGAGTCCCTCGGCGGCCGGGTGGAGCACGCCGATGGCGTGTGGGATGACAGCATCCTGCGGCTTCGTGAGGCCCTGCAGAATACGTCCTCGGCCACTCAACGTTTCTGGCTCCTCGACAGATTCCTGCTCGGGAAATTGCGGCCGGCCCTCGGACAGGATCGCTGGATAGACGAGGCGTTAACTCGCCTGAGCGCCGCGCCCTCGGCCGAATCGATTGCCGCGCTGGCGGAACGGGCCGGGCTCAGCCAGAAACATTTCATCCACCAATTCCGGCGGCGCGTGGGGCTGACGCCCCGCAAATTCGCCCGGCTCCGCCGTTTTCAGGAAGCACTCGCCAGCCTCCAGCGCCAGGATCGAGTCGATTGGGCCGGCCTGGCTTGCGCCGCTGGCTATTTCGATCAATCTCACCTCATCCGCGATTTTCAAAGCTTCTGCGGGCTGAGCCCCACCGCTTATCTTGCGGCCCGCCAAGGCGAACCGAACTATCTTCCGGAGCCGACCCCATGATACCTGGTAAAAATCGTCCAATACACCTGCCAAATCCTTCCGCAAACTGATCCCACTATGAAACGATTCTACCAATACTTGATGGCGGCGATGACCGTCGCTCAACTCACCATTCAAGCCGCCGAGCCCGCGTCCGAGGATCCGCTGGCCCTGCTCAAGCCGTACCTCGGCATCTGGAAAGGCCACTTCAAGAATTCGACGCCCGAAAAGCCGGTGATCGATATCGCCCATTGGGAGCGGGCCTTGAACGGGAAGGCGGTTCGAATCCTCCATTCGATCAACGACGGCGTGTACGGTGGGGAAACGTTGATTCTTTGGGACAAGGAGAAGCAGGGCCTCGTTTACGAGTATTTCACGACGGCTGGCTTTCGGACGAGCGGCACGGCTCAGGTGGAGGAAGGCCGGCTGATCTGTCACGAACGAGTTTCCGGAAACGCGGATGGGATCACGGAGGTCAAGGCTACCGTACGGCTTAAGCCGGAGGGGACGTTAACGACCACGTCGGAGTATTTCAAGAATGGCTCCTGGGTGCCAGGGCACGAAGTGAAATACCAAAAGGCTCCCGAAGCCAAGGTAATCTTCAAATAGCGAAGCGCCGGAGGTTCGGTGCCGGGCAATATCCAGTGAGCTAACTCGTGGTGGGAACGAGACGGGCACTGCGGGCCGAGCGCAGCCAGTCCGCCAGGGACAGGAGAGGTCCGGTCATGAAGGTTGTGGCCAGCGCCATGATGACCATCATGGTAAAGATTCTGGGAGAAAGGATTCCGAGGTCGTACCCGATGTTCAAGGCGATCAATTCCATAAGGCCGCGGGTATTCATCAGGGCGCCGAGCTTGAAGGAATCGTTCCAGCTTAAGCCGCCCCAGCGAGCCGCCAGCATGGAACCGCCCAGCTTTCCCGCCGTCGCGACCGCGATGATGAGCGCGCACCAGAGCCAATCCCGGAGTTCGCCGAGCAGGCCGACCTGCGTCCGGAGCCCGGTGAAGGCGAAGAACAGGGGGAGCAGGAAAATGCTGCTGAAGCGCTCCAGGCGTTCGTGCAGATGGGCGCGGAACTCTTTCGAATCGGGCATGATGACACCGGTCAAAAAAGCCCCGAAAAGGGCATGGATGCCGATGATCTCCGTGCAAAGCGCCGAGCCGAAGAGCAGGGCGAAGACGGCGGCCAAGACCGCGCCGCTGGGGGGCTCGCCTTGATGGTACTCGGCCGGCAGCAGTCTCAGGAACATCGGCTTGGCGATGTAGAGCATCGTGAGAACGAACAAGATCGAGAGCAGAATGGTGAGCCCGGCGGCGGCGATGGACGTCATGCTGGCGAGCGCGATCACGAAGGCCAGCAAGCTCCAGGCGCTGACGTCGTCCACGGCGGCGCAAGTAATGGCCGTGGTGCCGAGCGGCGTCCGTGACAGGCCGCGTTCCTCCAGAATGCGCGCCAGGACGGGAAAGGCGGTAATGCTCATGGCAATGCCGAGAAATAGGGCGAAGGACATGAAGGAGACTCCCGCAGGAGCCATCTCTCGAAACAAGAGCAGGGCGAGCGCCACGCCGAGAAAGTAAGGGACCACGATGCTGGCATGGCTCACCAGAACCGCGACGTGGGCGCGCGAACGGAGCTGCCGCACGTTCAGTTCCATGCCGACGACAAACATGAAAAGGCAGACACCGATCTGGCTGAGCAAGCGGAGCGTGCCGAGGGAATTTTGCGGGAAGACGAAGCTGAATGCCTCCGGCCAGAGCCAGCCGAGGAAGGAGGGCCCGAGCAGGATGCCGGCGGTCATTTCGCCGACGACGGCCGGTTCGCCGAAGCGCTGGAACAGCATTCCGAAGAGCCGCGCCGCCAGCACGATCACAATCAATTGAATGAATAGGACGCTCACCGGATGCCGGATGTTCTCGACAAGGCCGGCGGCGATCCCCCACTGGGCGGCCATCTGACCGGCGACGCCTGGACCAGCGGAAGGCACGCTCGTTTCCAGCCGGGCGCCGAACGCCAGCAGGCCGGCGATTAGCGCGACAGAGGCGAGGATCAACCCGCAATAACCCAGCACCTTCTGTTTCATGCCTGTCCTTCCACTCGCTCAAGGAGTCCCTGCCGTGCCGGCTGGGATGGTCTCACGCGGCCAACGGCTCGCCGTACGGGAGCGTGTCGGGGAGCGGCACGAATTCGCCGATCCAGCTCCAGAGCTGGGTGAAGTCCTTGTTAACATCTCCCGAAAGGCAATCGGTGATCAAGCCACCAGCTTCAGGATGTTTCTTGATCACTTCGCGGAACGAAAAGGCCGGATCGTAAAACGCATAGACCAGCTTGCGCATGTTCTCCACGCCTTGCCGGATGGTCGCGCCGTATTCCGCAAAGCGAGCCGGGGAAAAATCTCCGGCCACGATCGCCTCATGCACCGCCTCGCCCGCCAGATGGCCGCTCTTGAGCGCAAGCATGACCCCACTGCTGAAGACCGGATCGAGAAAGGCGAAGGCATCGCCCACGAGCAGGAGACCGGGCGAGGCGCAGTAACGCGAGTGCCGGCTGTATTCGCTGGTGATGAAATATTCTCCCGTGGATTGTCCGATGGCCAGGTGCTCCTTGATCCAGAGGTTTTCCTCCACTTCCCGGTGGAAGATTTCCTTGGGGTCCTTCACGCCGCCGCGGGTGAGATACTTCCCCTCCGCGACGATGCCGACGCTGGTCATCTTATCGTGCTGCGGGATGTGCCAGAACCAGCCTTTGTCCGGGACATAGGCGACCGTGGTGTCTCCCTCATCGATGCCGGTGCCGCGTTGGGAGTCTTTGTAGTAGGTCCAGACGGCGATCTTGTTCAGATAGGGATCGCGCAAGCGCCAGCCGCGCGCATTGGAAGTGAACGCTTCCTTGCCGCTGCAATCCAGGGTGATCGGCGCATGCATGCTGTAGGTGCGGCCCGTCTGCCGATCTGTCGCTTCGACGCCGACCACGCGTTCCCCCTCCATCAGCAGCCGGTTCACATTCGTTTCCTCACGCACCTCGGCGCCTTTCTCCCGGGCATTGTCGAGGAGCATCTGGTCGAACTCGGAACGGAGCACCTGCCAGGTCTGCGCGACGGTTTCCTTGTCGTAGCGCGTGAAAAAGTAGAACGGCTGCGAGCGGCGGCCATCCGGTTGCACGAAGGTGACGCTGTATTTTTTGACGAAGTGCGAAGCCTTCATCTTCGGAATCATTCCGATGCGCTGCAGCGGGCCGAAGGTGAAGGGAATAAGCGACTCGCCGATGTGGTAGCGCGGGAATTTCTCCCGTTCGATGACCAACACCCGATGGCCGTACTCGGCCAGGATGGCGGACGCGCACGAACCCGAAGGCCCCCCGCCGATTAGAATGGCATCATATTGGTCGGACATAATCGCAAAACGTTTGTTTACTCGATCCAGTTGCTTCCGCTCTCCACGCCGCGCATCGTTCGACGCACCGCAGCAGAGAGCATCACTTTTATTTCCCGGCTGATCGGTCATCAGCTCCCGGCCAAACCATAAGCTCGCGACCGGTAGTACCGGAAATAAATTGTTTGCATCGCGGTTATGCCGGATCGCGATAAGCCTTTGGCCGAGTAGTTCGATCATGCGGCAGAGCTTTCGGGGTTGGGTCCCGGGAGCGGAGGGAAGAATGGGACGGATCGATTAGATGGGTGGGGTAATCGCTGTTGGTGAGGGTGCAGGGCAGATATTCGCCCCTCTCCCCCCCCTTTGAAGTCGGTGAAATTTCGTGTGATCAGGCCGCGGTCGGGGGTTCTCCGGACTGGTGGCAGCGGTGTGGGAGATTTCCGCTTGCGGAGGGCTGGCTTTCTCCGCGACATTCAGGGTGTGAAATCCTTAGCGAGACTGGCGTTGGCCGTGTCGGTGATGTGGGTGGTTTTGGCTGCTCCGAGCGGGCGCGCCCACGACCTGGCGGAAGAAATGACGGAGGCGGCCAACCGCTTCCTGGCGGCTCTCTCCGGGGAGCAGCGCCAAAAGGCCACGTTCGAGATCAAGGATGACGAACGGCAGAACTGGCACTTCACGCCGGTGGCGCGCAAGGGGCTGCCGCTCAAGGAAATGGGCGGTGACCAGCGGGCTCTGGCCCTGGGCATGTTGAACAGCGGCTTGAGCCACCAAGGTTTCCTCAAGGCCGCCAGCGTCATGAGCCTCGAGGCGATCTTGAAGGAGCTCGAGCAGGGGCGCGGGCCGGTGCGCGATCCGGATCTCTACTTTGTAAGCATCTTCGGCAAGCCGGAGGCGCACGGGGCCTGGGGCTGGAGATTCGAGGGGCACCATCTTTCGATTAATTTCACCCTGGCGGGCGGCGAAGTGACCATTACGCCGAATTTCCTCGGCTCGAACCCGGGCGAGGTGCTGCAAGGGCCGCGCAAGGGCCTGCGAGTGCTCGGCAACGAGGAGGATCTAGGCCGCACGCTGGCTGCCTCGCTTTCTCCGAGCCAGGCGAAGATCGGCATCTACACGAACGTGGCTCCGGCCGACATCATCAGCCACGAGAAACGCCGGGCGCAGGTGCTCGAACCGCACGGCATCACGCTGAAGGCGTTGAATGCGGATCAGCAGAAAATGCTCTGGGCCTTGATCGGCGAGTACGTCCATCGCGCCCGCGGCGAGCTGGCCGAAAAGGAACTGGCGGCGTTGAAGTCCGTTTCGCCCGAGGCGATCACGTTTGCCTGGGCCGGGCCGCTCGAAAAGGGCAAGGGCCATTACTACCGCGTGCAGGCGCCGAGCTTCCTCCTCGAGTACGACAACACGCAGAACAACGCGAATCACGTCCACGCGGTCTGGCGCGACCTGAAGAACGATTTCGGCGAGGACATTCTGCGGAAGCATTACGACGAAGCGCATCGGAAGTAAGATGTCCGAGCCAGGCACTCCGCCCGCCCTCGAGATCGGCGGGCGGCATCGCGTGACGATTGTCGATCTCGCGTTCGGCGGGGAAGGGGTGGCGCGGATTGGCGAACTCGTCGTTTTCATCCCCTTCGTCATCCCCGGCGAAGAGGTCGAGATCGAACTCACCGAGCTGAAGAAGAGTTTCGCGCGGGCCCGGTTGGTGGCGGTCGAACGCGCCTCGCCCAGCCGGGTCGAGCCGCGCTGCCGGTATTTCGGGGATTGCGGCGGGTGCCAATATCAGCACCTCGCCTACGCCGAGCAGTTGCATTTCAAGGAACGGCAGATCGCGGAGTTGCTCTGCCGCGTGGGAAAACTGCCCGGCCTGCGCGTCGAACCGATCCGCGCCTCGCCCCGCGAGTATGCCTACCGCAACCGCGTCATGATCCGCAGCCAGTGGAACCGCGTGAAGCAGGGGCTGGAAATCGGCTTTATCCGGCACGACAACCGGATGGTCGTGGACATCGAGGAGTGCGCCATCGCCGAACCGCAGGTCAACGAAGGCATCCGCGAGGTTCGCCGGCGTCCCCCGCCCAAAGGCGGGATCAAGGTGGTCGTGCGGCAGTATCCCGAGGGCTGGGAGGTTCCGCCGGATTCGTTTTTCCAGAACAATACGTTTCTATTGCCGGAACTGGTGGGCGCGGTGCGGGAATTTGTCCGCGAGCAAGGGAGCCGATTTCTGATCGATCTGTATTGCGGGGTCGGCTTTTTCGCGATCGAGCTGGCCGGGCAGGTGGAGCGGTTTGCGGGCGTCGAATTCGATCGCAGAGCCGTCCAGGCGGCGCGGCAAAATGCGGAACGGCGCGGGCTGACGCATGGCGAGTTTCTCGATGGACGGGCCGAGCACCTGCTGCCGCGCTTGATCGAGAGCTTTCCTCCGGCCGAAACGACAGTGGTGATCGATCCCCCGAGAACGGGGTGCGCGCCGGAAACGATCGAGCTTTTGCGCGCCCAGCGCCCGAGCCAGATCATCTACGTCTCGTGCCATCCGGCGACGCTGGCGCGCGATCTTCAGGCGCTTTGTGGGGATGGAGCTTACCGGGTGGAGCGGGTGCGCCCCTTTGACATGTTCCCACAGACGCAGCATGTGGAGTGCGTGGCCGATCTCCGGGCGGCCGAGGTTCTTGCGGCCGGGCAGCCCGATTAATTGTGCGCGATGTCCTCCGGCGCATCGGCGATCAGCCGGAACAGGCCGCCTTTCTCCCGCAAGACATCGCGCCATAAACTGCCGGGATTGGCGGTAAAAACGTGCTCGAGCTTGGCGGGATGGACCACCCAGGCATCGCGCTGCAATTCGCCTTCGAGCTGCCCGCCGCTCCAGCCCGCGTATCCCGCGAAACAGCGCAGACGCCGGCCGGGATCGAAGCTGTCCGCCAATTCCATCAAGTCATCGAGATCATGGCCGAGACTGAGGTTCTCCATCACGTTGCCATCGGGCAGGAAGGCTTCCGAATGCAGGAAGCTCAAGGCATTGGTTTGCACCGGGCCGCCGAGGTGCAATTGAGCCCCTTTCAGCGAATCCGCCACATCGGCGACCAGGACATCTCCCACCGTGCATTCGGCCGGGCGATTGAGAATCAGGCCGAAAGCTCCATCCGCATTATGCCGGCACAGGAGGACCACCGAGCGGTGGAAGAACGAATCCCGCAGCCGGCCGCCATCCAGCAGCAGTTGTCCCTGTAATGAGTTGAAGTCACCCACCATCGGCTTTGGGAGAATGTGCAACAGCCTTGCCCGGACGGCAACCGGCATTAGATTCGGGCGATGAGACGCTTGGTGTTGTTGCTCGCGCTGGCAGCCGTGCTGGCCGGCGCGGTGGGATGCAAGTCGAACCTGGGCAGCCGGGAATTCATTCCTGGCCGCGGGTGGGTGCCGACCAAATAACGGCACCAACGGCGCAAAGCCGGACCGCCCGCCCAGCCGAGCCGGGCTTAGTAGCCCCCGCCGCCCAGGCGGACGCCGGCCGGTCCGGTTTGGGCGGAGATCGCTTCGGCGGCCGCCTTTTTTTGATAGGTATCGAGAATGGCCGCCGTCGCGCTGGCGCCGCAACGCGTTCCTCCCAGATCGCGCACGAGGATGAGGCCGTCCAGGTCGCGGACACCTCCGGCCGCCTTCACCTGCACTTTCGGCGAGCAATGGGCGCGCATGAGCTTGAGGTCATGTTCGGTCGCGCCCTGGTAATTGTAGCCCCCGCTGGGCTGCTTGACGAAGCCGTAGCCGGTCGAGGTTTTGACAAAATCGGCGCCGGCCCGTTCGGAAACCTGGCAGAGCTTGATCTTGATTTCGTCGCCCGACAGAAAGTCGTTTTCGAAGATGACTTTGACGATCGCGTTGTGGCGGTGGGCCTCGTCGCAGACGGCCCGGATATCGTGTTCGACATAAGCCCAATCGCCCGACAGCGCTTTTCCGATATTGATGACCATGTCGATTTCGGCGGCTCCATCCCGGCAGGCGCACTCGGTTTCGTAGCGCTTCACTTCGGTGGCGCTGCTGCCGTGCGGAAAGCCGACTACCGCGCCCACCAGCACTTCCGAGTCCTCCAGCAGCTCGACGGCCCGCCGCACGAAGTAGGGTTTGACGCAGACGCTGGCGACATTGTATTGCGCGGCCAGGGCGCACCCTTCCTCCAGTTCCTTGTCGGTCAGGGTGGGATGAAGGAGCGAATGGTCGATCATCTTCGCCAGTTCGGAATAGGTGTACTTCATAACGGTCACAATCCAAAAAAGGGCGCGAGCACCTGGCGGGCGGTCATCAGCGCCTGTTTCCTGCCAGCAAGAGTCTTGCCGAACGTGTCGTCCTCCACCTCGAGGCAAACAGGGCCGTCGTAACCGACGGCTTTCAGCGTGCCCAGGAAGCGGCCCCAGTCGATCTCCCCGAAGCCGGGAATGCGAGGCTGATGGTACCGGAGCGGCAAGGCGAGCCAGCCGTGATCGTTGAGCCCATCGAGATCGATCCGCACATCCTTGGCGTGGACGTGGAAGAGCTTCTCCTTGAATTCTGCAATGGGACGAAGCCAATCCATGCCCTGCCAGACCATGTGGGAGGGATCGTAATTCAAGCCGAAGGAACGGCTCGGGATATCCGCGAACATTTTCCTCCAGATCGCGGGCGTGGTCGCGAGATTCTTGCCGCCGGGCCATTCGTCGCCGCTGAAAAGCATCGGGCAATTTTCGATGCCGATGCGGATGCCGTGATCCTCGGCGAAGGCGATCAAGGGTTTCCAGGTTTTGAGGAAGCGCGGCCAATTGTCCTCCACGCTCTTCGTCCAATCGCGGCCGATGAAGGTGTTTACTTGCGTGAGCCCGAGCAATTCCGCGGCGCGGATCACTTTCTTCAAATGATTCACCGCGGCGGTGGAGACTTCGCGATTCGGGTCGAGGGGGTTCGGATAATACCCCAGGGCGCTGATCTCGATCGGGTGCTGGGCGGCGAGTTCGCGCACTTGTTCCGCGTCGCGTTTGCCGAAGGCAGTGACGTCGATGTGCGTGACCCCGGCGAATTTGCGATCGGCCTTGCCCGGCGGCCAGCACATCAACTCCACACATTGGAACCGATGCTCCGCCGCGAAGGCGAGCACCTGTTCCAAACTTTGATCGGGCAGGATGGCAGAGGCGAATCCGAGTTTCATGAACTATTGGCCGGTCGCGCGCAGGCACGCCGTTCGCGGAACTTAGTCCGGGGTGGGCCGGAGGCGCAAGGAAGTAGCGGGCGGAATCGACGACGGGTGGTGCGGCGGTCGCCGGTCTTCCGCCACGGATTCGCGCGCAGCCCAACCCTCCAGGCTCGCAGTTTGTTTCAGGCGGCGGCGCGGAGTGGGGGTTGGGATTGGGGGGAGGCGGGGTGGATAGGGGTGGGGTGGAGCGGTGTGGAAGAGGCGGGAGATTGGGGCGTGGAAGGTGTGGAATTTGTGAAATTACGCGGGGTTTTTGTGGAATTTGTGGAAGGGGTGGGGGTGGGTTCCACGTTCGACAGGG
>CAYZKY010000153.1:0-14970 GCA_964478815.1 uncultured Verrucomicrobiota bacterium
GGTAATCCCGGCCGCCTTGAGCTGCTTGTAGAAGGACACGTTGCTGCCGCCCACCACGATGGCGTAGATCACGTCCGGCTTGCGGAGCTTGATCTTGTTGATGAGCGATCCGAACTGCGTGTGGCCCAAGGCATAATATTCCTCGCCAACCACCTGGCCCTTCAGAACGTTCTCGATATGTTTCCGCGCGATTTTGTTCGACGTGCGCGGCCAGATATAATCCGAACCGATCAGGTAGAAGGTCTTCGCTTTCTTCTCTTTGGCGATCCAGTCCAGACCGGCGAGGATCTGCTGCGTCGCTTCCTGGCCGGTGTAGATGACGTTTTTCGACTGCTCCAGCCCTTCGTAAAACGTCGGGTAATAGAGCATGTTATTCTCCTTCTCGAACACCGGCAGCACCGCCTTGCGCGAGGCCGAAGTCCAGCAGCCCATTACCGACGCCACCTTGTCGTTGACGATCAGTTTTCGGGCCTTTTCCGCGAAAGTCGGCCAATCGCTCGCGCCGTCTTCGACGATGATTTTGATCTTCCGCCCGAGCACCCCGCCCATCGCGTTGATCTGTTCGATGGCCAGTTGCTCCGCCTGGATGGAACCGGTCTCGCTGATCGCCATCGTTCCCGTCGCCGAATGCAATTGGCCGACCGTCACCGTGTCGTCGGTCACCGCCAGGCCGGTAGTATTTACTTTGTCTGTGGGATACTCGACGGAACCGGCCCTTCCGATATTGGGCAGGCCCGTCATCAGTAATCCGCACACTAGCAGAATCTTCATTCGCATGAAGCGTGATATAAGTTTCATAGTGGAATTGCGTCTCCTCGTTATCTCGATCCAGTTTCAGCTCTCCGTGGCCATTTGCTTACGCAAATCGGCACAGCCCGCGTTTAGCATCGGACATGCCAGCACGCGTGGCCGCGCCCGCCGCGCCCTGCTTCCGCGTCCGCCGCCTCGGTCGCGGCCGCGCCCCGGATTCGTGGAAACCCCTGTAAACATTGGCCGATTCGTCAAAGATCGCCCTTCGGAGTTTTGCGCCGAATCTTGAATGAAAAATTGAACTCGATGCGATGAACCGCGTTCATCGTTGCCGGACGCGCGCTTTGTTCGAAATCGCGCAGCCTGTCCGCGGACCCCGGGCGGGAATTGGCGAGAATTTTGCACTGCGCCCCGTTTTCTCGTTCCTCCCCGCGCGGCACCCCTGCCGAATGATTGCCGATTCGTCTTGGCTTTCCGGGCGCTCCGACCGTATTCGATCTCCATGTATCGTTCGCGCAGGCCGGACCGTTCGAACCGCCGTTTCGACCGCTTCGGCATCACACCGCCCGCCGGGTCGGCCTCCGACCTGGCGGCGGAAGTCATTCGCAAGGCCCAGACCGAGCCGGCCGACGCCGTGCTCCGCCGCGAGCGGCTGGATGGCGAGGTGCGCCGCGCCGTCAGCCAGATGGTCTTCGCCTATTACCGTTGGTTCGGCTGGGTCCGGGAGCTTCCCGAAATGCGCGACCGCCTCGAACGCGCCCGGGATATGGATGAACAGTTTGCCGCCGCTCCCGCGTCCATCTCCGATTCCGAGATCGCGGCCCGCGCGGTGCCGCCCTGGGTGCGCGATTTCGCGAGCCTTCCCCTCGCTGCCCTGCGCGCCTGGCAGAGCCCTCCTCCGCTCTGGCTCCGGGCGCGGCGCGGCGCCCGGGACGAAGTTGCCGCCGCCCTGGGCGATTGCCTCCCCCACCCTGCCCTGCCCGATGCTCTGGAGTACCGCGGGGAGAACGACCTCTTCGCCACCCCGGAATTCAAGCGCGGCCTCTTCGAGATTCAGGACTTAAGCTCGCAACTCGTCGGCCATCTCTGCGCCGCCCAGCCGGGCGAGACCTGGTGGGATGCCTGCGCCGGCGAAGGCGGCAAGACCCTCCATCTCTCCAGTCTCATGGATAACCAGGGCCTGATCTGGGCGACCGACCGCGCCGAGTGGCGGCTGAAGCACCTCAAAACGCGGGCGGCGCGAGCCCAGGTCTTCAACTGCCGGATCAAACCCTGGCCGCGGATCGAGCATCTGCCGACGCGCACGAAGTTCGACGGCATTCTCCTGGATGCCCCATGCAGCGGTCTCGGCACCTGGGGCCGCAATCCGCACGCCCGCTGGACCGTCTCGCCCAAGGACATCGAAGAACTCGCCGTGCTGCAAGGCCGCCTCCTCGCCGGCGTCGCCGAAGCCCTCAAACCCGGCGGCCGCCTGGTCTATTCGGTCTGCACTTTGAGCCCCCTCGAAACCACCGGCGTCGCCGAAGCGTTCACCGCCGCTCACCCTGAGTTCGTGCCGGCCGTTCCTGAAAAACCTCCCCTCGGGCAGATCGAGAACAACCTTCTCTGGCTCTGGCCCCACGACGTGCGAGCCAACGGCATGTTCGTCGCCGCTTGGCGCCGGTCGGGCTGAACTATTGAGCCGCCGGCCGCATCCGCACCGCTCCCGGCGGCAGGACTTCCCCCGCTGCAACGCGCCCGAAGCTGGCCACCGTGGCATTCGGGGCAATGTGAGCGTGATCGCCCACCACCGCGTCGTGATCGATCAACCCGCCGATGTTGACGATCACGTTCCGACCAACGTTCGCCCCCGCCGAAATCACCGCTCCCGCGAGCACCACCGTCCCCGCTCCGACCTGCGCCGCCGGCGACACGAACGCCCGGGGATGCACCACGCTCACCACCGTCCGCCCCTCGGCCACTAGCTCTTCTAAAATGCGCTGCCGCGCCGCGTTGTCTCCAATCGCAATGACGTACCCATCCGCCCGAATGTCCTGCCAGCCCCCGAGCACGCTCCACCGGTCGATGGTTCGGCCATGCTTCGCCGTGTCGTCGTCGGCGAAGCCCAGCACCCTCCCCTGCCCTTCGAGCCCGATCGTTTCCGCCACAATGCGCCCATGCGCGCCGCTCCCGATGATGACGATCTGCTTCATACGCTTTGAGACTTCCTGAATTTCACTTCACACGCCGCAAAAAACGCCAGCCACATCGCCAATGCCGCCGCCGCCGCCGCCACCCGAACCCCCGGCGCGTCCGCGCGCACATATCCATACATCAGCCCGAGGGTCGCCAATTGCAGCACCGCCTCCCACCCCGTGACGAACGCATGCGATTTCCCCGCCCGAATCAACCGCTGATAAAAGTGCTCGCGATGCGGCAGATGCCACTTCTCCCCGCGCGCCACGCGCCGCGCCAGCGTGATCCCCGTATCGAGCACGAAATTCGCATGCAGCATCGCGAGCGCGGGAAGCATCCACCACCCTCCAGCCACGGTCAGCGCCAGCGCCGCCGCCGCCAGCAGAAAGCCCAACGGCGCGCTCCCGACATCGCCCATGAACATCCGCGCTTTCGGAAAATTATGGGGCAGAAACCCCGCCCCCGCTCCGCCCAGCACGGCGCTGAAGAGCACCGCCGGATGGTCCCATCCGACCGCTTGTCCTCCCAACAGCGCCATGCCGGCGCCTGTCAGCGCGGCTTGAAATCCCGCGATCCCGTTGATCCCATCCATGAAATTGAAAGCGTTCGTGTAACCCGTCAGCCACACGAACAAAATCAGGCCGATCGCCGCCGCCGGCAGCCACGGTGCCAGATGCACCCCACCCCACGGAATCGCGAACAGCGCCGCCCCCGCGCACGCCGCATGGCATCCGAACCGCCACAACGGATGGACCGATCGCAAATCGTCGATAAACGAGATGACCGCCAGCAGCACGGCCCAGCTCGTTAGCCACAGATACGTTCGGTCCCCCTTCATCCCGGATGGGAACGCCGTGGCCGCGATCAGGACGACCAGCACCGCTCCGATGATCGCAATGCCGCCACCCCGGGCCGTCGGTTGCGTGTGGCTCGATCGTTCGTTCGGCCGGTCGATGATGCCTTTGCCCACCAGCCACCGGTAGACCGGAAACCCCAGGAGCCACGAGAGCGCCGCCGTGCCGAGCCATGCGCCGAGGACCGTCATGCGGTGCGAAACGTCTCCTGAAACCCGCGCTCCGGCGTGTACGGAGGCTGCCAGCCGATGGCGGCGCGGATGGCGGAAGAATCGACTTCGAGCGAACCGGTCAATCGCTCGACCGAATAGGTATCGATGCCGACCGAACGGCCCAGCATGGAACCGGCCGCATCGCCTGCCACCCCCAATCCGCGCAGCACCCAGGATGGGACGGGAAGCAACCGTACGCGGCGCCCGCTCGCTTGACCCAGCAATCGGAGCAAGCCCGGCGTCGAGAACGGCGGCCCGTCCGCGACATGGAACACCCGGCGGCTGGCGCCCGGATGTTGCAGACATTTCTCGATGGCATCCGTCAGATTGCCCACGTAGACGAAACTGCGGCTGTTCTGGATCGCTCCGAAAGGCAGCGGCCATCCGGTGCGCAACAGGCGGAGCAGCCGCAACATATTCCCGGGATTATCCGCCCCGTACACCAGGGTCGGGCGCAGGATGCACCAATCGGGCCGTCCGCCGGCCAATCGCTCTTGCAAGGCCAATTCCGCGGCGTGTTTGCTCCGCCCGTACCGCGTATCCGGATAACACGGCGTCTTCTCCGAAACCGGCGCGGACGCGAGCGTGCAGACGGCCCCGATGGAACTCACGAACACCAAGCGCCGAACCGAGCCCGCCTGCCGGACGGCCTCCGCCAGCCGGGCCGTTCCCGCGGTGTTCACCCGCCGGTAGTCTTCCTCGGTCCGATCCTGGGCGATTTGATGCGCGAGCGCCGCCAGATGGATCACGAAATCGACGCCCTCCAAGGCCGCGCCCCAATCCGTCTCCGGCCCGATCTCCCCCACGCGGTGCCATTCGACTTGAGCCGGAAACGCCGCTGGCGGCTCCCGCCGCGCAGTCGCCCGCACCGTATAGCCGCGCTCAACCAAAAGCGGACAAAGCGACCGCCCAACAAATCCCGTGGCACCAGTGACCAGGACGCGGTTCATAATGCCGCCAGCCGCTCAGGCCTTCTTGCGATAGCGGGCCATGAAGGTCGGCTCCGTGGAGGCCAGCCCATGTCGTCGTTCCTCAGCCAGCAACGGCCCATAACGAAGCACGTCATGCACCATCATCTCGAGTCGCTGCTTGAAGGCGTCGCTGTGTACCGCGCCATCTTTCAGGTCTTCCTTGTCGAGGAAGGCGATGCCGTAGGGCAGCGACCAGGCGTAAGACTGTCGCGCGATCGTCCGCAAATGGTCGCTCACGGTCAGGCCCTTCTCGTAGGAAGCGACAATCGTCACGAAGAGTTTCCCCGCGAATTCCTTCCAGAAATGATCGAGAAAGTTCTTGAGCGTGCTGCTGATCGTCCCGTGGTAGTCCGGCGTGCCGAGCACCAGGACATCCGCGGCATCCACTCGCTTTTGCAACGCGCCGTACCCGGGTTGACTGTAGGCCGTGTCGGGATCGAAGAGCGGCAGCGGCTCTTGCGAGGGATCGAACAGGTCGGTCTGACACCCCTTGGCTTTGAACCCTTCCATGACATGCCGAAGCACCACTCGGGTGGCCGACTTGTCGTTCAAGCTCCCCACCACGCCCAGCACCCGCAAATCCGCGATATTCATCCGCCCGCAGTTTTCGAATTCGCGGCGGCTGTGACAACACTTATTCGCGGCCCCTTGCCAGCACAGCGCCTGTTGGCACTGCCTCAGCCTCGACCGCGCATCGTTCGGAGTTCCGCGTTTACGCGGTTTGGGCGGAAAATTCCCGAACCGGTTGACGCCGGGACTCCAAGAAGGGACCAGTGTCCAAAAACGCTCTACCCGCGCAGCGTCACATCCCCGCCGACGATCCGCTCCAGATGCCCGTGATCCGTGCGGAGCAGCAAGGCCCCTTCCGCATCGAGCGCTTCCGCCCGCCCGCGCAATTTCCGCGTCCCCTGGCAGACCTCCACGCTCTGGCCGATCGTGTTGCATTGGCGTTCCCACTCGTCCGCGATGCTCTCGAACCCGCCCCGGCGCAAACGCCGATAATCGCCATCAAGCTCGCGCAGAATCGCCGCCGCCAGCTCGGCCCGCCGCACCGGGTGACCCGTCTCCAGCAACAGCGACGTCGCGAGAGGCCGCAGCGCCGGGGGCCAGTCCTCCGCGGCAAAGTTCACGTTCAAGCCGATCCCCAGCACCACATACCGGATGCTGTCGAGTTCCGCCGACATTTCGGTCAGGATTCCGCACAGCTTGCGCCCGCGCACCAGGAGGTCGTTCGGCCATTTAATCTCCGGAGCCACTTCCGTGCGGGTTCGAATGGCGCGGGCCAGCGCCGTCGCGGCGGCGATGGTGATCTGCGTCGCGGCCTGTGGCGGCAGCTCCGGGCGCAGCAAGACCGAAAACCACAGGCCCCGGCCCGGCGGCGAAACCCACTCCCGCCCCAGCCGTCCGCGCCCCTTGACCTGCGACTCCGCGAAAACCGCGACCCCTTCCGGCACGTCGTCGCGGCCCATCTTGTCGACGATATCGTTGGTCGAACTTGTTTCCTGGAAAACCCGGACGTCCCGCCCGATGGTCACATCCGGCCCGGCCATCGCCATCAGGTCGTCTGCCAGGAGCAGATCCGGCGCGGCCAGCAGGCGATACCCGCCGTGCGGGCTGGCCTCGATCTCGTAACCGAGCTTCCGCAAATCCTCGATCCGCGCCCACACGGCCGCCCGGCTCAGCCGGAGGCGCGCCGCCAGCTCGGCCCCCGAGACCGCGCCGCCGCCCGTCTGCCGCAAGGCGAGGAGAATCTGGGCATCGATCGTCACGCGGGTTCAGGTGCGAAAATCGAGCGCGATGTCCACCGCGCGAGCGGAATGCGTGATCGCCCCCACCGAAATATAATCGACCCCGGTCCGGGCGATGGCACGCACGGTTTTCAAGGTCACGCCTCCGCTCGCTTCCAGCGTGGCGCGCCCCGCCACCAGCCGGACGGCTTCCCGCATTTGTTTCAAGGTCATGTTATCGAGCAGGATGATCTCCGCCCCGGCCCGCACCGCATCGTCCACCTGTTCCAGCGTGTCGGCCTCGATCTCGACCGTCATCGTCGGATGCCGAAAACGCACCTGCCGGATCGCGCTCACGATTGGGTTGCCATGCTCCTGTCCCAGCGCCGCCAGGTGGTTGTCCTTGATGAGGATCATGTCGAACAGGCCGAACCGGTGATTCTTCCCGCCCCCGCACACCACCGCGTACTTCTCGAACCGCCGCCACCCGGGCGTCGTCTTGCGGGTATCGAGAATGCGCGCTTTAGTTCCCTCCACCGCCTTCACGAAAGCCTGCGTCGCGGTCGCCACCCCCGAAAGCCGCTGCACAAAGTTCAACGCCACGCGCTCGGCCGTCAGAATCGCCCGCGCCGGGCCCGCCACTTGCAGGATCGGCTCTCCCGGCTCGATCAGCCGCCCATCCTCGGCGCAGCGCGTGCATTCCACCCGGTCGGAAAACCAGCCCAGCGCGATCTCCGCCAGCCGCACCCCCGCCACCACGAGCTGCTCGCGCGCCACCATCGCCCCCTCCGCGCGCAAGTTCTCCGGCACGACCGCCTCCGTGGTAATGTCCCCCGAGCCGACATCCTCCTCGAACGCCGCCTGCACCGCCCGCCGCCATTCCTCCTCTGTCATCGGTTCCGTCACCCGCCCCAGAATTCCCCCGCCCCGCCCCGATGTAAAGCCGCCGCCTGTCCTGGTTCTGGTAGGATAGCCGTCTCGGCTGTCCGCGCGGGCGTCTCGCCCGCCGCCACCTCCCGCTCCCCAAGCGCAACCGGCGGCTGGAGGTGAATCCAGCCGCCGGTGCGGCGAATGCTTCAGACGGGCGAGAGGCGCGTCAGCGCAGGCCCACGTTCACCATCTTCGGCGCGCCGTCGCCCAGGTCGATGAACAACCGATAAGTCCCCGCGCCGAGCCCCAGGGTGCTCCAGTTGAATTGATACTCCTTGGTCGCCGGGTCGTAGACGAACTGGTTGCCCGCCGTCGAGTTCCCGGGGCCATCCGCTTCATTCACCGCGCCCGGCAGGCCGCTGCTGAGCTGCGTGTAGGCCAGCTTGGCCACCAGGTCCGTGCGTCCGGCATGCGCCCCCGTGAGCTTGAACTTCACCGGCACCACCCGCCCCAGCTTGAAGACGGACGTTCCATTCGCGTTGACCGGCTGCAACACCCCCGACCAGCTCACCTGCAACGGCGCGACATTCACCGTGAACGTCACGGTCGCCGTCAACCCGCTGGCGTCCGTCGCGGTGCAGATCACCGTCGTCTGGCCTACCGGGAAGAGCGAACCCGAGGCGGGCGAACACACGACCGCCGCTGGGCCGCTGCACGCATCGTTCGCCGTGGGCGTCGGGAAATTCACGATGGCCCCGCTGGCCGAAGCCGCCAAAGCAGTGAGATTCGGCGGCGTGCCGGCGAAGACCGGAGCCCCATTGTCCAGCACGGTCACCGTCTGGCTCGTGGAAACAGACTGGCCGAGGTCGTCCGTGGCCGTCCAGGTGCGCCGGGTTTTCGAGACTTCCCGGCCGCTGACCGGCAAGGTTTCGTCATTCGCCACGACGCTCAGGCCGGCATCGCACGCGCTGTAAAAAAGCGGCGTGCCGAAACTGGCCGAGGCCGGGCACTCGGCGCTCTGATCGACGGGTGAAAAGCTGACCGTCGGCGCGGCGTACGGGTTCAAGGTAACGGACGTCGCGCAGGACGCCGTCGCCTCGCCATCGGACACCTCGATCATCAGATCATGCTGGCCCACGCCAAGAACGATCCCCGCGAAAGTCACGGGCGCATCCGCCACCGGCGTGGCGACCACCTGCTCGCCCAGCACCGTATCCCCCCGCTTCAGCCGCACGGTCAAGCTCTGCCCGGCATCCGGATCGGTGACCGTGGCCGTGAAGTCCGCCGAAACCCCCGCCGGCCCCACACAGCTTTCGACCAGCGCATCGGGGCACGCAATCTCCGGCGCGGTGTTCGGCTGGTTAAACTCCGGCGAATTCCCCGTCCACAGAATCTGGTAGGGGGCGTGGAGCAGCCGGAACCCGCCGCGGCCATCCGGCTCGACGATCGTCGGATAGCCCGCCAGCGTCTTGAAGTCGATGAAGCGATAGTTGGAACCGTCCGCATCCCAGACGCTCAGGCCCACTCGGCGTGTCGGCGAGAAATCCCGTTCGAAAAGGTAGAATGACTCCACGGCGATGATTTTCCCATCGGCGCCCGCCTCCAGCCCGGTATGCCAGAGGGTGCCCGGATGCTGCCCCGGGGGAATGGTGTAAGTCTGCGCGACCTGGCGGGTCTCCACGTCCATCGCCACCACCTTCCGGTAGTTCGGGCTGAGTTGATCCTCGTCATACAGCAGCACCCGTTTGCCGACGGGATCGAACCGCATCGTATGGCTGAAGCCCGAAGTGGACGGATTGATCGGTTGCCCCTGGTCAAACCGGATCAGGCCGTCCGCGGCGATCGGGTACATCTGGATGCCCAGGAAATCCAGATCGGCGCCCATCCATAATTCGCGCGCGCCGCTGTTGCGGGTCACGACCGCCAGCCCGCCGGACGTCGAGAAATTAAACGTCTGTAATAAATTAAACGAAGCGTGCGGAGGAACGGGGCTGGACGGGAGGCCGTAGCGAACGACCCCCGTGTCCAAATAACTCCCGCCGATGAACTCGTCGTTTACCGATGCCTTCATGTCGCCGGGCGTGCTGAGGTCGCTGGAACTCCCGCTATACACCCGGACTTGCCTGCCTTCATGGTTGTACCGCAGCCCATGCAAGGCAAAACTAATCTGAGCGGTGCCGACCATCACATCGCCGTTCGAGCACCAGTCCAGCAAACCCTGGCCGGCGGCGGAGACGATGTCGGTATTGTGGATCACCGCCTTCACGTTGAAGTTCTCGTCCAGCACCACCAAGCCGGTGAGATTGGACACCACGTAATCATTGTTGTCCCAGAGCGCCGCTTCGGTTCCGGCGCCCGCGCCGTGCCACACCGCCAGCGAGAGGAGGCCGGTCGCGGCCCGGCTCCGCCAGAAACGGCCCGGACGTTCCATCGAGTTCGATTTCATCGTTTTCATGTGTTTCGAGATTTTCATCGGTTCACCGGTTTCTACCGCGTCCGCCGGCGGTCCTTGCGCGGATTTCTCAAAAAAGATCGAAAAGGGTCCGTTTCGCACCTAAATATCTGGCCTCCAATAATTTACACAATTTCTGTCACCGCCAGGCTGCCGGCATTTCAAGCCCTGCCCGCGCGAACTCCGGGAATCCGGCGGCGGCAATCCTCCTTGGCGGACCAGCCCATTTCTGTTTCCCTCGCCGGGTCAGTGATGAAGAAGGAGCCTCTGCCAGAACTGTTGCTCGATGGACCGGTCGAGTTCACGACAACGCGTTGGTCGGTCGTCCTTCAGGCCGGCGAAGAGCAGCCCACCCAATCGATGGCCGCGCTCGACGAACTCTGCCGCATCTACTGGCGGCCCATCTATGCTTTCGCCCGCCGCCGGGGCTGCGCCTTCCACGAAGCCCAGGACCTCGTGCAAACATTCTTCGCCGACTTCCTTCGCCGCCGCGGAATCGAGCGGGCCGATCCGGCCAAGGGCCGCTTCCGCTCCTACCTGCTCACCTCCTTCAGCCGGTTTCTGACGAACGAATGGGAGCGCGGCACGCGGCTCAAACGCGGCGGCGGCGCGGAGCTGCTCTCCTTCGACGCCCAATCCGAGGAAGAGCGCTATCTCTCGGAACCGGTCGATGCCGCCACGCCCGAAAAACTCTTCGCCCAACGCTGGGCCCACCTGATTCTCGAGCGCGTCCTCGCCCGCCTGGAAAACGAATTTGCCCTCACCGGGCAGCAGGATCGTTTCGCCTTGCTCAAGCCTTTCGTCGCGGGAGGCCAGGCGGAACTCTCGTACGCCGAAGTCTCTTCCCGGCTCGGCGCCAGCGTCCCGTCCGTGACCTCGCTCATTCACCGCACCCGGCAGCGCTATCGCGACATCTTCCGGGAGGAAATCGCCCAGACCGTCTCCACCCCCGCCGAGATCGACGACGAGATCCGGCACTTGCTGGCGGCCCTCGAACCCTAAGAGTCTGTTGAAAAACTACGGCTATCCAGTTTGCGCGCACGGTCGGTGCGATGGCGAGGCGGCCCGACCGCGCATATCCGTTGTGATCTGTAAGGGAGGGCCAACGACGCCAGCGCGCCGGCCCTGCCGCAAAATGGATGGCTGTAGTTTTTCAACAGACTCCTAAGCGCGATGAGCGGCGGCGCGGTTCATTCGAAATCCTCCGGCGGCGGCCCGGCCTGCCCGGCCTGCGGCGCCCCGCTCCAGGAGCGCGGCGGGACCGGGCTCTGCGCGCGTTGCGCCTTTGCCCAAATGCTCAATCCCCCCACGCCCCCGGCGGAGCCCGGCGTCATCGTGGAGCCCGAAACGTCCCGCCAGTTGGGCCATTACAAACTGCTCGAAGAGATCGGCAGCGGAGGCTTCGGCATCGTCTACGCCGCCGAGCAAACCGAGCCCATCCGCCGCCGCGTCGCCATCAAAATCCTCAAAGCCGGCATGGACACCCGGCAGGTCGTCGCCCGCTTCGAGGCCGAGCGGCAGGCGCTGGCCATGATGGATCATCCCAACATCGCGCGGGTCTTCGACGCCGGAGCCACCGCCACGGGCCTCCCCTTCTTCGTCATGGAGCTGGTCCGCGGCAGTTCCCTCACCCGCTATTGCGACGAGCACCGCCTCGGCGCGCGCGACCGCATCGCCCTGCTGCAGAAGGTCTGCCACGCCGTGCAGCACGCCCACTACAAAGGCATCATCCATCGCGACCTCAAGCCGTCCAACATCCTCGTCGCCGCCCCGGATGGCCAGCCGGAGCCGAAAGTCATCGACTTCGGCATCGCCAAGGCCACCCAGTTCGAACTGACGGAGAAGACGCTCTACACTCAGCTCAATCAATTCATCGGCACCCCGGCCTACATGAGCCCGGAGCAGGCCGGGCTCGGCGGGCTCGATGTCGATGCCCGTTCCGATGTCTATTCGCTCGGCGCCTTGCTCTACGAGTTGCTCACCGGCGCCGCGCCCTTCGATGCCAAAACCCTCTCCACCGTCCCGCCCGACGAAGCCCGGCGCCTCATCCGCGAGCAGGATCCGCTCAAACCCTCCGCCCGCCTCGGCCGCTGGTCCGCGGAGCAGCTCGCCGCCATCGCGGAACGCCGCGGCGCCGATGCCGCCCGCCTCCAGCATCAACTCCAGGGCGACCTCGACCGCGTCGTCATGAAAGCGCTCGAGAAGGACCGCACCCGCCGCTACCCCACCGCCGCCGCCCTCGCCGAAGACCTCCAGCGCTACCTCGACGGCGCGCCCGTCAACGCCCACGCGCCCAGCGCCGCCTACCTGCTCCGCAAATTCGCGGCCCGCCACCGGGTCGCCTTCGCCGCCGGGCTTTCCGTGGCCCTGGCCCTCGTCCTCGCCAGCGTCGTCAGCATCGGCCAGGCCGTCAAAGCCAGCCGCGCCCAGCAGCGCGCCGCCGCCAGCGAACGCCTCGCCACGAACGCTCTCGCCCAGATCGAGCAGATCAATACCCGCCTCGAACGCGACAACTACCGCGCGGCCATCCAGCTCGCCCAGGCCCGCATCGAAGCCGGCCAGGCCCACGCCGCCATGCCCGTGCTCTGGGCCGCCCCCGAAAAACTCCGCGGCTGGGAATGGGGCCACCTCATGGCCCAATGCCCCATGGAAGAAATGGGCTGGGATGCCGGCCACGGCGCGATCACGCATCTGGAATTGCTGGCCGATGGAAAACGGCTGCTGACCGCCGGAGAAGATTCCCGCCTGCGCCTCTGGGACATCTCCAGCCGCCGGCGCCTGGTGGAAGCCTCCTCCGACGGCCGCATCCGCACGGCTGGCGTCGCGCCGGACCACCGGCATGTGGCGGTGGTCAGTTTCGACGGCACGCACGGACGTCTTACGATTTTCGAGCTGGAGCGCGGCGCGCCGGTGTTCCAGGCGCCGCTCCCCAATTTCGAGGCGAATCCGGTCTGGACGAAAGACGGCTTGCTCGTCATCGGCCATCACGGTCTCTGGCGCGTCGCGGAAAATCCCTGGCGCGTCGCCGAACGCCATCCCGGCTTTTATCCGAGCACGCTGCCCTCCGCCAAGGCGACCCTTGGCCTGGGTCCCAATCCGCCCCTCCTCCTCCCCTCGGACGACGGCTTCCTGCGGTCCATCGAGACCGCCACCCTCCGCACCAACGCCACCCTCTACAGCGCCGTCCAGCAAGGGGCTTCGCGCAACCTGCTCGCGTTTCTCATCGAGCCCGCCGCCCAGCGCTTCGCCTACGCGCTTGACCGCGTCGTCTGGGCGCGGCTCGGCGGCGCGCCGTTGCGCCCGATCTTCACCAACGATACCGCCATCCGCTTCCTCAAAGCCTGGCCCGGCACCGATGAATTCGCCGTCGCCAGCGACTCCCTTTCCGTCCTGCGGCACGACGGGTCCATGATCGCGCGCTGGGCCGTCCCGCACGGCTTGCGTCAACTCGCGCTCGCGCCGGATGGCCGCGTCGTCATCGGCGACAGCAGCGGTTTCATCCGCTTTTACCGCCCGGCCGAAATGAACCAGGTTCGCCACCTCGTCGAGGTCTCTCACGAACGCGAGTGCCGGAATGTCTCCTTCTCCCCGCCCGGCGATCGCCTCGCCTTCATGGACTGGCGCCGCGAAGCGAGCTTTCATCTCCCCGCCGCCGCCCTCCTGTCGGCCCCCGCAGGCCATCCGCCCGCCCGCGAACGCCTCGCCACCCCGGACGCCAGCGGCGCGTATCAATGCTTCAGCGAAGTGCCCGGCTTCCATCCCACCACCGGCGAGTACGTCGCCACGAGCACCAATGGGCTCGTCTTTTACGACACCGCCAGCGGCACACTCAAACTCACCCGGCAGTTAGCTCTGCGCGGGCGGCCCTACTCCGTCTCGTTCGCGCGCGAAGGCGCGACCCTCCTCGCCTCTCACGGCTCGGGCGTCGATTGGGTCGACCTCTCCACCGGAGAAACTCGCTTCTTCGACTTTCCGGGCAACGCCACCGTCCCCGTCGCCCTCTCCGCCGATGGCCAGGTCGGCGCGTCCATGGCCCGCACCAAGGGCGAGGAACACATCGTCTGGCGCATCGCCGGCGGCGAAGTCCTCTGGCGGCAGCCCGTCCAGGACACCCCGAACGATCTCGGCCTCCACCCCGGCGGAAACTTCGTCGCACTCGGATTCTACGAAGGGCGCACCGAAGTGTGGGATGTCCGCACCGGCCGCCTCGTCCAGCGCTTTCCCAGTGGTTCCCCCGTGTGGGGGCTCCGCTTTTGCGGCCGGGACGGGAACCGCCTCATCGCCCTCTCCGAGCAGCGCGAAATCCATTTCTGGGACTGGCAATTCGGCCACGAACTCCTCCGGCTCCGCACCAGCTACCTCCCCTTCGCCGCCGCCTTCAGCCCCGACGGCCTCACCCTCGCCATCGCCAGCCACAACCCCGGCGTCACCCTCCGCCTCGCCGTCCCCTGGTCCGCCCCCTAACCTCCTGGACTGCGGCAGCTCGCTGCCGCTTTCCCATCCGCTAGATCCGACCAATCCCCCATCCTGTCCATCCCGTTAATCCTGTCCTATTCTCCTATCCGCGCCCCGCACCCTTTGCGATTTGCGATTTGCGATTTCATCCCGTTAATCCCGTCCCAATTCCCTCCCTCCCTATCCGCGTTCTCCGCCATCCGCGGTCTTCTCTCCTCCCCTCCTTCCCCCTCTGCGAACTCTGTGCGCTCGGTGATCTCTGTGTTGAATTTCCCCGCTCCGTCCACCCAAACGCCCTCAAAAATCAAGAACCATGCCAAAACTCGCCCAAAAAACTTTTTTCACTTTCTTCAGGGGTCAGACAGTCTTTGACATACCCCCCTCCCCATACTCCTTCCCAACAAACGGTCCGAAGACCGTCCCTGAACGAAAACAAAAACGAACGAAACCAAACGAAACCAAACGAACACCGCATGAAAACGAACCCCTCCAAAGCCAGCCCCC
>CAYZKY010000154.1:0-14884 GCA_964478815.1 uncultured Verrucomicrobiota bacterium
AAGTCTACATTCCGCTGGGAAGCCCCGGAGTGCCCAAACCCATCCCGTCCCGTCCGGCCTCCTCTCGGTGTTCTCCGTGTCCTCGGTGATCTCTGTGTTAAACTCAGCGTCCCCCTCCCGGCGCGCCCCATCCTGCCACCGCCTGGCCCATGCCCCCACCCTCACGAAACCCCCGTAAATAGGACTTCCTGCGCCCAAAATGACCCGCCCTTCACTCTTTCTGGCCCCCTCCCGTCACCCAGGAAGTCTACATTCTCAGCACCCGAATCA
This sequence comes from uncultured Verrucomicrobiota bacterium, assembly GCA_964478815.1. Taxonomy (GTDB): domain Bacteria; phylum Verrucomicrobiota; class Verrucomicrobiia; order Limisphaerales; family SXQI01; genus DASVNK01. Next base: position 271 of record CAYZKY010000154.1, read on the forward strand.
GACCAACCTCCAACCCCGCCCTCCATGAAGCCTCGGCCCTGCCCGCCCCTCACTCAAAAAACAGGGGGGGTGCCCGCACAATCGGTTCGACGGCCCCCGCTGGCTGTCGGCTTCGTCTTCACCTCCACGGCCCATCCGTGGGCCAAACTCCGTCGTGTCGAGAACTGTTTCGACGGCTTTCCGCGGTCCGAACTTTCCGCTGGATTTGGCCGCTATCCACAAGAAAAGAGACGCATTGTCTCAGTGATAATTTTGACTCAATTCACCTGGTTAAAATGGGACATTATGACTCTTTTGCTTGGCTTCATTGAGCATCAATAGCTTCCTAAGTTATTGATAGAGAATGCATTATTCTCGAACTGAAGCTTTGGCATTCCGTAAGCTATGATCTGTCTTGTCGTAAACAGAAAGGAATTTGAGACATATGAAACTCGTTCGATTTCAGAAACCGGAAGTTTGGTCGGCGTTCGATCAGTTGACGAACCTGCGCGAGGAGATCAATCGGTTTTTCGAGACTCCCTTCGCCAACGGTGCGTCCGATGCCTTCAACACCTGGGTGCCAGCCCTCGATCTGTACGAGGATAAGGACAACCTGGTCGTGCGGGCCGAACTGCCCGGCCTCAAGCGGGAGGATATCGATCTCTCCCTGCATGAGAACACCCTCACGCTCTCCGGCGAACGGCGCCAGGAGAAGAAATACGCCGGCGCGGAAACGTCGCGCTCGGAACGATTCTTCGGGCGGTTTACGCGGTCCCTCAGCCTGCCGAAGGGGGTGGACCCGGCCGGCGCCAAGGCGGAATACGCCGACGGCATCCTGACCGTGCGGCTGCCCAAGCAGGAAGACGCGAAACCGCGCCAGATCAACATCCAGGCGAATTAACGAACCAGCCAACCAAAGGAAGCGAAAATTATGAATAGTGTCGTTGCTCAGGAAAATCGTCCCGTGCGGGAGGATCAAGCGGCCCAGGCGCAGCGCCGGGGCTGGCTGCAGCCGAACGTGGACATCGTGGAAACGAAGGAAGGGTATCATCTCGAAGCGGAGATGCCCGGCGTGGCCAAGGACGGCCTCGAAGTGTTGCTCGAAGAGAACGAGCTGACCATCGTCGGGCGGCGCAAGCCCGTCAGCGTCGGTTCGGCCCAGTTGCTCTATCGCGAATCGCTGGACCGGGATTACCGCCGCGTATTCGTGCTCGATCCGACGATCGACAAGGCGCGCATCAACGCCCGGATGGAGAACGGCCTGTTGCTGCTCGATCTGCCGAAAGCCGAGCAGGTCAAGCCGCGCAAGATCACGGTCTCGTAACGTCCTCCGACCAGGCTCGCTCTGGCTCGACACGAGCTTGAGGGGCTGGTTCCCCCCGCGGGTAACTCCTGCCCGCGGGGGCTTCTTTTTCGGCCGGGCGAGTCCCGGCTTCCCCTCCGCCGGTCCCTCTCGTAGGTTCCCACGCGTGAAGATTCTGTTTATCGGGGACGTGGTCGGCGAGCCGGGCCGCAAGGCCGTCCGGTTGCTGGTCCCGAAGCTCCGCCAGGAGCACCTCCTCGATCTGGTCATCGCGAACGGCGAAAACTCGGCGGGCGGAGCGGGGATCACGTCGGCCACGGCGCGCGAGCTGTTCGACGCAGGGGTGGATATCGTGACTTCCGGCGACCACCTCTGGGATCAGAAGGAAGTGACGGAACTCCTGGAGAAGGAACCGCGCTTTCTGCGGCCGATCAATTACCCGGCCGGCGTGCCGGGCCGCGGGTTTGCCTTCCACAAGCTGCCCTCGGGAGAGGAAGTGGCGGTGCTCAATGCCCAATGCCGCACCTTCATGCCGGCGCTCGAGAATCCCTTTCTCGCGGTGCGCGCGGCGTTGCCGGAGATCAAGGCCCGCGCTCAAGTGCTCGTTATCGATCTGCACGGGGAAGCGACTTCGGAGAAGATCGCCCTGGGCCGAATGGTCGACGGGCACGCCACCGCCGTCGTGGGAACGCACACGCACGTCCAGACGGCCGACGAGCAAATCTTCCCGGGAGGCACCGCCTATCTTTCCGATGCCGGGTTCACCGGGCCGCACGAGAGCGTCCTGGGCCGGGAGATCGAGCCGGTCATCACCCGGTTTTTGACCAATCTCCCGCAGAAATTCCCCGTGGCCAAAAGCCGGGTGCTGCTCCAGGGGGCGATCATCGAATGCGATCGCTCGGGTCGGGCGCTCTCGATCCGCCGCGTTTCGGAACCCTTGCCGCCTGCCTGAATGGCCAAAGCCAAACAATCTCAGTGGGAATTCGGCGAACTCTTTCCCGCCGCCGCGATTCGCAAGGTCTTCAGCGTGAGCGAGCTGACCGCCTCCGTGCGGCGTGCGCTCGAAAAGGAAGTGGGAACCGTTTGGGTCAACGGGGAAATTTCGAACTTCAAGGTGCAGCCCTCCGGCCACGCTTACTTCTCGCTCAAGGATGCCCAGGCTCAGTTGGCCTGCGTGTGGTTCCGCAATGATGCGCGCACCGTCCAGCGGGAGTTTCTGAAGGACGGCCAGCGCGTGGTGCTGCAAGGGGAACTCACGGTCTACGAACCGCGCGGGCAGTATCAATTGCGCGTGCTGGCGGTCGAATTGCAAGGGATCGGCGCGTTGCAGGCCGCGTTCGAACGGCTCAAGCAAACGCTGCAAGCGGAAGGTTTATTCGATGCCGCGCGCAAGCGCCCCCTGCCCCGCTATCCGCGCGGGCTGGGCCTGGTCACGTCCCTGACCGGCGCGGCCATCCGGGATGTTCTGCATGCCATCGAGCGCCGCCATCCCGCCCTCCGAGTCGTGCTGGCGCCGGTGAGGGTGCAAGGCACGGGCGCGGCGGCGGAAATCGCGGAAGCCCTCGCCCTGCTCAACCAGTGGCATCAGGTGACGGGCGAGCTTGATCTGATCCTGCTCACGCGCGGCGGCGGCAGCTTGGAGGATCTGTGGGCCTTCAACGAAGAAGTGGTCGCCCGCGCGATCCACGCATCGGCCCTGCCGGTGGTCTCGGCGGTCGGACATGAGATCGACTTTACTATCGCCGATTTCGTGGCCGACCTGCGCGCGGCGACCCCCACCGCCGGAGCGGAACTGATTACGGAAGGCTTATTCGCCAGCCGGCAGACGGTGGCCCGGCTGGCCGAAGCGTTGGCCGCCCGCGTGCGGGAGCAGCTCGACTGGAAGGAAAACGTCTGGGAGGGATTGCGGCGGCGGCTGGGCCGGCTTCATCCGCGCCAACGGCTGCAATGGCAGGCGCAGCGGCTGGACGATCTCCAGGAATCCCTTGCCGCCGGCGGCCGCCAGCTCCTTCGCCAGAAGGCCGTGGCCTTGGCCGCAGCGCTGGCCCGCCTGCGCCGGGTCCGGCTGGGAACGATCCTGAAGGACGCGCGCCTCGCCTTGCACCGGCTGGAGCAACGGCTCCACCGGCTGCCTCCGCAAGCCTGCGAATCTAGGCGGCGGAAATTGCGCGTGGCGGCCGGCCGCCTCCGGTTGCTCGGGCCGGCCAACGTGCTCGAGCGCGGTTATTCCATCACCCTGGATGCCGCCACCGGGCAACCGCTGCGCGATCCCGCCCAGGTCGCCCCCGGCGCCACCTTGATTTCGCGCCTGGCCAAAGGCGAACTTCGCAGCAAAGTCCCGGCCCGCCGCACCCGTGCTCCCGCCTCGACCCAAGCTCGAGACAATTCCGGGACGGAGTAATCTGGTCACAATCGAGGCTTCGTCGCATGCCCCATCGAACGGGCTTGAAGCGGGGGCTTCGGCAGTGCTTACCTGAGGCAAATATGAATCTCTCAGGGAAAACGGCTTTGGTCACGGGTGGGACACGCGGGATCGGCGCGGCGGCGGCGCTGGCCCTCGCGCGCGCGGGCGCGAATGTCGCCATTACCGGCCGGCGCATGGATGAGGCTGCCGCGGCGGTGCGCAGCCAGATCGCGGCTTTGGGACGGCGGTGCGAAGCGATTCGGGCGGATCATGGCGTGCCGGCGGATTCGGTGCGGGCGGTCGAGGAAACCGCGCGCGCCCTCGGCCCGGTGGATATCCTCGTGCATGCGGCGGGCGGGCCGGTCAATGGCGGATTGTTCGATCTCACGCCGGAAAAGTGGGCCTCCGCTTTCGAGGTGCATGTTCACGCCGTGTTCCATTTATGCCGCGCGGCCATCCCGAAAATGCGGGAGAAAAAGGAAGGCGCGATTGTGCTGGTATCCTCCACCGCCGGGATTCGCGGCATCATCACGAACATCGCCTATCAAGCCGCCAAGGGCGCGCTGCCGCAGATCACGCGGGGCCTCGCGCGCGAATTCGCCAACGACAATATTCGCGTGAACTGCGTCGCGCCGGGCGTGATCCGCACCGAGTTCCACGCCACCATGAGCGAGGAACAACGGCGGTTGAATCTCGATCACCGGATTCCGCTCCATCGCGAAGGCACACCGGAACAGGTCGCCGAGGTGATCGCCCTGCTCGTGCAGAACGATTATATGACGGGCGAAACCGTGACGATCGACGGCGGGTTGACCATGCGCATCGCCTGAACGAATCAGCGGGCGGCGCTCCGAGCGGTCAGGATCACGCCCAGCAGGATCAAACCAGCGCCCGCCGCCCGGCAGGCCATGCGGCGCGGGCCGGCCGTGGCGCGTTCGGTGTTCTTGATCCAGGGGCCGATGCTCCAGACGAAAGCGATGCTCCACAGGCCCCGCGTGGCGTAAATCACGTTCACCCCGGCCGCATCCTTCCAGAGGGCGATGGAGCTGGTGATCAGAATGGCCTGGAGCGCGGAAAAGCCCGTGGCGGCGGCAATCCACCGCCAGGCGGTGCCCGGGGCGCGCAACGAACGGAAGCCGTACCACGGAAGCAGCAGCAGCGAAAGCAGCCCGAGGGCCGCGAATTGCAGGGCCAGAAAGCGCATCGGCCCGAAGTCCGCCGCCCAGGCTTGAATCATCAAGTCCGTGAGCGCGAAGGACGCCGCACAGCCGAGCGCGCTCAGCATCGTCAGCCCCAGGCCGCGGCCCGCCCGTAGTTCGGTCGCGCCCATCACAAACACTCCAGCCGTCGCCAGCGCCGAAGCCGTCCATTGATCCGGCGTCAGCCGGTTGCCGAAGACCAGCCAGCCGATCAGGCCGACGAAGATCACCTTGGCGCCGAGCAACGGCGTGGCGATGGAGACATCGCCCGCGCGGAGGGAGACGACATTCAGCAGGTGGCCGACCAGATAAGCCAGGCCGGTCGCCAACGGCTGGGGCCAGTCTCCCCACGGCACGGGGCCCGCCTCGAACCACAGGAGCGGCAGGAAGATCACGCCCAGAGCGACGTTATTGGCGATCACGCCATGCGCCACGCTCGCCCCCTCCTCGAACGCGCGCTTGTAGACCAGCGAGCCGAACGCAAACGCGATGGCCGCGAACAACGGGAGCAGCAAATGCATGAATGGCCGGGGAGGCCGCCGCCACCGGCGCGCGGAAAAGCTCCCAGTCGCGGCAGGGTGGCAAACCGGCCGGGGAATACAAGCGCGTTTGAACTTCACCGGGAGGAAGCCTATTGTAACGGAAATGTTTCGTCACCGTTGCAAGGCTTTCCAGACCGCGGCGCGATTGTTGTTGTGGTGCGCCGCCGCCCTGCCCGTTTTCGCGCAATCGGGGGTCAGGCTGAATGAGGTATTCGCGAACAATATTTCGATTCCGTACCAAGACGGAATCGTGAGCGATTGGGTCGAGCTGTCCAATACCTCCGACCAGCCGGTGAACCTCGCCGGATCGACGCTCACCGACGACAAGGCGGCGCCCCAGCGCTGGTTCTTTCCCATCGGCACGGTCGTCCCGGCCAAGGGATATCTGGTGGTGCTGCTCGATAATACCCGAAATCCGAGCCTGGTTTCCGAGGCCATTCTGAATACGGGCTTTTCCTTGAAGGCGGGTGGAGACGATTTGTACCTTTTTGGGCCCGGCGGCGTGACGCTGGTGGATGGGATCGGGTTCGGCGTGCAGGCGGCCAATTTTACGCTCGGTCGAACGCCGGATGGCGCGGCCGCCTGGGCGCTCACCCAGCCGACCCCCAACGCCGCCAATGTCGCGCAGACACTGGGCTCGCCCCGGACGTTGAAGGTCAACGAATGGCTGGCCGATCCCGGTTCCGGCGACGACTGGTTCGAGCTGTTCAATCCCGACCCGGCGCCCGTGGCTTTGGGGGGCTTGTATCTCACCGATACCGGGCGGGAGCCGACCCAGGCCCGGATTCCAGCCCTGTCGTTTGTCGGAGTCGGCCAGCGCGGATTTGTGCGCTTTTGGGCCTCGGGCAGCACGAACGACGGGCCGGACCACGTCGTCTTCCGCCTCGCGGCGGGGGGCGAAGCCATCCTGATTTTTGCCACCGACCTCCAACTGATCGACACCGTGCCCTTCAACCAGCAGACGACGGATGTCTCGCAAGGACGCCTGCCGGACGGCGCGGTCGCCATTGTGAGTTTTCCCGGAACGGCGACGCCCGCCGGACCCAATCTGATCCAACTAAAGGATCTGGTGGTCAACGAGCTGTTGAGCCACACCGATCCGCCGCTCGAAGATGCCGTCGAGTTCTACAATTCCAGCGCCGCGCCGATCGATATCAGCGGCTGGTGGATGAGCAACAGCCGGACCGATCTGAAACGGTACCGGATTCCCGCCGGCACGATCGTCCCGGCCAAGGGCTACAAGGTCTTTTACGAATACGAGTTTAACGGGGCGGCGGCTGCGCGGCCGTTTAATTTCAACTCGGCGCATGGAGATCAGGTCTGGCTGGCCCAGGCCGATGCCCAGGGGAATGTCACGGGCTCGGTGGCCGGGGAGGAGTTCGAAGCAGCGGCTAACGGCACCTCCTTCATCCGCCAGACCACGAGCATCCCGGGCGATTACAAATTCGTGGCAGCGGAACGCCGGACTTTCGGCGTGGATAATCCAGGTAATGTGACGCAGTTCCGCACCGGGACCGGCCTGGCCAACAGCGGGCCGAGGATCGGGCCGGTGGTGATCAACGAGATCATGTTCCACCCCGCGAGCCCGGACCCGTTGCTGGACAACCTGGACGACGAGTTTATCGAACTCCGAAACATCACCAGTTCGGCGGTTGCCCTCTACGATACCGAACATCCGACCAACGGCTGGCGCTTGAAGGACGGAGTCACGTATAACTTCGCGGCTCCGGCCGCGTTGCCGGCCGGCGGCACGGCGTTGGTGGTGTCGTTCGACCCGGTGACCGCCTCGGCCAAGGCAGCCGCCTTTCGCGCCAAATTCGGCGTGCCGGCTTCGACCCTGCTCTTCGGTCCGTACTCGGGCAAATTGGACAACGCCGGCGAAGCGATCGAACTCTACCGGCCCGACCCCCCGCAACTGCCGCCGCGCGAAGACGCAGGTTTCGTCCCCTACATTCGCGTGGACAAGGTGAATTTCCTGGATGCGGCCCCGTGGCCGGCCGGGGCCGATGGCTCCGGAAACTCGCTGCAACGCAAAGTCGAAGGCGCGTTCGGGAACGATCCGGCCAATTGGGACGCGGCCGCGCCGACGGCCGGAAGGCCCAACTCCGCGAGCGGCGGCGACGCCGATGCCGACGGGATGCCCGATGACTGGGAACGCACCTACAATTTCGACCCGGCCAATCCCGCCGACGCCGCCCAGGATGCCGATGCCGACGGCTCGGCCAATGGGCAAGAGTACCGGGCCGGCACCGACCCGCGCTCGGCCGCCAGCCGCTTGCAGATCGCCGAAGTGGTCTCGACCCCGGCTTCGACCGTCATCCGATTCCAGGCGGCAGCGGAGCGCACTTACTCGGTGCAGTACCGCACGACGCTCGCGCCGGCTGCTGCATGGACGAAAGTGGCGGATGTGGGCGCCCAAGCGACCGGAAGGCCGGTGGAAGTGCCGGATCCCGGCGCGACCGGACAAGCCAGCCGGTACTACCGCCTCGTCACGCCCGCCGTGCCGTAAGATAGTTGGCCGCACCTATCTTGATTTGGCCACGACGCGGGACGCGCCGTGCATTTCCGCTTGGCCGATCCACTTTTACCTCGCATAATTTCCAGGTGCGATCGCTCCCTGCCGGGATGGCCTGGGTAGGCCTGTTGTGTTGCTGCGCGATGATCTGGACGCGTGGCCAGTCCGGCATTCTTCCTCCCGGGCAGCGCCCCCTTCCGCCCGGCACCCATTTTCTGCGCGGCGCCACGGTCGTGCCCCGCCCGGGAGAGCGGATCGAAGCCGCCGAAATCCTGGTGCGCGACGGGCGGATCGAAGCGGTGGGCAAATCGTTGACGATGCCGGACGACGCCCGCGTCTGGGAGCTGAAGGGCCTGACGATTTACCCCGGTTTCATCGATCCGTATCTCACCTTCCGGGCCAGCACGAATGTGTTGAGTCCGCCGCCGACGGACCGTCACGATCACGATCTGCGCTCAGGCGGCTACCGCTTCCTGGGTGTGCCGGGCGAGGAAACCGATCCCGGATCGCCAGGCCCCGGCAGCAGCCTCGCCCAAATCGTCCCCGAGCGGCGTATGTCCGTGCAATACACGCCCGAGGCGAAGGCTATCGACGAACTGCGCGAACTTGGCTTTGCCGCGGGCAATCTCGTCCCGGTGAAGGGCGTGCTGCGCGGAACGAGCGCGTTCGTGCAACTGGCCAACGAAAGCCCGAACCGGACGATTCTCAAGGCCGACGTCTTCCAGCATGCGGCGTTCGAAACGCAAGGCATGCGCAGCCCCGCCTTTCCCCATTCGCACATGGGCGCGATCGCGGCGATCCGCCAGGCTTTTTTCGATGCGCGCGATTATGCGGCACGCAAGGAATTTGCCGCGCGCTCCGGCGCGTCGGAGGCCGAGCCGGAGATGGATCTGTCGCTCTCCGCGCTGGGGCCCGCCGCGGCCGGCAAAGTGCCGGTCGTTTTCGAGACCGGCAGCGCGCTCCTCACGGATCGGGCCGGCCGGCTGGCGCAGGAACTGGGCCTGACGGCCTATGTGCTCTCCTCCGGCCAGGACTGGCGGCGTCCGGATCTGGCGCGGTCCAATCCGGCAGGCTTCATCGTGCCGCTCAACTTTCCCGAGATGCCCAAACTGCCGGACGACGATGACTGGGAGGCCCTCTCGCTCGACCAGTTGCGCGCCTGGGATTGGGCTCCCGAGAACGCCGCGCTGCTGCAGCAGCAAAACCGGGAGATCGCGTTGACGACGTACGGCCTGCCCGAGCGGAAGAATTTTCGGAAGAACCTCCGCCTGGCGATGGATCGCGGCCTGAGCGCCGATGCGGCCCTCGCCGCGCTTACCGAGGTGCCCGCCCGCTGGTGCGGCGTCGATCGCGAACTCGGCACCATCGAGCCCGGCAAGCGCGCGAATTTCACGATCGTCGAGGGCGACTACTTCATTCCCACCAACAAAGTCCGCCAGGTCTGGGTGGATGGCCGTGTCTACCATCTGGTCGCCGCCGCCCCGGAAAATGCCGCGAAAGAAGGCGAGAAAACCGATCCCCCCAAGGAAAAGGCGGCCGCGAAGCCGCCGGCGAAAGCTCGCCTCGCCCGGTCGCCGCTCGAGGGCCGGGGCCCGCTGGCCGCTCCCGAAGCCATCCTCATCCGCAATGCGACACTCTGGACTTCCGCCGAAGCCGGCCGCCTCACGAACGCCGATTTCGTCGTGCAAGGCGGCAAGATTCTTTCCATCGGCGCGAACCTGACCGCGCCGGAGGGCACGCTGGTCATCGATGCCCAGGGCCGCCACGTCACGCCCGGCCTGATCGATTGCCACAGCCACGCCATGATTCTCGGCGGCGTGAACGAAGCCACCTGGCCCTCGACCGCGATGGTGCGCGTCGGCGATGTCGTCAACTCCGAGACCCGCCACCTCCACGAACAACTGGCCGGCGGCCTCACCACCGCGAATTTGCTCCACGGTTCGGCCAATCCCATCGGCGGTCAGAATTGCGTCATCAAGCTCCGCGACGGCGCTTCCCCCGAAGATTTGAAATTCGAAGGCGCCCCGGCCGGCATCAAGTTTGCCCTCGGCGAAAACGTCAAGCAGGCCAATTGGGGCGACAACCGCACCACCCGCTTTCCGCAGACCCGCATGGGCGTGCCGACCTTCATGGCCAACCGCTTCACGGCCGCCCGCCAGTACCTCGCGCAGCGCGCCGAGCGCGACCGCCTGCGCGCCGCGGGCGAAGGCGCCACCGCGCCCGTGCCCCCGCCCATCCGGCGCGATTTCGAATTGGAAGCGCTCGGCGAGATCATTCAAGGCGAACGCCTGGTCCACTGCCATTCCTACCGCCAGGACGAGATTCTCGAATTCCTCGGCGTGATGGAAAATTTCGGAGTGCGGGTGGCGACGCTGCAGCACGTCCTCGAAGGGTACAAAGTCGCCGATGAAATCGCCCGCCACGGAGCCGGTGCGTCCTGCTTCAGCGATTGGTGGGCCTACAAATTCGAGGTGATCGACGCGATTCCCCATGCCGGCACGCTCATGCACGAACGCGGGGTGCTCGTCTCCTTCAACTCCGATTCCAGCGACTTGGCGCGCCGGATGAACACGGAGGCGGCGAAAGCCGTGAAATACGGCGGTCTGGGCCAAGAGGAAGCGTTCAATTTCGTCACGATCAACGCCGCCAAGCAACTGCGCATCGATGCGCGCGTCGGCTCGCTCGAGCCGGGGAAGGACGCCGATTTCGTCATCTGGTCCGGCTCGCCCCTCGATGTCCGCTCGGTCTGCCTCGAGACCTGGATCGACGGGAAGAAATACTTCGACCGCGCTCAAGCCCAGGAGCGCGCAAAATCGCTGGAAGAGGAACGCGTGAAACTGCTCGAGAAGGCGCGGCAGGCTTCCAAGGGCGGTCCGCGCGGCGGCGGCGGGGGCGGCGAATCACCCCCGCCATCCGATGGATATTTCGAAGTGGCGCTCGAACATTGCCACGACGGAGTGGAAAGGCATTGTGACTCCGAATAACCAGCTCCGGCCAGGAACGTCCGTCGCCAAAATAGCCTGGGTTGGCGCGGTCGCAGCCATCGCCCTCTCGGGCGGCTATCTAAGCGCCGCCTCGCTCCTGCTCACCAATGGCGTCGTGCATACCGTCACGCAGGGGGTGCTCCAGCCCGGCAGCGTGCGGATCGAAGATGGCAAAATCACCGCCGTCGGTGCCTCCGTCGAAGCCCCCGCCGACTGCACGATCGATCTCGCCGGCCGCCATTTGTACCCCGGCTTGATGGCCGCCGGAACGAGCCTCGGCCTCGTCGAAATCGGGCTGGTGCGCGCCACGCGGGATTTCACCGAAGTCGGCGAGTACACGCCGGACGTCCGATCCTGGACCGCCGTCAACCCGGACAGCGAATTGCTCCCTGTGGCCCGCGCGAATGGCATCACCCACATCGTGCCCGTGCCTTCCGGCGGCATCGTTTCCGGGCATTCCGGAGTGGTCGCGCTTCACGGCTGGACCATCACGGAGATGGTCATCCAGAAGCCCGCCGCCCTCCATCTTCAATGGCCAGGCATGGCGCTCGATCTTCGCCCGAAACACCAGTGGCCCGACCCCGCGCGCTGGAAATCGCTCGAGGAGCAAGCCAAGGCTCGGCGCGCGAAAATCCGCGAAATCGACGAGTTCTTCGCCGAAGCCGCCACCTATGCGAAACGGAAAGATGCCGGCGACTCCGCGGTCCCGGCCTGGGAAGCGATGCGTCCATTCGTCAGCGGCCAGATTCCGCTCGTCGTGCTGGCCGACGAGGAACGCCAGATCCGGCGCGCCGTCGAATGGGGCGTCTCGAACAAATTCCGCATCGCCATCAGCGGCGGGCGCGACGCCGGGCGAACGGCGTCCTTGCTGGCGTCGAACAACATTCCGGTCCTGTTCGAGCGCGTCCTGAACGAAGGCAGCGATGGCGACGCCACCGCCGCCCGCGATACGGATTCCTACGACGTCCACTACGCCACGCCCGCCGTCCTGCACCGTGCCGGCGTCAAGCTCATCCTCGGCCACGGAGCCGGAGGCGACCCCGCCGCCAACGTCCGCAACCTCCCGCACACCGTCGGCCAGGCCATCGCCTTCGGCCTGCCCGAGGATGCCGCCCTCCGCTCGGTCACGCTCCATCCGGCCGAGCTCTTCGGCGTGGCGGACCGCCTCGGCTCGATCGAGCCGGGCAAGGAAGCGACGCTCTTCGCCGCCGATGGCGACATCTTCGACGTGCGCACGCGCGTCACCTCGTTGTGGTTCCGCGGGGAATCCGTTCCCCTGGACACTCGCCACACCCGCCTTTACGAAAAGTACAAAAACCGACCCCGCCCCGACTGATGCTGCTCTTCGACGCTCACCTCGATCTGGCGATGAACGCGCTGGAATGGAACCGCGATCTCCGCCGCCCCCTTGACGAAATTCGCGCGCGCGAAAAAGACCTTCGCGACAAGCCGGACCGCGGCAACGGAACCGTCAGTTTCGGCGAAATGCGCCGCGGCGGCCTTGGCCTCTGTGTCGCCACGCAGATCGCCCGCTACGTCAAGCCCTCCAGCAAGCTCCCCGGCTGGAACTCTCCCGAACAGGCCTGGGCGCAAACCCAGGGCCAGCTCGCCTGGTATCGCGCCATGGAAGATGCCGGGGAAATGGCGCAGATCGCCGACCTCGCCGCTTTCGAGGCGCACTTGGCCCGCTGGCAAAAGGCGGGTGCCGCCACGGCGAATTTGCCGATCGGCTACATTCTCAGCCTCGAAGGAGCCGATTCCATCGTCTCCCTCAAATACCTCGAAAAGTCCTACGCTTCCGGCTTGCGCGCGCTCGGCCCGGCCCACTACGGCCCCGGCACTTACGCTTATGGCACCGATTCCACCGGCCCGATGGGCGCTAAAGGCCGCGAGTTGCTCAAGGAAATGGAGCGCCTCGGCATCATCCTCGATGCCACCCATCTGTGCGATGAAAGCTTCTGGGAGGCGATGGACCACTTCCACGGCCCCGTCTGGGCCAGCCACCAGAATTGCCGCGCGCTCGTCCCGCATAACCGCCAGTTTTCCGACGACCAGCTCCGCGAGCTGATCAAGCGCGGCGCCGTCTTCGGCTCGGTGTTCGATGGCTGGATGATGGTGCCCGGCTGGCAGCGCGGCCAGACCACTCCGCAAAGCGCCGGCCTCAAGCTCGAACGCATCCTCGACCACATTGACCACATCTGCCAGCTCGCCGGGAACGCTAACCACTGCGGCATCGGCAGCGACCTGGACGGTGCCTTCGGCACCGAGCAATGTCCCACCGACGTGCAAACCATCGCCGATCTGCAAAACCTGGCCGGGCTGCTGCGGGTCCGCGGCTACGCGCCGGCCGATATCGACAAGATCATGCACGAGAATTTCATCGCCTTCATCCGACGCGCCTGGGCCCGGAAGCCATGACCCCCTTCGAGTCCAGGTTGAAGGCGCTCGGCACGCCCCTGCGCCGGGCGGGACTCGAAACGCTTCAGATCAACGTCGGCCGCAAGTGCAACCAGGCCTGCCGCCACTGCCATGTCGATGCCGCCCCGTGGCGCACCGAAATGATGACCACCGCCACCGCCGAGCGCATCGGCGCGTGGATCGGCCAGCATCGCCCGCCGGTCATCGATCTCACCGGCGGCGCTCCCGAGCTGAACCCCGCCTTCAAATATTTCGTCGAACTCGGCCGGGCCTCCGGTGCCCGCGTGCTGGATCGCAATAATCTCACCATTCTCACCGAGCCGGGCTTCGAGGATCTGGCCAATTATCTCGCCGCGCACCAGGTCGAGATCATCGCGTCGCTGCCCTGTTATCTGGAATCGAACGTCAATCGCCAGCGCGGCGCGGGCGTTTTCGCCCGGAGCATCGAGGGCCTGCGCCGATTGAACGCCGTGGGATACGGAACGAAATTACCCCTTCACCTGGTCTATAATCCCCTCGGCCCGCAGCTTCCCCCCAGCCAGGCCGAACTCGAAGCCGATTACAAGCAAGCCCTTCTCCGCGACTACGGCATCCTCTTCCATAACCTCTTCACCATCGCCAACCAGCCCATTGCCCGGTTCGCCGAAGACCTGCGCCAGCGCGGCGAATGGGAAAGCTACCTCGATCTCCTCGCGAATAGCTTCAACCCCGCCACGCTCCCCGGCCTCATGTGCCGCTCCACCCTCAGCGTCGGTTACGACGGCCTCGTCTACGACTGCGACTTCAACCAAATGCTCCACCTCCCCCTCGCCGCCGCCCAGCCCGCGTATCTCTGGGAGATTGATCCCGCCAAACTCCCGGAGCGCCCCATCGCCACCGGCCCCCATTGCTACGCCTGCACCGCCGGCGCCGGCAGCAGTTGCACCGGCGCCCTCGCCGCCTGAGCCCTCCCCCGCCACACGCCTCCCACTACCGCCGCCGCACCGTCCGCCCCCAATCTGTCCATCCCGTAAATCCTGTCCGATCCCCCCTTCCTTCCCCTTCCATCCGCGTTCTCCACGCCATCCACGGTCTTTCCTCCCCTCTTCTTCCCTCTGCGAACTCTGCGCCCTCCGTGATCTCTGTGTTGACCTTCCACGCCCCGGCTCTCAAAGCCGCCCCATCAGCACCAGCCATGCCAAAAACCACCCCAAAAACTTTTTTCACTTTCTTCATGGGTCAGACAGTCTTTGACATACCCCCCTCCCCATACTCCTTCCCAATAAACGGT
>CAYZKY010000155.1:0-14850 GCA_964478815.1 uncultured Verrucomicrobiota bacterium
GTCCGATCCGGACCGCTCAGAAGACTCGGAAAAAATTAGATGCGTTGGCCCTGGAGTGCGATCTCAGGGCGAGCGCATCTAAACTGCGATAAGGTCAAACAAAGACAGTGGTGTTGCACGGTTCGCTCAGTGAACCTGCTGAAATCGAGGTGCGTTTGCAACGTGAGAAGGCTGTTCCATCGTGAAACTCGGCTCCGATGGGGCAACGATCATCTTTACGTCGCGACGGAGCGCCGCAACCGGCGCAGAAATCTGCGCCGGCCCGTATTGTGACCTGGATGAAGGAGCATTTCACGCAGGAATGGTTTGGCTTTGGTCCGTCGTGTCCTGCGACGGCGTCACGGGCTGGCGGCGGCGCGGAGGGAACGGCGGAAGGCGGCGGCACGGCGGATGCCTTCGGCGAGGTCGGCGGGGGAGAGGGTGGCGCCGATTTCGGCGCGGCGGCGCTCGGCATCGCGGTCGCCTTGTTCGGCGGAGAGCGAGAACCATTTATAGGCCTCAACGGCGTCGTGGGGGAGGGCTTTCCCTTCGGTCAGGGCCTGGGCGAGGTTGAACTGGGCGCTCCGCTGGCCTTGCTCGGCGGCTTTGCGGAACCAATGGACCGCTTGTTGCATATCCAAGGCGACACCCCGGCCGCTGGCAAAGAGCACGCCAAGGTTGGATTGGGCTGTGGCGTGGCCTCCTTCAGCCGCTTTTTGGAACCACCGAACCGCCTCGGTGAGGTCGTTGGTCACGCCTTGGCCGGCCATGTAAAGCGTGCCGAGATTATACTGGGCTTCGACATGGCCCTGCGCGGCGGCCTTGCGGGCGAATTCCATGGCTTTGGCAAAGTCTTGGGGAACCGCACGGCCCTGGATGTATAGGCTGGCGAGCTTGAACTCCGCCTCGGCACTCCCGGCGGCGGCGCTTTTGTTCAGCCATTCCAGAGCGGCCTTCGAGTCGCGCGTCACCCCTTGGCCGGTCAGGTAGCATAGGCCGAGCGCTTGCTGGGCCTCGGCGTGGCCGAGATCGGAGGCCTGGCGGAGGAGGCCGGTGGCTTCCTGGTAAGCGGTGTCGCCGCCTTCGGATTTCAAGAGGGCCATGGCTTTATCGTAAAGATCCTGGCCGGGGAGGGCGGGCTTGGCCGGTTCCGGCGGCGGAGTCGGTTTGGCTTCCACGACCGGCGGCGGCGGCGCTTCCCGAACGGGTGCCACATTGGTGGACGCCGATGGAGTGGCTGGCGCGGGGGCCGAAGCCGGAGCCGGAGCGTTGGTATAGACCGGCGGCGGCGGTTCTTCCTTTTTCCGGCAACCGGCGAGGAGGAGCATCAGGCCGAACCCGGCCGGCCACAGATTTCGAAACGTCACTCGTGCAACTTAGCGGAAGCCGCCCTCCGAACAAGTGGAACCCCGCGCCGATGCCCTCCGCTTCAACGCGGGAGCCGGAGCCAAAGGTAAAGCCAGTTGGCGAGGAGCAGCGCGCTGCCCACTGGCCATAACCAACGCGCGTCGCGATGTTTCAGCGCGAAGGGCCAGAGGGCCAGGCCGAGCACGGCGAGCGGGTTGAAGGCCACGGCCTGGCGGACTTCAAGCGCGGCCAGCGCGGCTAGCGCCCGGGTGCCGCCGCAAAAAGGGCAGGGCACATCCGTAAGCTGAAGCATCGGGCATCCCCACACCAGATTCTGCTGGAGCGCCAAGCGCGCCGACCAAACGGCGGCGATCCCCAGGAAAACCGCGGCCCCAAACAGCGGCAGCCCACGCCCCCGGCGGGGCAGAGCCGGAGCCGGTTCAAGCCGGGGCGGGATCATCGCCGCTGAAGTTCCTCGAGCAGCCGCTCCACTGCCCCCGAACGATACAAATAGATCGAGAGGAGCAGATCGAAAATCCCCAAGCCGATCCCAAGCCAGGGAACCACCTTCGGCGTGGAATAGAGATCGGGCGAGCGGCTCATCTGCACCACCGCGATCGTCGAGAAGATAATCGCCAGAATGCCTCCGAACGGCCCGCAACACAGCAACCCCAGCAGCCCGAACGACAGCCCGGCGATGGCCAGGCCGTTCGTGCGCTGGCCCGTCGGAGGGGCTCCCTGGAACTGCCGCAGCGGCGGCGGCGCGCTGGCTTGGAGGTCATTCGCCAGTTCCGGAAAGCTCGCCAGCGGCTTCCACGGGCCGGATTCGAAAGAAGCGAGCGTCTGGCCATTGGCGCGGCCCTGGGCGATCCACTGGCGGACGGCTTCCAACGGCACCGGCCCGTACTCCTGGCGATCCCCGCCGACGATCTTGTACATGCGCCCATCTACCCGCATTCCCGGCACGGAGCAAGCCCGCTCCCGCCCTTCTGGAGCCTTGGCCGGCCAGGGGCGCGATTAAAACTGCCGGTCAATTTCAGGCTTTGGCCCAACAAATGTTCCACCGATTGTTGGAGCGAGCCGATCGGGGTTGGAGCAGGCATTCCATCTGGCGCTCGGCCCACCGGCCGCCGGCGCTTTGCAAGCGGTGTTGAATGACCTGGCGGCACCCGCTCTCGATCTCTCCGGAGCCGAGCGGCAGGCCGTGCTGTCGAGCGCCCGCATCATCCAGGGGCTCGCGACGTCCGATCGGAACGCATCGAAGGATCCGGTGGAGTCCCCGCGAAGGTCCGGCTCTTGCCCGGCGGCGGTCCGTGTGGGAACTTGCCTGAGGCGTGCCCAACCGCGCCCGACCGAACCTGAACATGCCTGAAATCGCAGAACCGCTGGTCCGTCCGGGCCGAGCCGGACAGACGGAAACCAACGATGCCCTGGAGCCCGGGTATCTCGTGATTTGCTGGGACGATCCGGTGAACCTGATGCGTTACGTCACCCATGTGTTTCAAGTCGTTTTCGGCTGGCCGCGCCAAAAGGCCGAGCTGCACATGATGCAAGTTCACACCACGGGCAAGAGCGTGCTCGCGAAGGAGTCCTTCGAGAAAGCCGAGCATTATGTGCATCAGCTTCAGAAGTACAGCCTGCATGCCACGCTCGAGCGGGATGAGTAATTCCAATCATTTTGAACGCACATTGGAATAACACCCCGGCGTGAAGCTTTTATCCAGAGACGAGGAGGGCCTCTCCTTCCTGATCGGCAAGCGGGAACGCGCCATGATGGAAATCCTGCTGGCCCGCTACCCGGTGCTCGGCACCGCCCGGCGCCCCCTCTCCAGGCAGCCCAACGATGAACTCGCCGAGGCGCAAAAACTTCTCGAGGAGGCCCTCGCCGAGCAGCAGGCCCAAAACAAACGCCGGCTCGAAACGCTTCTGACCGCCGCGGATCGCTTCGCGCCCAACGAGTTCGGTTTTGTGTTTCGCGTGGGCCGCGCCGAGGCCGAGTGGCTCCTGCAAGTGTTCAACGACATCCGCGTCGGGAGTTGGGTGAAGTTGGGCTCCCCGACCCAGGATATCTACACGCTGCCCTCTTTGACGGAGGCGAATGTGGAACTCGCCTGGGCGATGGAGGTGGGCAACTTCTTCGAGTGCGCTCTGCTCGAAGCGATCGACCCGGAGGGCTAACCGTGGCGGATGGGCAAGCTCAGGCTTTCGAGAAATTGGAAGCCTCCATCGACCAGAATCTGGTCCGCATCGGCGGGGAGCTGACGGTGCCCGAGTTGCTCCAGGCTTACCGGTCGGGATGCTTTCCCTGGACAGTCCAGCCAGTCACCTGGTGGTCGCCCGATCCCCGGGCTATTCTGGAACTCGATGGCTTCCACATCTCGCGGAGTTTGGAACGCGTGCTCCGGCAGGGTGGGTTTGAAGTCACATACGATACAGCTTTCCGCCAGGTGATCGAAGCCTGCGCAGCACCCACACCCAACCGCCGCACGACGTGGATTACTCCCGAGTTTGTCGAGGCCTACACGGCGTTGCACACCGCTGGCCATGCCCACAGCGTCGAGATCTGGCAATCCGGGCAGCTTATCGGCGGCGTTTACGGTCTTGGGCAGGGAGCCTACTTCGCCGGCGAATCGATGTTTCACCGGGTGAGCAACGCTTCGAAAATCGCCCTCTTCCACCTGGTGCAGCGTCTCCGCGAACGCGGCTATGATTTTCTGGACGTGGAGATGCCCACACGCGGCACGGTGCCGCTGGGCGTGACGACCATCCCACGCGCGCAGTTTCTCCGGCGATTGCAGGCTGCTCTGAAAAAGCCGGTCACCTTCGGCCCGGCTTCAGAGCCGATCTGAAAGTCGCTCAGGGAGTTGGCCGGCTGGTGATACCGAGCCCGAGGGTGTGTTCGAGGTCTTCGTGGAAGTGCAGCATGAGCGGATAGCTCTTGCGCAAGCTGGGCCGCACGGAGAGGGGTGCCGAAAAGGTGCTGTCGCGGCTTCGGCCTACGAGGCGCGTCCGCCAAAAGGCCGGGCCCGTCCAATCGGCGCTGGCGGTGAGTTGAAGTTCCAACTCCTTCTTGCCCGCCGGGATTTCAGTGGATTCCGCGCTGAAGCCTTCGCCGAGGCCGGAGAGATCCAGATCGATCGGGCCGGCGTAGTCGAACCGCGCGACGGCCAGCTTGAGCTTGGCCGTGCCGCCCGGCGCGACTTCGATCCGGCTCGATTCGGTGGTCAGTTCGAAACCCGGAATGAACTCGGCGGCGGCGATGCGAAAGCGGCCATCCCGTTCGCGGCCCGTCAACCCGGTGATGGCGAGAATATACTCGCCGCCGGATGGGAACGTGTTGGTCAGAGCGGCATCGTTCGGCCGGGTGGGATCGCTTTCCGCCACCGTGAGGCCGTTCGTGTCCGTGATGCGCAAGACGAGATCGCAAGGAGAACCCATGCTCCGCGTCCAGGACCGAAACACCGCCTTCCGGCCCGATGCGATGCGGAAACGGATCGAGTTCGTTTCGCCGAGGGTCGCGGCGAACTCGAACGGCAAGCTCGCAATTTCCGAGTGGGGCGCTGCTCCGACCACCGAGCCTTGCCTCCAGGGAAAGCCGGGCAAGAACGAGGCGCCGACGCGGAGCCGATACTTGAAGTTCGAGCCGCCTCCATAGCCGACATCATGCACGGCCAGGATGTACCGGCCATCTGCCGGGCTGCGGAATTCCATCTGGGTGTCGCGCGTGCCTCCCGCGCCGTCTTCGCCGAGCGTCAATTCGCGGCGGGCCGCATCAAGGACACGCACCACGGGGTCCATTGGCGAGCCGAGGCGATGCGCGACGACTTCGATGGGAATGGACTCCCCGGCGCGGGCGGTGAAGGAAAAGTAGTCGACCTCTTCGTTCTTCAGGACGGCTTCCCATGCGCCAGGCAGATCGATGGCCGTGGCATTGGTCACGCTCCGGCTGGGCGTGCGGCTGGGCTGCGTCGGCAATGGATCGACCGCGATGAGTTCGATGTTCGAAAGGCCCTGTGGGCCGGCCAGTTGAAGATATTCGACTCCCGGCGGCAGCGCGGCGGGAACTTCGATCTCAAAGGCGGCCTGGCCATCTGGCGCTTCTTCGAGCCGGCGTATGGCTCCGCCGCCCGACCACCAGAGCCGAACTTCGGTGTCGAGCCGGTTCCCGTGGACGCGGAGGATGTTCTTCTGGCCGGGCACCAGAGCCCGCGGCTCCAGGCTGGAGATGCTCGGGCCTTGCGCCCAGGCGGCGGCCGCGCAGAGGGCCGGGAAATACCAGACCGCCCGCTTCACGCGATGACATCCATCACCGGATCGCCATCGGCGATCTGCACCGGGCGGTTGCCGACGCCGTAGACATGCGTATGCGGATCGACGCCCAGCAGGTAGAACATCGTGGCGGCGAGATCGTCCGGGCGGACGGGGTTCTCCGCCGGATACGCGCCGTTCTTGTCCGAAGCGCCGTAAATGAAACCGCGCTTCACCCCGGCCCCGGCCAGCAGCACGGTGTAGCAATCCGGCCAATGATCGCGGCTGGCGTTTTCGTTGATCTTCGGCGTGCGCCCGAATTCTCCCATCCAGACGACGAGCGTAGTATCAAGCAAGCCGCGTTCGTCGAGGTCTTCGAGGAACACCGGCAGCGTTTGGTTCGTGATGGGCAAGTGATACTTCTCGATGATGGGATACATCCGCGTGTTATTGAACCCATGCGTATCCCAGCCGCCGCCGGTGGTGCTTTGGCCGCCGATATTGCTGGAGAAATAGACGGTCACGAATTTGGTGCCGGCCTCGACGAGCCGCCGGGCGAGCAGGCAGCTCTGGCCGTAGCTGGTGCGGCCGTACTTTTCGCGAATCGCCTCCGGCTCGGCGGAAAGATCGAAGGCCTGGCGCAGCGTTTCCGAATGCAGCATCGCCAGGGCCTTTTCGTAATACGCGTCCATCCCGCGCACCGCGGCCGAGTAATCGAGCAGCCGCGCCTGGGCATCGATCAGCTTTTGCATCTCGCGCCGGGCCACCAATCGTTCGTAAGAAACATTGGCGGGCAGGCTCAGCTCCGGCAGCTTGAACCCGGCTTCATTCGGGTCTTGCGTGACGAGGAACGGATCGTGGGCCTTGCCGAGAAAGCTGGCGTGCTGGCCGGGGGTCACGGCTCCGTCGCGAATGACGTAGGGGTAGGAAATGGAGGTCGGAATTTCCGCCCGGCTCGGCGCGAGCTTGTCGATGACCGAGCCGTAGCACGGGAACAGATCGAGCGAATCGCGGAGGCGGATGTCGTCCAGCGGCGGCGCGTGGCCGGTGAGCGCGTAGTACGAGGCGGAATTGTGATTCTTCATGGTGTGGTGAACGCTGCGAATGAGCGTCACCTTGTCCATCACCTTCGCCACGCGCTCGAGCCCTTCACACACCTGCAGGCCAGGCAGGTTGGTGGGAATGCCCTTGAGCGGCCCGCGAATTCCTTCCGGCGCGTCGGGCTTGCGGTCGAACATGTCGATATGGCTCGGGCCGCCAAACTGAAAGAGAAAGATTACCGACTTGGCCCGCGCCACGAGCTTGGCCGCGCTCGACTCCGCCGCCAGCAAGCGGGGCATCGTCAGGCCCAGCAGGCCCAGCCCGCCGACCTTGAGCAAGTGGCGGCGCGACCAGCGCGCCGCGTCGAAGCCCGCGCCGAACGATGTCCTGGGCCGAGGGATCATGACGGACAAGGTATTCCTGGATCGGACATCCGTAAAGTTTGGATTCGAGCGCTCGGCGGGATGGTCATAAGCCCGCGCGGCGGGATTTATCAAGCGCGTCGAGCAATTCACGAGTGCGGAGGGCGGCACCCTGCTTGTTGAGATGGTAGGCGGTATCCGCGAAGTGTTCGGCCGCGCCGTAGGCACCCCGGCGCGGCTCATTCAAGACCGGCATGAATGCGGCGATCTGGGCGAGGAAATGCTCGTTTTCCTGCTGGAAGGCTTCGGTTTGTTCGGGCGGGCAGTAGGCCCAGGGAAGCGCGTAGATCAGCCGGATGTTCTGCTGATCACACTCGTCGCGGAGCTGGCGCAACCAAAGCCGGGCCGGTTCGGAGAGTTTCACTTGGCCGCGTGGCGTGCTCAAGGGAGCGCGGGCGGTCGTTTGTTGCTGGCCCGCCTCATCGAAGTCGGTCGTCGTGTAGCGGTAAAGCGGTTGCCGGCGTATGACTTTGCCAAGGAGCGTGAAGAAGTGATAGCCGCCGGGGCGCAAGGCCGCGCCGTAAATGCGGGCCGGCAATCGCTCGGTGGGCAGTAGCTCATCCGCCGGGTGGGCGAGGGCGGGGCGGCCCAGTGCGATGGCAATTTGTTGACCGAGTTGAGTGGGTTCCAGATCCGCCGCCAGGAGGCCGGGTTCGAACATCATGAGCAGTGTATCGCCGGCGTGCGCTTGCTGGAGGGCGAAACGGGTCAGGACTTTGGCTCCGAGCCCTGCGCCGAGGGCGAGGTTGGCGATGGGAGTCTGGCGTTCGCGCAGGGCGAGCGCGGCATCAATGGAGAAGGTGGAGCTTGATCCGCCGAAAACGATGGTTTTGTTAGTGAATTGTTGGTCGAGATGCTGCGACCAGGCCAGCTTCACGAGCGCGGCGTGGCGAAACAGAGCGACTTCGGGGTTCCATCGCAAGGTGTACGTCGCGGAGACGAGCCAGGCTAAAATCGCGACGAGCAGCGCGAGCAGCAGCTTTCTCGGGAGGCGGCGCGGGGCCGCGGCGTCAGAATGCGAAGTAGATGAAGTCATTCGTCTTGCCGGGCGCGAGCCAGACGGTGAGCACAATCAGACACGCCGTCACAACCGGGGTGCGCAGAAGCACATAGGGATGATTGCCCCGTCGCAGAGAGAGCCATTCGAGCAGCAACGTGATCAGACTGAGCAACACGAAACAGGTGCAGACGTACGTGTTCGGGTCGCGGATGCTCTGCACGGCCTGAATGGTTTCGGTGATCGAGTAAGCCAGGGGATTGGCGATCAGGGCGAGTTTTTCGAACAAGGGTCCGGAGCGGGTTTCATAAAAGAAGAGCCAGGAAAGGATAACAAAGAAGAGGGTGGTGGCCCAGCCGAGCGAACGGGGCCAGCGAACGTCCGGCATCAGGCGTTGCGCGATGAGCAGGAGCGCGTGGATGAGTCCCCAAAGCACAAAGTTCCAACCCGCGCCGTGCCAGATGCCGGAGACAAGGAAGACGAGCAAGACATTGGCCGCCCACCATTTGACCCGGCCGCCGCCCAGCGGAACGTAGACATAGTCCCGAAACCATTGACTCAAGGTGACGTGCCAGCGCCGCCAGAATTCAGCCGGCGACTGAGAGCAGTATGGGCTGAGGAAATTCAACGTGAGATCGATGCCGAGGCATTTGCCGAGGCCGACGGCGACGAGGCTGTAGCCGGCGAAGTCATAGTAGATGCGAAGGCCAAAGAGCACATTCTGCTTCCAAATAGTGAGTGGGCCGCCGGCAGCCAGCGGATCGAAGAAGGTGGCGAGGTTGTCGGCGAGACAGCACTTGAAGAACAAGCCGAGAGCGATCCAGCTCACCCCTTCGTCGATGCTCGCGGGCAACCATCGAAATCGGAAGCGCTCGATCTGAGGAAGCAAGTCCTCGCGCCGCTCGATGGGACCGGCGACGAGCTGCGGAAAGAAGCCCACAAAATTCAGGTAGTCGAGAAACTTGGGCAAGTCGCGACGGAGCACCAGGGTGTCCACAGCGAAGGCGATCTTCTGGAAGGAGTAGAAGGAAATGCCGACGGGGATCACCAGGTCCGCCAGGAATTCCGGCGGACGATCCAGGACTTGCTCGAGAATGAAACGCGCATACTTGTAGTAGAGCAAGGGCGCCAGTTGGAGCGGGACGAGAATCCAGAGCCAATGGACGGAGCCATGCCCACCCCGCACGATCCATTTCAATCCCCAGTAGGTCGTGAAGACGACGACAAGATAAATCGCGAGCGTTTCGCGGCTGACGGCGCCGAGCATCCAAAGTCCGAGCGCGGCCAAAGTGAGTTTGTCGTAACGGGACAAGAGCGCGCCGCCACGAATGAGTGCGACAACCGCGCGACCAAGAAGCATCAGGAGCAGGCCGGTCAGGAAGATGCTCCAGAACCGAAGTTCGCCGAAATTCATGCGGCGGGACCGGCGGTATTCGCGGATGCGCGCATGATCACCTGAGCGGGATTGATGGCCTGGAATTTGCCCTTGTTGGCGGTGATTTCGAAGGCCTTGGGGACTTGATCGATCCCTGGCAGCATGTGGGTGATCGTCGGCTTGAGCGAGACGCGGCCGGTGGCGGCCAGGCGGACGGTGTATTCGAGATGGGCCTGGGTGCTGATGTCGGGAAAGACGTAGCGAAGGCTTCGTTCGCGCAAATAATCGATATCGACTTCGAAGGCCGAACCGAACCAGGAGACGCCGACCAATTTACCGCCGGAACGAACGGCGCGCATGGCCTGGCGCAATGTCTCCGTGCCGGCGAGGCCTTGCTTGGGACTGCCCCCGGCGCATTCGAAGACGATGTCAGCGCCGTTCCCTTCGGTGAGGTCAAGGATAGCCTGAACGGGATCCGTGTCGCGCGCATTAATCGCGTGGTCGGCGCCAAGTTGCTGCGAAATGCGGCAGGACTCGTCGCGCACATCGACCGTCATGACCAAACCAGCCCCGCAGAGGCGGGCGATTTGCAGACACTCGAGGCCCATGCTGCCCTGGCCGAAGATGGCCACGGAGTTGCCGACGCGGATGTCAGCCGTTTCGACGGCGGCGACACTGTCGCTGAGCGATTGCAGGCAGGCGGCTTCGCTGTCGGTGATGCGGTCATCGACTTTGACGAGCGCAATTTCCGGCAGGATGGCAATTTCACTAAAGCAGCCAGGCAGATCGAAACCGATGACCGGACCGCGGCGGCAGAGCGCGGTGCGTTCCGAAAGGCAGAGGGGGCAGGCTCCACACGGAAGTTTCGCACGGGCCGCGATGCGGTCGCCCGGTCGAAACCGCTGGACACCGGGACCGACTTCGAGAATGCGCGCGCAGAATTCGTGACCGAAGAGTTGGAGCGGCGCATCGGCCTCAAGGCGGTGTTTCACTCGCTCGTAGGCCAGCGTGCGGATTCCGAAGGCGAGTTGAGCTTCGGTGACGCTCGGCTGAACGACGAGTGGTTCGACCAAGACATGGCCTGGCTTGAGTTCGGGAACGGGAACTTCGTCCAGGCGCAAATCGCCGAAGGCATGGAAACGCCAGGCTTTCATCGGCGATTAAAGCGTTGGAGGGCGTGGCAATCTTCCGGGACGAGACCCTTATTGCCGCCGGCCGACCAGGTGACCTCCGTAACAAAGATGTCCCCGCGGGCATTCAGGCGGATGTCGTGCGGGGCGAAGAAATCGCCGGGAGCGGTGGGGTTTTTGCCGCCGCCCCAACGGGCCAGCAGTTGACCGGAGGGGCTGAAAATGCTGACGCGGCCGCCGGTGGCGTCGGGTGTGGGCGGTTGCGTGCCAGGCCAGACGCCCGCCTTCCAGCCCAGCTCCGCGACGAACATGTTGCCGGAGGCGTCAAAAGTCACCTGACAGGGGCGAACGAGGCCGGTGATCTCCGACTTGAACTGGCCCTCGGGCGTGAAGATCTGGATACGCGAGTTCTCCCGATCGGCGACGTAGAGCGACCCGTCGCGATGAACGGCGATCCCGTGCGGCAGGTGGAATTGCCCTGGGCCGGAGCCGGGCTCGCCCCACGAGCGCACCCATTTTCCATTAGGTGTGAATTCGTGAACGCGGGCATTGCCGTAACCGTCGGCGATGTAGAGTTGCCCGGCGGCACCAATCGCGAGATTGCACGGATAATGAAAGGGCGGGCCAGCATGGGTGATGTTGCGATAGTCCATGCTGGTCGCGCCGGTGTCGGCAGGCTTGCCGCTGGTGCCGAGGGTTATCAGGAGGAGGCCATCCGGGGTAAACTTTTTGACGGTGTGATCGACATCATCGCAGCACCATACCGAATCATCCGGCGCGATGGTGATGCCATGCGCGCGCGCAATGATGCCTTCGCCCCAGGAGGTCACGAAACGGCCATCCGCTTCGAAGATCATCATGGGATGATCGCCGCGATTGAAGACGTAGATACGTCCTTTTGAATCGAAATCGACGCCGGCTACCTCCTTCCAGGTGAAGCCGGGCGGGCGCTGGACGGGATTGGCATCGGCTTCGAACACGAAGGGAGGAGTGCCGACGAGGATCGACTGCGCGGTGGGAGCGTGCATGGCAGGTAAATCAGCGGACGGCGAGATGCGGATGGAACCCGCGGGTTTTGACGCGGATGCGGGAAAGCCCTTTGTCGATGGTCACGTACAGTGAGTGGGCGTCCGCTCCGATGCCGAATTCGACGTTGCTCGGGATGCCTTTCCAGTCATCGAAGAGGCCGCTTTGGTTGCGCGGGCCGGTCTCCACAAAGGCGAGTTCCTTACCGGCGGGATTTACGACCATCACGCCGGGCCGGGCGAGGCTGCGGCAGGTGAGATACACGTTTCCTGTGGCATCCACCGTCATGCCGTCGCAGCCGTTTTCCTTGCCGAAATCGACAAGGGTACGGCGTGGGCCATGGACGCGGCCATCCTCATCCAGCGGAAACGCATAAACCTTCATCGCGCCACGTTTGGGTTCGGGATCCGTGGGCCGGAGGCGATTGCCGCCGTTGTTGTGATCGCCCACATAGAGTGTGCGTTGATCGGGGCTGAGGACGATGCCATTGGGCTTCTCGACGTCGCGAGTGATTTCAATGACCCGGCCGTCCTTGTCGAGACGGTAGACCGCTTCGCGCTCGATCTCTCTCGGTTCCGTTCCGCCGTAGCGGGGATCGGTGAAATAGATGCGGCCTTTCAGATCGACACAGAGATCGTTCGGAGAGTTGAACCGCTTGCCCTCGAAACGATCCGCAAGAGTGGAACCCTGGCGTGAGGCCAAATCCCAGCGGATCAAGCGGCGGCCCCCGCCATCCGCGCCGTCGCAGGAAACCATGGAACCATCGGAGAGAAAGGTGAGGCCGTTGGACTTGCCCGAATTGTCGGTGAAGACGGTGATACGGCGGGTGGCCGGATCGAACCGGAGGATCATCCCGTTGTCCTTCCCGAACGGCATGTCGGTGAAGTAAATGCTGCCATCGGGGGCCACGGCCGGACCCTCGGTGAGCCCGCTGTTGAGCTGGACATTGCGAATGTGGACCGACTCCAGCTTGGAATCGGGATAGAGAATGGGATTCTCCGGCTCGGCGGCGGCGAGGGAGCCGATCCATCCCAACACGAAGGCGAATGTGACAAGCGGCGCTTTCATAAGGCAGTGGGCCAGGCAGTTTCCGCGGATGAAAGCGCAAATCGGAGCCCTTGCAAACAGGAATCGAAGCGCGGGCCGGTGCGCCGCCCACCCGCCCGCTCCGGCGTAAGGAGCGGGCGGCAGATCCCAACGGCCTTGCGCTACTTCGTGGCCACGGCCGAGTCCGTCGGCACGCGCTTCAAGGTGCAGGGCTTTTCCGGCTGCGGCTGGCCGTCGATGTAGGCCTTGCAACTCGCCGTCATGGTATTGGCGTCGTCGAAACGGAGTTTGAGCGTGCGCATGTGCATGCCGTTGGCGGTATCGAGCGCGCAAGCCGGATCGAGATCGAACTCCAGCGTCTTCGCGTCGGCGTGCTTGAGCAACATGGCCGGCTGATTCCCCGCGACGCAGTAATGGGTCAACGCCAGCTTGCCGTTTTTCTCGTAAAACATCGTCACCATCTCCATCGAGGTTCCCTCGAACACCCGCTCCTCGAGCACGCTCCCGCCGGCCAGCAGCCGGTACCTCATGGTCATTTCGATGGGGCCCTGGCCCATATCGGTTTGGCCTTTCCATGTTCCCACCAGCGTCTTCAGCCGTTCGAACTCCGCCGACCCCTTCGGTGAAAGCGGCTCGGCTGCGTGCAACCACGCGGCGGTGGCGATTAATGCGGCGAAGAGTGAAGTGAATTTCATTTTCATACGGTTCGTTTCAGTTTTTGTTCGTTTTCGTCTTTCGACTTTCACCATTGCGACGAACGAAGCGGCTACGGGAGGACATCGATCATCGAATATTATTTGACCGGCTTCCCGCATCACCCCAGCGCTATGCACAGAACGGCCCGGCGGCGGGTTGCCGATAAGGAGCCGAAACCCAAGGACGGCCTTGGCAGGGGTTATTCGTCAGAGTCGCCAGCGCGCTTTTCCCATTTGCGGCGCTGCGGCTCGGGGAGGGAAATGTCGACGCTGGCGTAGTAGGTTTCCTCGCCGAAGAGGTCGTCTGTTTGCTTTTGCAGCTCCCAGTTCGGGCCGACCCAGTACTTTTCGTGGGCTTCCACAAAGACCACTTCGCCCGACGGGTAACGCAGGCAGAGGAACAAGGGAGTCTTGCCGGGAAAGGCGGCGGTAAGGCCGCGGGCCTGTTCGATCTTTTCCGGCGTGAGGTGCGAGGTATGGAGCCGAAGATGCACCTGCTTGGTGTAACGTGCCGGGGCATCCTCCAGCCGCATGATCTCCTGCGGAAAGAGCTTCGGCTTATCCTCGCCGTTGTTCACTTCGCCCACGATCAGGAGGGCGGCGCCGGGTTTCAACAGCTCGCGGTAGTTATCGAAATTCTCGTTCACGCAGAGCATCTGGAAGGAGCCCTGGAGGTCTTCCAGCGTGACCATTGCGTACGGTTTGTTCGTCTTTTTGGAAATCCCCTGTTGGACGGCGGTGACCATCCCGCCGATGCGCGTGACGCTCCGCGCGGGCACCTGAGCTGCCGTGGCGCTGTTGTGCAACGCGAACTTCTCGAGCAACGGCACGAGCGGCGTCAGCGGGTGGCCGGTGACGTAAAAGCCGAGCAGTTCCTTCTCCGCGGCGAGGATTTCATTCTGCGGCCACTCGGGCAGGCGCGCGAACTTTTCGGCCTGGGCGGGCGCCGCCGCTTCGAACGCGCCGAAGAGCGAGGTTTGGCCGCGCTGGCGATCCAGGATGATGCTCGCGGCGCGCGCGAGGGTCCGATCGATCTGATTGAACAGGGTGGCGCGGGTTTCGCCGAAGCAGTCGCAGGCGCCGGAGCGGATCAAGGCTTCGAGCACCTTGCGGTTGACGGTGCGCGTATCTGTCCGCTCGCAAAGATCCGGCAGCGATTCGAATCGCCCATCCTTTTTGCGGGTATCGAGGAAGCTCTGCACCGCGACTTCGCCGATGCCCTTGATAGCCGCCAGCCCGAACCGAATGACGGTGCCCTCGCGCGCCGGGGCGAAGGCCACGAGGCTTTCGTTGACGTCCGGCGGCAGCACTTCCACGCCCATCGAGCGCGCTTCGTTGATGAGAATGCCGAGCTTCGCGGTGTCGCTCATGTCGTTCGTCATCATGGCGCTGAGAAACTCGACGGGATAGTTGGCCTTCAGGTAAGCCGTCTGATACGCGACGATGGCGTAGGCCGCCGCGTGCGATTTGTTGAAACCGTACCCGGCGAACTTTTCCAGCAGGTCGAAAACCTGGTTGGCCTTGGCGGCGGGAATAGCATTCT
>CAYZKY010000156.1:0-14547 GCA_964478815.1 uncultured Verrucomicrobiota bacterium
GCCCCGCCCCGCACCGGCAAAACCACCAGTCTCAAACAAATCGCCAACTCCGTCACGGCGAACCATCCCGAGGCCTACGTCATCGTGCTGCTCATCGACGAGCGCCCGGAGGAAGTCACCGACTTTCAGCGCTCCGTGAAGGCCGAGGTCGTCGCCTCTTCGAACGACCAGGACCTGGAAACCCACGTCCGCCTCTCCCGCTTCATGATCGAGCGCTGCCGCCGGATGGTCGAGGCCGGTCGCGATGTCTTCGTGCTTCTGGATTCCATCACCCGCGTCGCCCGGGCGTACAACAGCGTTCACGGCGGCAGCGGACGCACCATGACCGGCGGGGTGGATGCCCGAGCGCTCGAGATACCGCGCAAAATGTTCGCCTCGGCCCGCAAGATCGAGGAAGGCGGCTCGCTCACCATCATCGCCACCGCGCTCGTCGACACCGGCTCCCGGATGGACGAACTCATTTTCCAGGAGTTCAAAGGCACGGGTAACATGGAACTGATTCTGGATCGAAAGCTGTCCGATCGGCGCCTTTTCCCCGCGATCGATATTCCGAAAAGCGGCACGCGCAAGGAAGAAAAGCTCTTCGCCGGCAAGCACCTCGAGGCCATCCGCAAGCTCCGCCGCACGCTGGTCGATCTGAACCCCATCGAAGCGATGGAAACGCTCGTCGCCGCCTGCAAAAAGCATAAGACCAACGACGAACTTCTCTCCAAGCTGGCCACCTAGGCCGGGTGTCTTGGTTTCACTTTCGAACAGAGGCTGGCCGGTTCGCCGGCCAGCCTCTCTCATTTCAACGACTGGAGATACGCCAGCAGGTCCGCGACTTCGTCTTCGCTCAGCCCATTGAGCAAGCCTTCGGGCATCAGCGAAATGGGCGAAGGTTCCAGCGGCGTTTCCGGCGGCAGATGAATCTCCCGGCCGGAAGCATCGCGCAGCCGCAGCGGACCGCCTTCGGTCTTCACCCGTACTCCCGTCAACGCTTCCCCATCCGCAAGCTTCGCGCGCAGCGTTTCGTACCCTTGCGCGAAGCTCGCGCTCGGCCATACGATCGATTCCAACAGGTCCCGGCCGGAGCGGATCCCGCCGATCCGGCTGAGATCCGGCCCCGCCCGTTCCCCCGGCGAATCCACCCGGTGACAGTTCGCGCAGCCCGCCTTCTCGAATACGTTGCGCCCCCTGTCCGAAACGCTCCGTCCCAGCAACGGCAGATAGGTCTCGAGCCTGGTCGACTGCGCGTGAACGCGCGCCTCTTGCGCGGCGCGGATTCTCCCCCCCAACGCCGGGGGTGAGTTCTCCGCCAGCCACGCCACCTGTTCCGCTGCCGCTGGCTCACCCGCTCGCAGCCGCTCGATCATCTGCTCCGCCACCGGTGCGAGTTCGCCTCCGCGCAGCCCTGCATTCCGCGCCGCTCCGATCAAGTGCGCGGCCCCCAGGAACGGACTCTCGGACCCGGCCAAGGCCAACAGTTGTGCGCTATTGGGACGGCTCCGCGCGACCAATTCCGCCGCTTCGAGCTGGATTCCGGGAGGGTCGGCTGCTCGCAAGGCTTCGAGCAAGAGCGCTGTCTTCTGGTCGTCCAGCGAGGAATCGCTTCGCAGCAACACTCGTAACGCGGGCAGCCGGCAGGCCAGGCCATCCCGTGTTCCGGCCATGATCGCCTCCAGCACCGGTTTCCAGCCTCGTTCCGGTTGGCGTGCGGCGAAGTTCACCGCGTCGCGCCGGACGTCCGCATGCTCGCTTCGCAACGCCACGTCGATGAGCTCGTGCCATCCGGGCGGCAACGGCGTCACGCTCGCCGCTCGCATGGCCTGCAATGCTCGCTGCTGTCGCCACGATGGGGCAGGGGAGCGCAAGGCGGCGGCCAGGTCCGCTGTCGCCGCCGCGTCCCGATGGCAAATCCTTGAAAGCACCTCGAACAGCCGCGCTTCCCGGTGGTCAACCACCTCCTTTTCCTGAAGCCGCCGCCACCGTTCCCGCGCTGCGCCGCTCCACTCGGGATGCGCCTCCAGCAGCCGTATGGCCGTCGCGTGCAGCCCCGCATGGCCTGTGTCGATTCGCTCCAGGACATCCTCGGCTCGCAAGGCCCGCCGGTTCGACTGATCCAGCAGGATCAGCGCCGCGCGCTGCCCCTCCGGGCTCGCGTGCTTCAATAAGGCGCGCAACTCCGTGGTATCGCTGCAGGCGTGCAAGGCGCGGTGCAGAGCGTGAATCACCCAGGGATCTTCCTCGACCGCCAGCCGCTCCACCAACGCCGCGCCGGCTGCGGTGGAGCCAGTCCGGGCGAGAGCCTCCGCTGCTCCCATCCGCAACGCGCCGCGGGGGCTCGCGAGCGCCGCCATCAAATCCGCTCCCGCCGAACTATCGCGCCGTTCGCCGAGAATGCGCGCCGCCAAGGGAGCGAGCGGATCGTTCTGGCGTCGCAACACTTCCCGCAAGGGCGCGCTGTGGGTGCCGAGCGCCCACGCCGCCGTAATCCTTGCCGCTTCCGGCTCGCCCTCCTCCAGCCATTGCCCCAAACCGGATATCGCGTCGGCCCGCCCTTCCAGCAGCTTTCCCGCCCGCTCTCGGATCGCCGGCCACGGACTCCGCAGGCGCTCGGTCAAACCCGGAGTCGTCGCGCGCGCCCACTCCAATCGCCGCCCCCGCGGATCCGCCGGCCGCTCCGCCGCCCGGTGGCGCACTCGCCACAATCCTCCTGGCGCGGGCGAGTTTCGAATGCGGCCGGTCGGGCAGTGATGGACATACCAACTGCCGGTATCCACCGCCAGCAGACTGCCGTCAGCGTCCTCGAGAACATCCGAAAAATGAACGTCCGGATCGTTCGTTGTCACGAAATCGTGATCCGTTGTCTGGAAACTTGCGCCGCGTCTCGAGAGCTCGTGCCGAACGATCTTGCGGGCATTGAACTGGGCGCTAAAGAGATGCCCGCTCATCTCTGGAAACGCGCGACCGCGGTATAGCTCCAATCCACTCAATGCCACGGCCGGATAATGTGCCAGCGCCGGTAGCAATTCTCCTTCGAAAAACTCCGGCAGTACCGGCGCGCGACCCTTGAGCGGATAACGCCCTCCAGGTGCCAGCATCACCAGCGCGTCGCGCAATCCCTCCTCCGGCAGCGAAAACCAATTCAGCGTTCCCACGATTTCCCCTTCCGGCAGAAACACCACTTCCACCAGATTCTCGAATCCGCTTGCCAGCACTTCCACCTGCGAACCATCCGGCCGGCAGCGTAGCAAGGCCCCCACCTCGCTCTTCACGAATGTCCCATCTCCGCGGGGCAAATGGTATCCATCCGGCTGCCCCATCGTCAGGTAGAGCCAGCCGTCCGGCCCGAAGATTAACCCATGCAGGCTGCCGTTATCCATGTGGCCGAAGCCCGAGAGAATCACCTTCCGGTTCTCTCCTTCGCCGTCGCCGTTCGCATCCTCCAGCGTGATCAAGTCCGGCGGATCGGCCACATACAACCGCCCATCCCTCCAGGCCAGCCCCATCGGAAAAACCAGCTTATCCGCGAAGACGGTCGCTGTTTCGTAGACCCCATCCCCGTCCTTATCGGTCAACCGTTTCACCCGGCACCGTCGCGTTTGCTTTTGCAATTCTTCGTACAAGTCGAGACCCGACGATTCCGCGACATAGAGATGTCCATCCTCATCGAAGCACGCGAACATGGGATAGGACAGCAGCCCTTCGGGTGCCGCCCGCTCGATTGCAAACCCGTCCGGCGTCCGCAGGGCCTGCCCCTGCACCAGCCAGCATCCCAGCAGCGCCGCCCACAGGCGAAATGCGTATGAAAGGTGTGTTCTCTGTCGATTCATCGCGGCGTTCCCCAGCATACACGACGCATCCGGAATCGGTCCCATCCGAACTTCGACGAGGTCGGCCGGCTTAAAAATTCCAGCGAAACCGCGCGGCCAGCGTGCGCTCCCGTTCCAGCAAAACTCGGTAACTCAAGGGATGCAATCGATAGTCCTGATCCGTTGCGTTGAGCAACGCTACGGAAATTTCTGCATGCCGCCGCCAGAAGCGGTATCCGGCGTATAGATTCACCTGCCATAATTCCTCGTCCGGCCACGGCGAACTCGCTTCGTTCAACTGGTTGAGCCAGAGCCCCTCCGCTGTCGCGAACCACCCCGACTCGTGATTGAAATGGAGCGCCACTCGCAGCTCGTGGAGCAGGGCCTCCTCCTCGGCCGCCAGCGTTACATTCGGATACGCCGGAAACCGTTGCTCCAATTCCGTCCGGCTCAGGCGGTAACGGCCAGCCAGCGAGAACCACGGCCCCATCAGATGCGAAAGATTCGCCGAAAAGGCCGCCTCCCGATAATCGAGCGACTGATCCACCGCCACGGGAGCCATGAACACGCCAGGATCCCCCGCATAGGCTCCAACTTGCCGCCGCGCGTCCGACATCAGATATTCGCCTCCCACGCTCGCCCACGTATTCGACCCCAACCGCGTTTCCAGGCTGAGGTGCCACGTTTCGAACTCCGGCACACTCTGCGCTCCGACCACCGATTCCGGGATCAAGCTCCGAAATGCCTGATTGAAGCCCGCCACTTGCGTCGGCTCCAGCCGGAAACTTTGATCGAAGCTCCCTCCGCCCAGGGAGCGCGTATAACCGCCACGCAACCAGGTGCTTTTCGGCAGTTGCCACACAAACCCAGCTTTGGGCGAAAGCGCGCTGCGGTCGATTTCCTCCTCCCCGCCGAGCGGTGCGAAGCGAAAGTTCGCCGGAGATTCGACATGATCCAGGCTTAGCCCAGCCGTCACCGCGAATGAGGGAACGAGCTGCCAGCGGTCATATAAATAGAGTTGTGCGCGTCGGAATTCCGGCGAGACGCGTTGCGCCGAGCCCGGCAGCACAAACGGATTGTAACCATCGTTGGCTCCATGCTCGTTCCACGCTTCGAGATGGCCGTGCTGCAACCGCCCCCCCGCCACCCAGAGATGGGAACCGGTTTCGAAAATCTGTTGCGCCTCCAGCGTGAAAAGGCGGGTGCGATTGCGATATTGCTGCTCGATGTGAAAGGGATATGCCGCCGGCGCCGTCCCGGGACTCAGTTCCACGCCGAGCATCGGCTGCGTCGGATCGGTCACGGTCTGCTCCCCATTCAGCACGCCGGCCAGCACCAGCGTGTGGCTCCCGGGCGTCCAGGCCCGGTGCCAGCCTGCCACGAAGATCGGTTCGAACTCTTCCGTAATCCGCAGATCGGGATCGCGCGCGAGCGGCTGCAGATAGTGCGCGATATCGCCGCTTTGAAATTCCGAATGAAGCGCCTGCGCGTAGAATGTATCCCGATCCCCGACCTGCTGCTTGAGTTGCAGACTGAAGGCGGTGTGTTCGAGGTCGGTATTGGAATGCACACCGGGATCGGTGTCGTAATACGCTTCTGCCAGAAAACCCGTCCCGCCAAAAACCCCCGCCACTGCGCCGCTTTGCGTCCACGCCCCTCGGCTCAAATAATCCGTGCGGGAGAACACCCGCAGCCGGTCCCGCTCGAACAACCGCGAATACTCTCCTTGCGTCACCGTCGGCGACAGCAGCCCGCCCCCGACCGGCGACAGCAAATTCGCCATCAAATACTCGCTCGCGCGGGGAGTTTCGTACCGCAGGTTGATCCGCTCCGGGCTCGCGAAACTGTCTGCCAGGAGTTGATGCGCCGAAGCATTCGCATAATCCGAGGCAACCGCCTTCGATGCCGTCTCGACCGCGGGCGCGATCAGGCCCGCCTCCCGCAACGCCTCCGACTGATTCGCCGCCGACACCGCTCGATCCTGATCCAGCAAGAGGCGCGAACGAAAAACGGCGCGATTGTCGTTCAGCGCCTGCGCACGATCCAGGTCGCGCACCGCGTCGTTGATGCGATTCTGCTCCCGGGCCAGCAACGAGCCGTAGAGCCACGGCGTCGGATCGAGGGGATCGAGCTGCCGCGCCAGTTCCAGCTCGTGCCAAGCCAGCTCCGCGCGCCGTTCCTCGAAAAATCCCTTGCCCAGGTAGCTCCGCAGCACGGCCCGTTGCGGCTCGACCGCCGCGGCCGCCTGCAAATCCGCCCGCCCGCCTGCGAGATCCCCTTGCCGAATCCGGCACAACCCGCGCCCCAGCCACGCGTTCCCGAGCGCGCCATCGAGCACGAGGGCGCGCTCGAATTCTCCACGCGCCTCGTCGATGCGATTTCGCGCCGCCAACACGAACCCGTGCAGCGCCACGGCTTCTGCGTTCTGCGGCATCATCGCCAGCGCCGAATCCAGCGCTTTTTCCGCCTCGCGAACCCGCCCGAAGCTGAACTCCGTCTCCGCCCACCGTGTCCATGCAAAGCCGAACTTCGGCGCCATCGCCGCCGCCTGCCGGGCCGCTGCCCGCGATTCTTCCAGCTTCGAGGCGCTCTGCCGCGCGTAGGATCGCGCCAGCCATGCCGTCGCCGTTTTCGGAGCCGCTGCCGGGTTCGTCCCTGCGACCCGCCGCTGCACGGCCGCGATCAATTCCCGATGCGCCGCCACCAACCCTGCCAGCTTTTCGCGGCCGCTCGCTCGTTCCAAATGCCGTTCTGCCTCCGCCACATTGCCGACCGAGAGCAACAGCGCCGCGAGATAAAGCTGCTCCTCCGGTGTCGCCGGTTCGCGCTCGCTCGGATACTCAGCGAGCGCTCGCGGCAAATTTCCGGCACGATATTCCGCCACGCTTCGTTGCACGGCTGCCTCCTCCGGCGCGCTCCAGTCCAATTCGTCCAGATCGAGAATCGCCGGATAATAGAGCGCCCATTGAATCGCCGTAAGGTCGCCGCTCAGTATCACCGCCGTCCGCCGGGGCGCTTCTCCCGGACGCGCCTCGGCGCTCTCGCCGCTCACCAGGTTAAGTGTCCCCTGCGCGTTCGCCAGCTCCAGCTTGCCGTCATACAGCGTCACTTGCACCTCCCCGTTCTCCGAGACGCCGAACACAAATTCCGTTCCGCGAATCGTTGCGTTCACGCCGCCACCCTCCACCTCGATCTCCCCGGGCCGGTCGCGATGGAAGAACGAAATCAGCCCCCGCAACATCTGCAACCCCAGCCCGCGCGGACGTTCCACCAGCCGCAGCGTCGTCAATTCCGCCACCGGGAGCATCGAGTGATCCCGCAGTTGCAACATCGCCCGGCTTCGTTCGCCGGTTCGGACTTGATCGCCCGGGTAGAGCGTCTGGTTGGTCGGCGCGTCGGACCAATCGAACGTTCCGGCCGGCGCGTATTGCACCGTTCCTTTGGTCCACAGCACGACCGCCTGCGCCGCCGCCGTTTCGGCCGACCGCATCCCCGGCGCGGCTGCGGCCCAACCGGCCAGCAGGCACCAGGCCCAGAACCATGACCGTCTCGAGCGTCTCATTCAGGTGGCACTACGCGCGAACGCCGAATTTCTGTCGCCGTGGCTGCGAGAATCATTGGGCATCGTTGTTCCTCACCGGCGGGCCGCCTCTTGCACCGGCCAGAGCGGATCGTCCGTTCGGGCGGACGTAAACAGCTTTTCCACTAGGCGCATCCGTCGCGGCTGGGCTTCCGCCCGGTCCGTTTGCTCGCCGGGATCCTTTCGCAAATCGTAAATCCGGATCGGCGCGTCTCGCCGCTTCGTCCGAATCCCTTTCCACCGTCCCTCCATCAGCACGGCTTGCGAAAATCCGCCCTCATGAAACTCCCAATACAAATACTCGTGCCGCCGTTGTCGGCCTCGTTCCAGCAGGGTCGGGAGAAAACTCAATCCATCCGATCCCGCTTCGCGTGGCAGCCCCGCCAATTCCCGCGCCGTCGCCATGAAGTCCCCGAAATACGCCACATGATCCGACTCCCGCCCCGCCCGAATCCGTCCCGGCCACCACGCGATGGTCGGCACGCGTATCCCTCCCTCGAAAAAATCTCGTTTGTATCCGCGCAACGCCCCGCCTGGTCGGAAGAACGCCGCGTCGTGTCCCGCCTCGCGATGCGGCCCATTGTCCGAGCTAAAGATCACCAGTGTCTTCTCGGCCATGCCCAAAGCCCGCAACCGGTCCAACACCGCTCCCACCTGCGCATCGAGCCGGGTCACCATCGCCGCATGCCGTTTGAGCGGCTCCGCCCAGGACCGGTCCTCGTAGGGCGCGAGTGTCGGCGTCTCCGACCCGTTCCCCAGTGCCCGCGTCCGTTCGTTGTTCGCGTGCGGCGCCACGTACGATAGATAGAGAAAGAACGGCCCGCCGCGATGCCGTTCCAAAAAGCCCAGCGCTTCGCGCGTCAACACGTCCCCCGCATACTCCACGGCGTTCGTCGCGTATCCGCCGCCCGCGTTCCCCACCGGCACGACTCCGTTTGCCAGCGCCACCTTCTCCTCGTTGCGCCACAAATAGTCCGGATAGTGGTTGTGCGCATGCACCTGGCTCAGATACCCGTGGAAGTAATCGAACCCTTGCCGGTTCGGATGCCCCTCGTCCCCCGCCAATCCCAACCCCCACTTGCCGATCAGCCCGGTCGCGTAACCTCGCGCCTTCAAGACCTCGGCCACCGTCTGGTCGCCCGCGCGCAATCGCTGCGCTTCCGCGGAGCCATTCCCGCGCACCGAGACGTGCCCCGTGTGTTTCCCGGTCATCAGCACCGCCCGCGATGGCGCGCACACGGTCGATCCCGCGTAAAACCGCGTGAAACGCAACCCCTCCCGTGCCATCCGGTCGAGCTGTGGCGTCTGGATGTTTGTCTGGCCGTAGCAACCGACTTCCCCGTATCCCAGATCGTCCGCCATGATCCAGACGATGTTGGGTGGCTCCTTGGCCTTGGCCACCCCGGCCGCCAGCCACAAAATCAACAGCCAGACGCGCATATGCTTGCTCAGGAATCGAAACCTTATCTCCGCCGCACGCTCAGTGCGATGTCGTGTTCGAACGCCGGGGATCGCAGCACCAACCGGCCGGCCTGGCTCTGCGCCATTTCGGCTTTCTCGTACGCGCCGCTCGCCGGATTCAGCCACCGCGCTTCATAACTGCCGCTCGGCGCCTTCAACTCCAGCATCATCTCTGCCCCATGCGCCGGCGCCTCTCCCTTCGAACTCAACTTCGGGCCCACATAAATCGCATAGGCGACTCCCTCGTCCCGCAGGCAATGCGCCTTTGCATTCGCCGGAACCCCGCCCACGATGATCGATGCATCGGGAACCATCTTCACGAAATCGAACGAGTAAACGAAATCCCGCAACGCCCGGAGCTGCCTGCGATACCCGGGATTCCCTCCGCCCGGCTGCGTCGCGGGATAGAGGAATGTCCCATCCTCGAATCCCACCGCGAACGAATAATCCAGGTTATTGAATAGCCCGCCGCCCGCCACGATAAAGGCCCATGCCTCCACGCGATAGGCCAGATCGTTCGTCCCGCGAAAACCGGTTTCGTTGTCTCCGATCACCTTCCCCAGCCCGTAGTTCATCCCCACCGCATCCGGTGGAAAGGCATAATGAAAATTATAGACCGAGATCGCCGGGTGCGGCCGGTCGACCACCGCTGCGCCATTCTGCACATTGCGTGAAATCAGATGCCGCTTCGGCAAGGCCCGCTCGGTCTGAACGATGATTTCCGCAATGTGATGCTGCCAATCGAGCGTCACGCCGCCGAAATACGGTTCGTTGCAAATCTCGAACATCACATTGTCGTGCGCATTCAACTCCGTCACCAGCTTCCGCGTCAGCGCCTCCTGCACCCCGAGCAATGCCCCGCTCCGATCCAGTGTATAAACATTCGTCCGTGCCATTTCCCCGAGGCCGTTCACGTTATTCTCCGGCTTCAGAGGGCTTAGTTTCCACTGCATCTCCTCGTAAAAAGGACAAAACAACGCCAGCTCCACCACAATTCCTCGTCGCTCGGCTTCACCGAAGAAATCTTTCAGCCGCGCGAAGTACGCCTCGTCCCACCGCGTGAGATCGAACGTGTTCCCTCCATTGGGGTACCCCGGCGTTTCGCTTCGCGCCCACGGCGCGATGAACTCTCCCAGACCGGGAGCCAGCGTGTTCCGCGTGATGTTGAAGGCCCCCGCCGGCTCCACGTATGCCCCCGTGAAAATCCGCGTCCCGTTCATCCCCTCCGCCGCCAGCGTCGCCAGATATTTCCGAAAATCGAAACCCCGGTGAATGACCGCCCCGTAATGTTCGCCCGAGGTAATGATGAGCGTCGGTTTGTCGCGATATAGAAAGTAATGCGGATTCGCCGGATGCAACGCGATGGGGGCCGCCGTCGCGATCCAGCCAAGACTGAACAGCCAGCCGGCCGGCAGGGGTAATCGTTTCACGACGGCGTTGTAGCCAACCTGTCGCTCGGATACAACTCCCCGCTTGCCGTTGCGCCTCGGGCATTGCCGAAACGCGACTTGTCGCGCGGAGGAAACCATGCTATGTATGACAATAGCCCTGTCGGCCAGCTTCGCCTGCCGCTGCTCAGGCTGGGCAATACATATATGAGACTGCGCGCGCGCTCGCTGACTGGCCTTTTCGCGACTGCATTAACCTTCGGCCTGAACACCTTCGCACCCACGCCCCTCCAGGCCGCCGAAGCCGAAAGCGTTCCCGGCGAGTACATCGTCAAGTTTCGTTGGCGCGCATCGGACGCCCAGTTCCGCCGTGCCTTGGGCGAAGGCCGCATGCGCATCAAGCGCCATGTCCAGACCCGCCCGATGTCCAACGTCGGCGAGGACGGACTCACGCTCGTCGCCAGCGAATTGCCGCCCCAGGCGCTCGCCGACCGGCTGCGCAATGATCCCGCCGTCGAATCCATCGAACCGAACTTCATTTACCGCACCGCCGCCGTTTCGAACGACCCGTCCGTGGTCAGCGGCAGCACTTGGGGTCTTTTGGGCTCTGCCTCCACTCCGGCCAACACCTACGGCTCCGCGGCCGTCCAGGCTTGGGCCAACGGCTACACCGGCTCCAGCAGCGTCATCGTCGCCGTCATCGACGATGGCATCCAGACGACCCACCCCGATCTCTACCTCAACATCTGGGTCAACTCACACGAGGCCGTCGATGGCATCGATAACGACGGCAACGGCTACATCGACGACGTCTCCGGATGGAACTTCGCCGCCGACTCCGGCCAGCTCTACGTTCCTGCCGACAAGCACGGCACCCACGTCGCCGGCACCATCGGAGCCCGGGGCGGCAACGCGGTCGGTGTCGCGGGAGTCAATTGGCAGGTTGGCCTCATCGCCGCCCGATTCCTCGCGGGTGGTTCCGGCACCACCATCGATGCCGTTGAAGCCATCGATTACATCATCGACCTCAAGTCGCGCCACTCGCTCAATATCGTCGCCATCAATGCCTCCTGGGGCGGGGGCGGCTATTCCTCTTCCCTGCACGCCGCCGTCAACCGGGCGGCCAAGGCCGGCATCCTCTTCATCGCCGCCGCCGGCAATAACGGCACCAACAACGACCTCACCCCCTACTATCCCGCCAATTTCGACACCCGCGTCGCCGCCTTCTCCGAATCCGCCGCCACGTACGATGCGGTCGTTGCCGTCGCCGCCTTGAACTCCAGCGGCAGCAAGGCCGGCTTTTCCAACTACGGCCTCCAATCGGTCGATCTCGGCGCGCCCGGCGCGACGATCTATTCCACCGTCCCCAACAACACCTACAGCTACATGAGCGGCACCTCCATGGCCGCTCCGCACGTCACCGGCGGCGTCGCCCTCTACGCATCGACGCACCCGCTGGCTACGCCGGAGGAAATTCGCAACGCCCTCCTCGGTGCCGTCACCCCGACCGTGTCGATGTCCGGCAAAACCGTCACCGGCGGCCGGCTCAATCTCGCCTCCGTCATCGAACCTCCGGACCCGGTCGATCCGCCCGATGTCGAAACGCCCACCGATCTCGCTGCCTCCGCCCAAAAATCCACTATCGCGGGCCTCTGCCTTGTCAGCGTTCAGTGGGATGCCGTCCCCGGTGACAATATCACCTACACCCTTCGCCGCGGCCCAAGCGCCTCCGGCCCGTGGGAGATCGCCGCTTCTGGTCTCTCCGTCACGATGTTCGGTGAATCGCTCCCGGCCGGCATCCCCTACTTCTACACCGTCTCCGCCGTGGCTGACCCCGACGAGTCCGCCCCCGCCGCGCCGGTTTCCGTGACCCCCGCCGCGCCTGCGCCCTCCAATCTCGTGGCTGTTCCCGCGATCAACGGCACTTCCGCCAAACTCACCTGGGCCGACAACACCTCCGACGAGCAGGGCTTCAAGCTCGAGATGGACATCGGCGATGGCTGGCGTCCTCCCAGCAATCTCAAATCCAATGCCACCTCGGTGAACATCCCTTGGATCTCCGGCGTGTCCGTCTACAAGTTCCGGCTCCGCGCTTATCTCGGAAACACCTTCACCGAATACTCGAACGAAGCCACGGTCGTCAGACCTTAGCCCGTCCCGTTCCCAGCGACCGCACCTGCGGTCGGAGTTCCGCCTTCGTGCAGATTCCACTGCGATTCCTTCGCGGAATCGCGTTGCAGCGGCGGCTTCCTTGGTTAGACTAACCGCGATGAAGCGCGCTGCCGTGCTCCTGCTCATGCTGGTCGTCCTCACGGCCACGTACGCCCAACGGCGTGAGCGCTACCGCCAGGCCGCGCGCCCGGCTTCGGAAGCGGAAATGACCTGGTCGGTCGATCCCAAATTCAAACACGATGTCTTCAGCTTCGCCCGCATTCGTTACTCCTCCTGGAGCGAGCGCGGCTGGGGCTACCGCTGGGATACCGACCATCCGGACAGCGACTTGAATTTCTCCTGGCGCCTCCAGCAAGTGACCGCTCTCAAAGCCGAGCCTGATCCGCCCATCGTCAACATCACCGATCCCGAACTCTTCGACTATCCCTGGATCTACATCGTCGAGCCCGGCGAACTCGTCTTTTCCGACGAGGAAATCCCCATCCTTCGCCGCTATCTCCTGCATGGCGGCTTCCTGATGGTCGACGACTTCTGGGGCGAGCGCGAATGGGACAATTTCCGGGAACAGGTCAAGCGCGTCTTCCCGGAGCGCGATTTCGTCGATGTCCCGATCGAGCATCCCATCTTTAATTGCGTCTTCCCCATTCGCGAAAAGCCGCAAGTTCCGAACATCAACCGCGGCACCCAGAGCCAGTTCGACGGCATCACCTGGGAACGGTGGGACGCCCAGGAGCCGCACTACCGCGCCATCTTCGACGACAAGGGCCGCATCATGGTCTTCGCCTGCCACAACACGGACAATGGCGACGGCTGGGAGCGGGAGGGCGAAAACATCTACTACTTCCGCGAATTCTCCGAGAAGAAGGCGTACCCCCTCGGCATCAATATCGTCTTCTACTCCATGACTCATTGATCGCCCGCCGATCCGTTTCTGCGTGAGCGACCAACCGTTACCCCGCGCCTCCCTGACCGCCGCCACCGCCATCGTCACCCCGAACGAGGTGAACGAACAACACGGCATCGGCGCGCTGCTCAGCCGGATCTTTGCCGGCGAACCGAACGTTCTCTCGTTCCGCTCCCACGATACCTTCGGCGGCGTGCAATCCTTCGGTGCCCGGTGCTTGCGGGTTTCCCACACCGGTCTCGCCCGCTGGGAAAGCTGCGCCCGCCTGCTCCACGCGCTGCAGGGCTCGACGATTCGCCGCATTCTTTGCGTCCCTTTCTTCGCGGACGACCTCATCACCGCTAGCGCGCTCAGCGACCTCTACCGCGCCCCCCTCTGCATTTATGTGATGGACGACAACAATGTCGGCGGGCGCGGCATTCCCGACGACCTTTTCGACGAAGCGCTCGGCAAAGCCCGGCTGCGCCTCGGCATCTCCCCCGAAATCTGCGCGGCCTATGCGGCCAAATACGCGCGCCCCTTCCACCTGCTTCCGCCCCTCGTCGATCCGGCCTTGGTCTCCTCCACCCCCCCTCAGCCTGATGCGGCACTGCTCGCTTCGGCCACCGGCGTGCTGCTCGGCAATGTGTGGAGCCAGCGCTGGCTCGATCGACTCCGAGCCACTCTTAAAGCTTCCGGCCTGGCCGTCGATTGGTTCGGCCACAGCGGCGCTTCCTGGCT
This sequence comes from uncultured Verrucomicrobiota bacterium, assembly GCA_964478815.1. Lineage (GTDB taxonomy): Bacteria > Verrucomicrobiota > Verrucomicrobiia > Limisphaerales > SXQI01 > DASVNK01. The sequence continues at coordinate 14,020 of CAYZKY010000156.1, forward strand.
GCACTACAGCGACGAAGCGCTGGCCGCCGACGGCATTTTCCGCCGCGGGTTTCTCGCCGAGGCCGAACTCCTGCGGAAGCTCAGGGCCTATCCCTTCGCCATCATTCCTTCCGGCTCGTTGGATGACCATGACGACCGGCCCGAGCTGGCGCGCCTCAGCCTCCCCTCCCGCATTCCCTATCTGATGGCGACCGCGAATCTCCCCCTCATTGTTCTCGGTTCTCCGCAAACCGCCGCCGGCCGGTTCGTCTCCCGTTTCGGCGTTGGTGAGGTCTGTCCCTACCACGGCCCCAGCCTTCGCGCCGCCGCCGAAGACCTCTGCCGCCTGGATCGACAGACGGAGATCCGCCGACTGGCTGCTCAAAGCGCCCCCCTCTTTTGCCTCGATCAGCCTGCCGCCTGGATCTGGCAATCGCTCGCCCTTGGCCGCCCGGTTGACTCGCGCTTTGAAGGGCTGCTCTAACTTACGCATCGCTCTTGGGGTGCGTGGGCCGTGGAGGACTCATTCAAGCCTTACATTAGGCACAG
>CAYZKY010000157.1:0-14319 GCA_964478815.1 uncultured Verrucomicrobiota bacterium
CACCGCCCACCCCCGTCAACCTCACCCACTCCAAAAAGAGGGGGGGGTGCCCAAGGTTGGCGGGTTTCGTTCCCCTTCGCCGGTCCTCAGCCAGCTCCTTTGCCAAAAAAAACAGGGGGGGGTGGCCAACCGCACCCACGAAGTCAACATTTCATCCCGACCCAAAAAAAGAGGGGGGGGGTGCCCCGACCTCCGGCCTCGCCTGCCTGCCCAGCCGTTGGACGGAATGTTGCGGCTGGTTTGACCGTGCGGGAGATGATCCGTACATTGGAGTCAATGCCGACGTTGACCATCGAACTGCCCTCGCAGGTGAAGCAGACGGCGTTCAACCTGCGCCGCTGGGCCGAGTTGATCGAGGACGAGGATCTGGCCCGGATCGAAGGCCGTGTCGAAACCGACCGGCATGGACATGTTCTTGTGAGCCCACCCCCTGCGGCCAGTCATGGCGGCTTTCAATTCCGGATCGGAAGCCTGCTGGAATCCCTGCTGCCGGAGGGTAGCGTTTATGTCGAATGTCCGATCTCGACGGCGGACGGAGTCCGGGCGGCCGATGTCGCCTGGGCCTCGCGAGAATCCGTTCGGCTGTTGGGCAAGAGGGCCTGTTTCACTCGTGCCCCCGAAATTTGCGTCGAGGTGCTTTCGCCCGGGAACACTCGCGCCGAAATCGCCGAGAAGATGGGCCTTTATTTCGATGCCGGCGCCGGGGAAGTCTGGCTGTGCGATGGTTCGGGAAAGATGGCCTTTTTCGCGTCGGCCAACGGCAAGTCCCTGCGTCGCTCGGCTCTCTGCCCAGGCTTTCCGAAGCAGGTCAAACGGAACTGAGGCATTCCGTGGCCCGCTGCCGGAAAACGACGAAGGTTTCTCGCCGGCGAACGGCGGGCCGCCCGATAGATCTCGTTTTCAGCCGTTGGCTGGCGCTTTCGGGGCGAGCTTCTCAGGTTTGAAGCCGCCACGCGATTTGTCGTAGAGCCAGATGACTCCGAAGACGAGCAGGAGAATGGCCGGGAGAATGGCGACGATGCGGAAGGAGTACTGGGAGGCTTGGCCGAGGACCTGGTTCAGGGCGTCGCCGGAGAGCTGCTTGAAGGCTTCCTCGCCGCCGGCGGCGCGGAGTTTCTCGGCGTCGAAGATGGCCCCCATTTTGGGCAGCACGAAATAGATCGAAAGCGTGCCGGCCGTGCCCATCAAGCCCATGAGCAGCGCGCCGCCGCGGGGGAAACGTTCCGAAGCCGCGGCCAGCATGGTCGGCCACATGTAGCAGACGCCGATGCCCCAGACCGTGGCGGCGAGGAAACCGGTGACCGGCGAATTCGCCCAGCTCAGGAGCACCAGCCCGGCGGCGGCGAGCAGCGAGGAGATCCAGAGCAGGCCGACCGGCGAGAACTTATGCGCCAGCGGACCGGCGAAATGCCGCATGACGAACATGAGCCCGCTGACATAAATAAGGAGCCAGATGCCTTTCATCCCGACGGTGCGGGTGAGGGCCATATCCACCCACTGGCCCGGGGCGAGTTCGGCCGCGGCCGTCAGGAACATGCAGCCGAACCAGACGAGGAAAAAGGGGCGGAACACTTCCTTCATCATCGATCCGGCGGAGACGCCCGCGGCCACGCGCTCGGTCGGCGGGAACTTCGCCCCGGCCAGCATCACCCCGAAGGCCACCGCCGGAAGAATCGCCGCCACGAGCTGCGCTTTCCAGGAGAGGCCGGCCTGCCCGATGGCCAGCCCCAGCAGGCCGCCGATGATAATGCCGCCCGGCCACCAGGCGTGGAGGACGTTCAGTTTGTGCGTTTTGTCATCGGGATAAATGGTCGCGGTGAGAGGATTGATAACCGTCTCGACCAGGCCCTGGCCGATGCCGATGAGGAGCATGCCGCACCAGACGACCCAAAAGAGGGGCATGGAACCGGCCAGGTTCTGGGCAAAGATGACGACCAGATTTCCGGCGGTGAGGCAGGTGGAAGAGAGCGCAAGCAGGCGCCCCATTCCCAGGTAATCGAGCAACGGGCTGCCGATGGCGATGGTGAAGGCGAAGCCCAAAAAGACGACGCCCAGGACCGACGCGACCATGCCCGCGGATTTGAGCGGGTCGATGGGATCGAAGAGGTCCGCCTGGAGGCTGCTGGCGATATTGCCGCGGATGCTGAAGCCGATGCCGGTGGCTGTGAGCGCGAGGACGCTGATAAAGAAGAGCCGGCGAATCTGATACGCCTGGGCAAGCGGTGGGTTCATCGCCCGGGAGCGTAGCGGGGCCGTCAAGCGAGCAGAAGCGAAAAAAGAAGCGGGCCTTAGCGCACACACGGTTATTCATCGCTAAAGCCCGCCCTGCTCCCACACGGGAGAAATCACAGCCCCCGACAAAAAATGAGCAGCTTTCGCGCCACAATCAACTCTAAAATGTGGCTTCCCTCGCAATTTCGGAGGCTTGGGAGGGGACCCCGAGGTTTTGGCCCCACGGAAGCGGCAGGAAGAGGCAGGGACACGGTTCGAAGTTTTGGGCACCTGGCATGATTCTCGATTCCTAGAGATGCGGCGCGAAAGACGGGAAACCGAAGCCTCCGGAGGGGGCCATGGGGAAAAAGCTCCGGTGCATTCGACGCCGCGTAAAGTGTTCATGATCAGACCAATGGAGATCATCATCCCAGAGAATTCGGCGAGTTTGATCGGTGCTGGCATGGGCTGGCGAGGGTTTGGGCATGCCGGTTGCTTAAAGGGATTCCGAACGAAGAAAACAGGATTTTATATGAAATGGACAACTTCAGCGGTTTTGGCGGCGGTGATGACGGTGGGGGCGACGGTGGACAGCGTGGGGGCGATCAGCCGGCCGTATGCGGGAGCGAACTATCAACTCCAGTTGGAGGGCGAACCGGCAGCCAGCCTGAAGTCCTTCACCGGCGGCGGGGGCAGCGGCAAGGTAGTCACAACGGATTTCCCCCGGCTGGGCGTGGACAAAGCGCTGGTGGACCCGCGCTTCGACGATATCCAAATCCAGATGGGCCTGAACATGTCCAAAGCCGCGGGCCAATGGGTCATGGATGCCTTCAACGGCAAGGCGGCGGTGACCGGCGGGAAAGATGGCAGCGTGGCCGTGCTCGATCACAATTTCAATGTCAAGCAGCGGGTGGATTTCAGCGAGGCGCTGATCACCGAGATTTCGTTTCCGGCGCTCGACTCCGCGAAGCGCGAGCCGGGCTATCTCGGGGTGACGCTCTCCCCGGGCAGCGTCCAGCTCGACCTGCAAGGCGGGGGCGAACTAGGCTCGATGGGCTTGGGCAAGCAGAAGACTTGGCAGACTTCGAATTTCCGGGTGAAGCTGGGCGGCCTGCCTTGCGACCGGATTGCGAAGATCGAGTCTTTCAAGATCAAGCAGGAACTCCGGGAAGTCACGCATGGAGAAGACCGCTTCACCGAGGTCACTCCGGGCCGGGTCGAATATCCGAACCTCGTTTTCGCGATCAGCGCCGTTTCCCTGCCGGATTGGGCCGCCTGGTATGAGAAGTTCCTGGTGGATGGACAGAATGAAGATTCCGACGAACTGGACGGCGCGATCGAGCTGCTCTCGACGGATCTCAAGAAGGTGCTTGGGAAGATCGAGCTGCAAGGCGTGGGTCTGAAAGGGTTCAACCCATTCGTCAATGCGAACGCGAATTCTGAAGCCGCCGCCCAATTCACCGTCGAGCTGTATGTGGAACAGATGACGCTGACGATCGAGAACCTCTAGCATCCAAAGGCGGCTAAGGCCTATCGATTCAGCGCAAGGCTCCCGGAGGCGACCCTCCGGGAGTTTTGTTTTGGGGGGAATTCCCGCGTGTTTCAAGGCCGTTGCGTCCGCGTTCGAACATCTTCGAAAGCAAATGCTTGTGTTCGAACTCCTTCCAACTACGATCCGCGAGGGTTCCTTCTCAGGCGCGCCGCGCACTGTCGCGCGGCGACCGCTGGCCAAGGCTCTCGAACTTTCGAACACTACAGGATTCAATATGAAATGGACGACTTCGGTGTTAGCGACCGCCGCGCTCGCGGTGTTCCCCTCGGTGGCGACGCTTCACGCCGATCCCCCAGTTGGCCCAGCGGCTGTCTCACCGGGTATTACGCCCAGTAATTTTTCCATCGAACTTGGCACCGGCAACTCGTCCCCGATCAAGTCCTTCTCGGGGGGCGGCGCCACCGCCCACATAGAGCAACTGGCGGACGGAAAAAATCCAAATGGCAAGACGGTGATCGACACGCGCTACGACGAGATACAGTTTCAAATCGCGACCGGGATGAGCAAGCCCATGTCGCAATGGATCACGGCCACGTTCAATGGATTGCCCGGACGGGCCGACGGACGGGACGGCGCGATCATCCTCGCGGATCACAATTATAAGGCCAGGAGGCGGGTCGATTTCATTGAGGCCCTGATAACCGAAATCAAATTTCCGGCATTGGATGCCGCCAACGGCAAGGAGATCGGCTATTTCGACGTCACGTTGTCCCCTGGCTCGGTCAACTTGTCCCCAGGTTCTGGCAGCACTGTCTCGACGCCTCGCAAAGCCAAGAACTGGCTCACCTCGAACTTCAAGGTGACCCTCGGGAAGCTGCCTTGCAATCGCATCCTGAGAGTCGATCCCATCGTCGTCACGCAGAAACTCGTGGAAGAGGAGCATGGCCATGGGCACTACGACGTGGCGCCACAACGGATCGAATATTCGAATATCGTGCTCACGATCAGCGAAGCCGATAAAAACCAATGGGAGGAGTGGTACGAAAAATTTCTGATCGATGGAAAAAATTCCGATGGCGATGAATTGCAAGGCACCATCGAAGGCTTCGACGCCAATTTAAAAACGGTGCTGCTCACGATCGACCTCGAACACGTCGGCTTGAAACGCTTCAATCCGCATCCAGCGCGGGTGAACACGTCCGAAGCCGCAAGCTATTTTACGGTCGAACTCTACGTGGAGCAGATGAAGCTGACGATCAAAGACCTTTAACAGCCAGCGCGAACTGGCATCCGGCCAGCGAGGTTGACGCGAGACTCCCGGAGGCGGCCCCTCCGGGAGTTTTGTTTTTGCATCACTTCCGGCCGAGCATGCGGTCGAGGGAGTCGGAGGTTTGGTAGATGAGGGCTTCGGGGTAGTGGAGGTAGGGGTGGAAGTATTCGAAGGTGACGTAGCCTTTGTAGCCGGCGGCATCGAGGGATTCCATGACGGCGGGCCAATTGGTGGTGCCGTCAAGCAGGGGGCGAAAGGTTTCGAGGGAGTAATCGGTGCCCTTTTTGGTGAACTCCTTGAAGTGAATGTTTTTGGTGCGGGCGCCGAGGATGGGGACCCAGTGCTCGGCGTGCTGAAACATGGCGATATTGCCGGTATCGAAATGGACGCGGAGGTACTCGCTGCTGAAGGAATCGACGAAGCTGTTCATTTCCATGGGGGTCATGAGGTAGCCGTTGAAGAAGATGTTCTCGATGTTCATGAACACCTTGAGCTTCTCGGCCTGGGGCAGGAGCTGGCGGACGGCGTCCTTGGCACGGGCGTCGCAGACATCGTTTTGGACCGGTTCGTGATCCGTCCGCCAGGGGATATGCACGGCGCCGGGAACGACGAGGAGATTCTCGACGCCGAGATCGTGGGCGGCGCGGGTCATTTTGGCGGCGAGCTCGAGGCCGCGGGCGCGCTTCTGCGGATCGTTGCTGGTGAGGGGATAGGGCCAGAAGAGGAAGGAACAAAGGCCGCTGATGGCGATGCCGATGCGATCCGCCAGGCGGCGGATGGCCTGGCACTCGGCGGCGCCGGCTTTGGGGGAGAGATCGTTATCGAGATCGTAGTTCAGCTCGATGCCATCGAAGCCGGCGTCCTTGGCAAGTTGGAGGCACTCCTGGAGATTCATCCGTTCCGGGTAGGGGAAAGCCCAGAGGTTGATCGATTTCTTCATCGGGAACCGCTTGGGGGAGGCGCGGCGGGCATCGGGCTGGGTGCGCTCCGCAGCGGCGGCGGCACCGCCACCCGCAGCCGCGACGGTGGCGGCCGCGAACGCGGACTTGAGCGCCGTGCGGCGGGAAAAGGCGGGAGAGGAGCGGCGATCAGAATCGGATGGAAGGGCAAAGATGGGCTTCATGCGACAGTGATGGCAGGACTCGGGCGAGGTTTCAATCCCGGAACGAACGGAGATTTTTTTGTTGCCTGCCTGGGCCGGTCAATACCCCGTTCGTTCCGGCAGGTGGTCCGAAAGAGGAGTAGACACACCTTTTGCACCCGCCTAATCCTCTGCAAGATCGAACGGGCTCACGAGGCTCGACCTGCAAGTTTTGCTAATGACGAACCAAGAACGAAGATACCGAGAGTGGTCGAAGGGCAGGGCGGCGAGCGGATGGATCGCCCTGCTGCTTCTCGCCGTGGGGCTCGCGACCGGATGCGCTTTCCGGGCGCGAGAATGGACCAGCCACAACCCTCCCGGGCTGAATCGCGCGAGCTTCAGAGAATTCACCGGGCGGGATGTGCAGCGGCTGAAGGTACGATCCGGCGACCTCGTTTCCGTGGCTTACCGATTGTCTGTTTCCCGGGGGACGTTGAGCGTGACGATTCAGGAGGGTTCCGAGACCCTTTGGAAATGGGCCTTTGCGGAGGCTTCAGGCGCCAAGGAGCTGCAGTTTACGGCTCGCCGTTCCGGGGAGTTTCGGATTGTCACGGAAGGCCGCGAGGCCGATGGAGAATTTCAGTTCCGGTTTCAGGCCGCGGCGCCGAAGGCAATCGAGGTGGCGATTCGCCCCAACGTCGAACTGTTCGGCCTGATGCTCCAGCTCGACCTGGGGCCGGACATTCTGGCCAATAACGACGTCGTGGAAATCGCCGGACGACAGGCGCGCTGGCGAGACTGGTATGCGCAGGCCCTGGCCAATTACGAGCGCTTCAAGGCTTTCGAGAATGCGGACTTCATGAAGTTTTGGAGGGAATTGCAGGGGCGGGGTTTTTACAACGATTTCTTCATCGGGTTCCTCCTGCAGGCGAAGGACGTGCCCCAGGCCCGGTTGCGGGAAGACACGGATGAAGCGGTGCTCCGGGCTTTCTCTCCGAGCCGGGATCTGGCCGAAGGACGACGGGAAGCGCAACGGTTCCTGGACGGTCTCAACGCGTTTTACCGGGAGATCGGGTTCGCGAAGTATCTGGAGGAGAAGGCCGGTTGGTCCGAGTCGGTGCGGCTGGATGTGCGGAAGCATGTGCCTCCGCCTTCATTCGTGGCGGCGATGGAGCGATTCTATCGCACTGAATTTCGGCATTACCGGTTGGTGCCGAGCTTGAACATTCCCACGGGGATGGGTTTCGGGAAGACGCATCAGCAAGCGGGAATCATTTACAATGTGTTTGGCCCGTTTGGGTTTCAAACACTCACCGGCCAGGTGAATCTAGCCTTCGACTTTCCCGACAAAATTCGCGATTTGTCCGTCCATGAATTCGGACACTCCTTTGCCAACCCCGCGGTCGAGCAGATTCCTTCCGAGATCATCAAGGCGAGCGAGCACCTGTTCGAACCGGTGCGTGAACGCTTGACGAAACAGAGCTATCCCTCCTGGACGATCTGTCTGTACGAACATTTCGTCCGGGCGGGCGAGGTGATTATCGCCCGCAAGCTGGGCCATCGGGACGAAGCCGAGAGCAATCTTAAACGCAACATCGAAGCCGGGTTCGTCTACCTGCCATTTATCGTCGAGCAGCTCGAACGGTACGATGCCGACATCGCCGGCAGCCAGACCTACGCCGAAGCTGTCCGCACGATTATCGAGCAGCTTCCCCAACAACCGAAACCCTGAGAAGGCCGCGGCCACCGACCGGCCGTACCGGAGTTACCCGGTCGGATCCAGCACAGCGCCGAAGATCAGGCATCTATCAGTGCAGGATGGGGTGTGGGTTGGGCAGGCGCATGAGTTCGGCGTCGAGTTCGAGGAAGTAGTCGAGGCGCTCGTCGGCCTCGCGTTCGTCGATGGCGCGGGCCATGAGGAGATAGGCGGCGTAGTGGTTGCCTTCCGATTCGACCAGGCTGCCGTAAAACGTGGCCAATTCCGGATCGATCGCGGCCAGTTCCCGCGCCAGGATTTGAAATTTCTCGCAGCTCCGGCCTTCGATCAGCGCGCAGACGATGAGGTGATCGATCACTTGCGGGCGGGTGCCGTTACGGAGATGGCGCATCAAGCCGCTGATCCAGGCGCTCGGCCGCGCCTGGCTAAACCGGATGCCGCGGCGCTTGAGCAACGCCAGCACCAACTGAAAATGCTGCAGCTCTTCGATCGCGATGGCATTCAGCTCCTCCACCCGGCCGAAGAGAGCGGGATACTTCTCCAAGTTCAGCGACGTGGTGGCGGCTTTGCGTTCGAGATGGGCGTGGTCCACCAGCACGTCCGGCAGGTTCGCCTTGATCTTGGGGAGCCAGTCGCTTGGAATTCTTTCGCGAAAGAGGAGCATGGGCGATCAGCTTGGGGCGCCTGATTCGACTAAAGAGCAAACAAAATCGTAAACCGACTGAGCGGTGCGGAGAGCTTCAACAAAATCCTCCGGGGTCGGGAACGTATCGACACCATCATCCGGATAGCGAAACGCCCAGGCGTAGGGCGTCAACGACGCCGCCACGTTCAGAAAATGGCCGAATTTGGGCTCATACCGCATCGCTTCAAGCGTCAGCTTTCGAACATCATGCGTTCGCTCCGGGGTGAGACCACGCGCAACGAGGTAAGCTTTCACCGCTTTCTCCGCGGCTTGCTGGCAATGGTAGACCGCCGTATCGAACAGCGGGTCCGCCGCGCTTCCGAGGACTTCAGCGCTGCGCAGATCTTGTGCGGCTTTGGCCAGCCAAGATCTAACCAAATCCGCTCCAGCGTCAGCCATACAGCTTTCGCCCGCTGCGCAGGATTTCACGCGTGAGGCTGCCGGGAATTTCGCGGACACGATCCACTTCCTGGCGCGTCCGCACCAGCACGTCCACCGAGAGCGGCAAAGTTCCGAGACAGCGCTGCGCGCGCTGTTCGCGCCGAATGGGCCGCTCGTCGGTTTGGGGAACGATCAGCATCAAATCGACGTCGCTCGAGGCGTCCGGGTTGCCCCAAGCCCTCGACCCGAACAAGTAGATCGCTTCCGGATGGAACTCTGTTTTCAGCCGGTCCAGCGCGGTCTCCAAAAGCGCGGCGTTCATTTCGATCCGTTCCCGGTCGCTCCGGCGAAGCCGGATTTATCGGAGGCGATTTCGGCGATTTTGCGGATGTCGTAGAAGCGGCAGGCTTCCATGAGCAGGCGGCATTCGAACCAGAGATCGCCATCGACGAGGGGCATGAACAGATCGCAGATGTTGTCCACGCCGAGGTAGGTCTTGACGCCCTTCTCGATCATGCGGGGGACGGGCGCGATGGAGTTGTGCAACGGCGCGCTGGCTTCGAGCGGCTTCATGCTCAGGGCCGCCGAGGGGCAGACGATGATGCCCACGCCGGCATCGCGCACCCGGTCGAGAATCCGGTCCTGCTCGGCGGGCGAGCGGGCCGCCACCGAGATGGCGTGGATGCCGCGCACCCGGCCCTCCAGGCCGTGCTCGATGGTTTTGGCGGCGAGCATTTCCGTTTCGTGTTCGTAGGGGTTGTTCTCCTGGTCGACGTGGACGTCCAGCGGTTTGCCTAGGTCTTTGGCCAGCGACATGATGAAATCCAGGTGCTTTTCCGGGGTGGGCCGGTCTTTCGAGGGCAATCCTCCGATCAAGTCCGCCTTTTCGCAGGCCGCGACAAAGGCTTTCCGGGATTCCGGATCGAGCACCCCCTGCAAGGGTTGCGTGCCGATCTCCAGCGTGATGCGGCCGGCGAAGCGGCGCTTCACTTCCAGGGCCGCTTCGAGCGGGAGCAATTTCACCGTGCTGTCGGCATCCACGAGGGTGCGGCAATAGGTGACGCCCTGATCGAGCATTTTCTGGACGCCCCGGGAAATGCGCTCGACGAGGTCCTCGAAGGTGTAGTTCTCCTTGAGGTACTTGTAGAGGGCCCATTTCTTCTGCATGTCCACCATGCCGAGCTTCAGGTTATCGGAATTGATGAGGTAAGCCTTGTCGAAATGGGCGTGATAATTAGCGAAGCCGCCGCGTTCCGCGACCGTGTCGAGGAAGTGCCGGCGCAGATTCCACGGCTCGTCCGCAATGCCGAGAAAATGTTTGGCCGAGCCTTCGGCGACCTGCTCGAGCACCATCTGGGCGACCTCGACATCGGTGATGAGCGGAATGCCATGCACGATGGAGAGGGTGCGGATCAATTTGCTGTCGGACGATTCGTCGTAATCGTTGTCGCCGGTGAGGATATTGATGACCATGTCCAGGCTCTCGGTGGAGAGGAAGGACTTGATATTGGGCTCCTGCTGTTCGCCGACTTTGTGGAGCAAGGTGTTCCGCACTTTCTCGGCGGCCAGAAATCGGCTGGTGCCTGGGGTGGCGTAAATCTTGAAGAGCGCGGGATCGAGCTTCTGAATGGCGGGGAGCATCCGGCGCTTGTCCTCCAGCTTGCCGGCGCTGATCAGGACATTCTTGCCGCTGCGCCGGGCCATCAATTTGAGACGGAAGGCCGACATCTCGACGCTGTCCAGCGCCAGGGCCTGAGCCGCCGGATTGGCAGGGATGGAGGAAGGCGATGGAGAGCTCCCGTTCATTGGGCCGAGAATCGCGCTCCCTCCGTGGCTTGTCAAACTTCGCCCGGATGCGGGGTGCGTTCGGAAGGGTGACGGTCAGCGGGGCGTGGTGGACGGACAATGGCTGCGGCGGGCGAGACGGCTACCCGAAAGAAGGGCGAGTGGCGTCGTGGAGTTGGAGGAGTGGAGTGGTGGAGAGAAAGGAGCGGGAAGTGGTGAATTGTGGAGAATGGACTGGGCACGACGGCGATATTATTGACGTAATATACTGATGGATAACAGTTTATACGTATCAAAAACGTAAAAGACGGGTGTGGTGAATGAGTGGTGGATTGTGGTGGTTTCTGGCGAAGAGTGGAGAATTCTGGTGAATATGGCGCGGTGGAGGGGCAAACCCGAAGCAGCAACCCGGCAACAGTGTGCGCTCGCCCCTGGCTTTCCCATGGCGCGGAGACTCGGTTCAGAGAGTCGTCGCGCGGAGCGGGGCGGGAGTGGGGCTGGGGGAGTCGGCGTAGATGGTGATGCCGGCGCGGAGGAGGATTTTAAGAAGGAGGGCGGTGAGGTCCTGCTCGGACTGGATATTGGGAATGATCTGGTTCTGGAGGTTGAGCTGGACGTCCTGATTCCGGCGGGGAAAGCGGAGGTGCTCGTAGCGGACGCGGCCGACGCTGAGATTCAGGAGATCGATGCCCGTGAGCTCGAGCCACCCGGAATTCGAACGGCCACTGCCGCCGCCCGGCCCGGCGTGGGCGAGAAAGCTGACTAAATTCGTCTGGCCGTGAAGGTTTTCCACGACGGAGATTTCGCGCAATTGGAGGCGCAGCAACTTGAGGCGCATGTTCCCGAAGGCGAGGCCGTTCGGCTGGTACTCGAGATAAAGATCCGGGATATCGAGGAAGATCGAGCCGCCGAACTCAGCGGAGTTATGGAGGACGAGGTTCTGGATGGAGACGGTGGGGGTCATGAGACCGACCTCCATCTTTTCGATCCGGGTGGGGAGGCCGGTGCGCTGGCGGAGGTGGCGCTGGAGCAGGTTCTTGATGAGCGTGTCCTTGAGCAGGAGCAGGCCGATCACCAGAACGACCGTCAGCAGAACGAGGCGGAAGGCCCATCTGAACACGAATTTGATCACGCGGCGGGTTCCGGGACCACTTTAGGAGTCCGTTGAAAGACTGCAACCATCCATTTTGCGGCAGGGCGAGCGCGCTGGCTTCGGGAGAGCTGGAGCACTTGGAGCTCAGTCGTTCGGGCGAGACGCCCGAACGGGACAGGCGAGGGCGCCTGTCGCTACCACGATGGGAGGGCGCTCACGCTTTGAGGTCGATATCGGCGGGCTGGACTTCGAGGCACTCGTCCTGATCTTCCCAGACCAGGGCAGGGTAGTGATCGAGCCATGTCGGAAGGAGCTGGGTGGCGGATTGCTTGAGCAGCTCCTCGGCCTGGGTGGCGGCGCGCTCGAAGGCTTCGTCGTAGTTGAGAACCGAGCGTTGCTGTTCGTCGTCCCAATGGGCGACGGCGTGGACATCGGCGTATTCCTTGGCCCAAGGTTCGGACTGCTCGCGCAACACTTTGGGGATATCGTCCCACTCGACGACTGTCCCGCCGCAGTGCTGGCAGACCAGGCCATTCATGACGTCGCGGGTGAACAGGGGAAACAACGGAGCGCGGCAGCACTCGGCGAGGGGAAAGCCGGGCGGCACGGTGGCGAGGCGCTTGGACCAGATCTGGCGGCTCTCGCCCTCCTGGGCCGCGAGGCGGTAGGCGCCGACCAGCGGATGGGACGCGCGCCAGAGCCGGCCTTCGAGCTGGCCGAGGGTTTGGGCCAGCCAGCGGGCGAGGGTGATATCGTCAAAGTGGGTAAAGGGCGCCCGGTACTCCTCCCACAGCTTATCCAGCGAATCGGACATTTCAGTTATTCCAACCGGGTTAAATGCCTGGGCGCAAGCAACCATTCGAGGGTGCCGGCGCCGGCGGCAATGCTGCCGTGGCAGGAGATGCGGATTAAGCCGCCCTTCTTGAGCATGACGCTCAGGTGCAAGGTTCCGGTAAGAAGCAGCGAAGCCAGGGAGCTGAGGTGCGGCTCGTGCCCGACGACGAGGATGGACTTGCCGCGCTGTTGGAGCAGCTCAAGGGCAGACGCGGCCGAGGCGCTCGGAATGAGGCGCTCGCTGAATTCCAGTTTGCCGGGGTGCTCCATGCTTTCATGCACCAGCTCGGCCGTGCGCCGGGCGCGGGCGTACGGGCTGGAAAGAATGCGATCGAACTGGAGGCTCAATTTGCGCAAGGCCGAGGCGGTGCGCCGGATTTTCTCCTCGCCTTCGTCCGTAAGTTTCCGATCCGCATCGAGACCCGAGGCGCTGGCATCCTCGGCCAGACCGTGCCGCAAAATGAACACTTCCATGGCCTAAATTCCCGTGGCTTTCCGTGACCACCGAAGGGCGGCGTACGTAAAAGCAAACACGCTCCGACTCCGATGACGGCAGCGACCTTGCCGGAAACCGGGTGGGATGCGAGCCCAATTTGGACAGGCGACGTTTAACCGCCGCCGATGCGCGCGGCATCCCTGGAGTTCGCCTCGAAGGCGGCCATGATGGCCTCCTCGCCGCTCAGGCCCTCGGCCATGACGCGCTTCACGGATTCGAGCACGCGCTTGTAGTCCTTCGGCATCACCTTCACGAATTTCGGAACCATCGCGCCCCAATCCTGGAGCACCGCGGCGGCGCGGGCGCTCCTGGTGTAGCGGAGATGCTTCTCGATCATCGCGCGGACCTCGGCGATTTCATCCGTTTCGAGCAGTTTCTCGAGGCCGACCATCTGCTGGTTGCAGTCCTTGTGGAACAAGCCGGTTTCGTCGAGCACGTAGGCCACGCCGCCGGACATGCCGGCCGCGAAGTTTCGACCGGTGGGGCCGAGCACGACGACGCGGCCGCCGGTCATGTATTCGCAACCGTGGTCGCCAACGGATTCGACAACCGCACTGACTCCGCTATTGCGGACGCCGAAGCGTTCGCCAGCCATGCCGCCGATGTAAACCTCACCGCGCGTGGCGCCGTAGAGAGCCACATTGCCGATGATGATGTTCTCGTACGGCACGAAGGTGGAGCCAGTGGGCGGATAAATGACGATCTTGCCGCCGGACAAACCCTTGCCGACGTAATCGTTGGCATCGCCTTCAAGAGTCAGCGTGATGCCGCTTGGAACGAACGCCCCGAAGCTCTGCCCCGCGGAACCTTTGAAATTCAGACGAACCGTATCTTCCGGCAAGCCATCGCGGCCCCAGCGCTTGCTAATGTCGCTGCCGAGAATGGTGCCGACGACACGGTTGACATTCCGGATCGGGAGATCGGCCACGACCTTCTCGCCCTTCTCGATGGCGGGCTTGCACAGGTCGAGCAGCACCTTCACATCGAGCGAATCCTGAATGCCGTGATTCTGCGGAATCTGGGCGTAGCGGCCCACGTCCGCTCCGACTTTCGGCTGGTAGAGGATCTTCGAGTAATCGAGGCCACGCGCCTTGTAATGGGCGACGGCCTTGCGCATTTCGAGCAAGTCGGTGCGGCCGACGAGTTCGTTGATGGTGCGAACGCCGAGCTTCGCCATGAGTTCGCGCAATTCCTGCGCGATGAACATCATGAAGTTCACGGCGTGAGCAGGATCGCCCGTGAACTTCTTGCGCAGTTCGGGATCCTGGGTGGCG
>CAYZKY010000158.1:0-14274 GCA_964478815.1 uncultured Verrucomicrobiota bacterium
ACTGGAAGAACCTCGCCTGCGCTCACAACTGACCGCCACTTCCGATCACACCCGGCACGCGAGCCCAGCTTGACACCGCTTCCTGGGCGGGGTCCTTCGCACGACTTCAGGGCCTGGGAGATTTCAGGTTCACCATTCAACCGCCCGGGTCATCTCCAAGAATTGCCTGAGCTATCTTCGCCGGTGTTGGTTCATACTTTGGATCGAACGCCCCTCGCAGAGGCTTTATTTTTGCAAACCCATGGAGAGTCTCTCGACCAGGTCCTCATAAATCTCTGGTTCGTTTTTGAACTTTGCGGCCGAGGCCTCCGCAGCGGCGGCTTCGGCCCGTGAACGGGCGACGGCCACGCGTCCCTTGGAACGCGTCAAATGGGGAGTTCACCCCATAGCAAGGCGCAGCGTATCGCTTATTTTGCGACGCGAAGTATCGGTGGGTTCGCATTGGCGAACTGGCCCGGTGCTTGTGAACGCATTGAAGAGAATTTCATGTTAGGAACCCTTCTCGTAGTACTGCTTGTCCTCATGTTGCTGGGCGCGTTTCCGTCCTGGCCTCACAGCAAAAACTGGGGTTACTACCCGAGCGGTGGTTTGGGCCTGGTCCTGATCATCGTCGTTGTCCTGCTCTTGATGGGCCGCATCTGAGAGACCCCTGCGGCGGACGAGGAGGCCCGGTAGGTAAACACCCCATAGCCGGGCCTGCCCGGTCGCCGCACCGTGCTTCCGCACCACGCAGGCCCGGGGTTAACGAATACCTCGGGCAGGCGTTAAAACTCAAATCGTATTATGACTTATCTCTCGAAACGCATCGCGATCCTCCTGCTCGCCAGCACGCTGCTGGCCCTGTTCTCCACGGGCTGCAACACGGCCCGTGGCTTCGGCAAGGATGTGGAAAGGACCGGCGAGAAAATCCAGGATGGAACCAAGTAAGCTTGGAACCATCGATCGGCCTCAACCCAAGAGACGCCTAGGCCCGGATTACCTTGGGGCATGATTTCCCACCCGTCTGGCCGGCCTCCGTTCGGTTCGGTGTAGCCCCGTTCTCCTGATTAGGGTTTCACCCCATACCGAACGATCGGTGCTCGAAGTAAAATACCGCTCAGTTCGAAATCAATTGCCGTGCAACCGAAACACAAACCGATGTCGAAATGGATTCATGCCTGGGCGCCCGTGGCCGCCGCGCTGCTTTTCGCACTCTGCGCGCCGTTGCGCGCCACCGATCCGGACGACCAGATCGAGACGTCCGCGGGCCGCTCCTTCATCTTCCAAACCTTCCTCAAGCGAGCCGTGGTCGAGTCCAGGAGCGGCGTGGTGACGCTGCGTGGGACCGTCGACGAGGTGCCCCACAAATCCTTGGCCGTCTACGCGGTGGAGAGCCTGCCTGGCGTTGCCCGGATCGACAATCGATTGGACGTCGCGGGCGGAAGCCCCGAGGAAAACTCGGATCACTGGCTGGGCGCGCAGGTGAAGATGACCCTGCTCCTCCACCGCAACGTGAGTGCCTGCGAACCGCTCGTGCGAGTCAAGAATGGGATCGTCAGCCTGCACGGGCACGCCTCCAGCCCGGCCCAATTGGAACTCATTTTCGAACATGTCAAGAATGTCCCGGGGGTTCAAGGAGTGAGGAGCGAAATGACCGTTGGCGGGTCCGCACCCGGGCCCTCTTCCTTCGAAGTCATCGACGGAAACATCGATGACGTTTCGGTCACCGCCTTGGTAAAATGGTGTTTGCTCTCGCACCGCTGGACGCACGCCCTGAACACCAAAGTGGAGACAAGCGAGGGCATCGTGACTTTGCGGGGCCAGGCCGAGATACCCGACCAAAGCGAGCGAGCGGCCCGGCTCGTCGCCGATATCCCGGGTGTCGTCGGTGTCAGCAACCTCATTACGGTGGTGCGGGATGCCTCCAGCGTGCCTCCCCGGCCGCTCCCTCCGAAAAATCCGCGGATCGTGGCCAACTGAACGCAAGTGTCCCGCTCGCTGCCGCCGGGCGCGGCTCGTTCGGGAGGGGCAGCCATTCTCATTTTGGCCGATAGGCGAGGCGTGGGACGTGGGAGAAGCGGTGGCACCGTGGAGAAAACGGGCGAGGGCGGCCGTGTTTTTTGCCGATGGAATGGGTGGCGGGGAATGCGTGGCCGCACGCGCGGGTGCGTGTCTCCTTCCGGCGGGGCCGGTCTTAGTTTTCGGCGGGGGCGTAGGGCCCGATTTCCAGGCCCCGCATCATGAAATCCATCAGCCGCTCCCAGGCCTCGAAATAGAGATAGGTGGTGAGGGCCTCCACCTGCTGAAAGAACTTCCGCCGCGCCCCGACCGCCGTCCGGATCAAGCGATAGCTCGCGTCGGTCACCTCCAGCAGGGTGTGCAGGCCGAAGGCGAGCAGGTTCATGGTCAGCAGCAGGCTGGCCAGATAGTGCTTCCCGTGGCCGAAATTGTGTTCGAGGTGGTAGCCCCTGGTCTTGAGCACGTTGTTGTGCTCGTTCTCGATCTTCCAGCGCGCCCGCCCAGCGGCGGCCAGCCCGGCCACGTTCTCGGCGGTGATCGTCCAGTCGGTGATGAAACCGTTGCGATAGAGCACTTGGCCCGCGCCATTGGTGACGGTCACGTCGCACCAATTCACCTTCAACGCCTCGTCGCTGTCGGTCAGCGGCACCTCGTTGGCCCAGCGATATTCGTGGTTTTCCCAGCGCTTGTTCTGGCCTTTGACCCGCGCCTCCAGAACGTGCCGGTCGCGGCCGGCCTCCAGTCCCGCCACCCAGCCGGTGAGATGCTCGTGGGACGAGGGCTTGCCGGTGAAGATAAAGTGAAAGCCGTGGAGCAACACCTGCCGGCAGAAGGGTTGATGGGCGTAGAGATCGTCCCCGAGCAAGGGATCGTTGCCCGTGGTATACCGTTCGGCGTAAGCGGCTAGCCAGCGCTTGGCCGCGTTGAGCTCGCAATCCTGCTTCTCCTGGCCGTCCTGCGGCGTGATGAACTCCGGGCGCAGCGGCACGACCTGGGCATGGCCCGGGCTGACGATGACGGGCGTCACCGCGCTGTGGTAATGCGTGACGGTGCCGTCGGCGTGCCGCTGGCAGGAGCAGTGGGGGCAATGGATGCTTTTGGATTTCGAGGAGAAATACCAGGTGCCGTCCAGGGCAATGAGCCGGGTGTTTTCCACCGCCCGCATGTTTTCCAGCAACCCCGCTTGATCGAAGGCCGCGTGCCACTCGTCGAACAGGCGGAACAGCTCTTTGGGTTCGACCGGATCGAGCGTCTGGCGAATCTGGTTGTCGCAGGGAATCTGCTCGACCTGGAAGAGGGACCGGGCGTTGTTGTGCCCGTGCGCCTGTTCCATGTTTTGCTGGAAACTCAGGAAGGAGGGGCACTGGGTGAAGAAGACCGCGAAGGCTGACCCGGCGATATCGGCCATCGCGTAACGCGTGTTGTCGCCCGTGCGCCGGTCGGGCAGGCCGCCCGTGACGGCCCGCCAGCGTGCGACGAACCGATCGAAAGCGCGCGTGTTCATGCCCCCAGAGATGCCCGAACTGGTCAAAAAGGACCAGTGACAATTGGGTGACAAAACCGACGCACCGGGAAACGCTCCGCCGTCGGCTGGCCTTCGCCCACGCCGCCCACCTCACCGCCAGCCAAATTGAGAATGGCTGTCGGGAGGGGGGACGGGACTTGACAACGAAAGGCGGGGGCGCTCAAAGTCGCGGTAGTTGCTCAGCTTTGTAACACGGTGAGTCACGCAGGAGGCCGCTACCCCCGGCCCAGGCGCGATCTCAGCGAAATTAATTGTATTGTTCATGAATATTATAAATGCTCTGCAAGGTCGCAAAGTTCGTTTCTTCACATCAGTCCCATTTCACCGAAGCTGGGCTGCGCTCGGCGCCTTGGTCTTGGCTCCGGGCCTGGCCCTGGGGGCCACGATTCACGACGAGTCTCTGGATGGCGATTTGAACGACACGGGGCTCGCTCCGAGCGAGCTGAGTTTCGCGATCGGATCGAACGAAGTGCTCGGGGCGACGGGCCGCGATTCGGCGGGGGTGGCTGAGCGGGACTATTTCTCGTTTGTCGTGCCGGCCGGGGCGCAGCTCGTGGCGGTCAACATGCTGCCCAGCACCCCGGGGGATGTGGGCTTCATGGCGATCCAGTCCGGGCCGCAAGTGACGCTGGCGGTGAACCCGCCCGATGCGACCGGTTTGCTCGGATGGGTCCATTACGAGAGCGGGCAGATCGGCACCGACCTGCTGGACGACATGGGGGCATCCGGCGGTGGGGCCACGGGATTCGTTCCCCCTCTCGGCCCTGGAACTTATTCGGTCTGGGTGCAGGACACGAACGTCGGCGAGTTCACCTATGGGTTCGATTTTGTCCTGGAGGGCGTCGCGGTTCCTGATGGCGGCGGCGGGCTGACCGTGATCGCCCTGGCTTCGCTCGCGGCGGCTTCACTGCGCCGCCGGCGTTAGAGCGCCCGTCCGACACACTGTGACATGCGGCCCCACCGAGCCGAGTCGAGGCTCGGCAGGGGTCGTTCGCATTCATCGGCCGATCGCCGCCGCCGCAAAATGCTTGCGGATTTCGTCGGCGGTGAGCGCGCGCGCGTAGACGGCGACTTCGTCCAGCTTTCCCTCGAAACTCGAGCTGCCGTTGTGGTGGCCGCCGAGCCAGAGGAGGGAGCGCTCGGGAGGCGGAGGACTCGAGAAGTCGCGGGCGGCCTCGCGCTGGCCGTCGAGGTAAAGCGTTGCGCCCTGCCGGGTGCGAACGAGCACGACGTGATTCCAGCGTTTGGGTTCGATGGGCGTGAGGCCCGTCAGCCAGGGTTCATTCGAAGCGTCGCCCGCGAAAATCAGCCGCCCCGCCGTGGCCGCGGAGGCGGTTCCCCCGAGCGCGAGAAATTCCCCGCGCGGAAGGTCCGGAGTGCCGAAGCCGCGCCAGAAGAGAGTTCCCGTGACCGGGCGGGCGTCGTTGGGCAGGCCGTTCCAGAACCAGAATTCGATGGAGTATTCCTCGCCCGCGCCGCGGAGTCTGGCCGAGACGCGGCCGCCGGCCAGATGAATGGCGCGATTGATGCGATTCGGGCCGGAGAAGTTCGACGGGGTGAGGCGGGGCTGGGGGGAGACGCCGTCTCCGCTGCCCGGGCC
The DNA here is from genome assembly GCA_964478815.1 of uncultured Verrucomicrobiota bacterium. Classification (GTDB taxonomy): domain Bacteria; phylum Verrucomicrobiota; class Verrucomicrobiia; order Limisphaerales; family SXQI01; genus DASVNK01. Next base: position 5,124 of record CAYZKY010000158.1, read on the forward strand.
CGGGAGGTAGAGGGCTACGCCGGATTCGAACTCGGCTTCGGAACTGAGCGAGGAGGCGTTGGAGGCGAAGGGCCAGACCATCTCCTCGAACCGCCAGTAACCGATGGGGACACTTTCGAGCACGGCGAGGGCGTAGGGGCCGTGTTCCGGAGGGGGCGCCCGGCGGGATTGGCCGGAAACTTCCTCGAGGAGTTCCAGCAACGTCGCGACGATGCGCGGCTCGGCCTGGACTTCGAGGCCGGCGGTGCGGGCCGCCCAGGTGGTGTAGCCGCCGAGGGCGTGTTGTTCCGGGGGCGGGATATACCCTTCGGCGCCATTGGCCAGTTCGATATTGATGAGCGGCTGCAGGGGGCTCTGCGCCTTCAGCTTGAGGCCGGTCAGCGCATAAACTTCGTTCGGCAACGCGGCAATCCCCAGGTCGCCGATGCGGAGCGCTTGCAGGAGGAGCTCGGTGCGGGGGCGTTCGTGAAGATAGATCGATTCCCAGGCGTAGATCTCGGGGAGCGTTTGCGGGAGGCGGCCGCCCAGTTCGGCGACAATGCGGCGTGCCCGTTCGAGCCGGGGTTCGTCCGGGACGCGATAGCTCAACGGCAGTTTGCGCACGGCGGCGCGGAGGGGGACTGCATCATGATACTGGAGGCCGCGAATCGCCGCGTGGACGCGTTCGGCGATTTCGAGCGCATAGGCATCGTAGCCGATCTTGCGGGCGGGCGCGCCGTAATCCATCCACATCAGATCGCCGCTGGTGCCTTGCGACATGATGCCGACGAAGGCCCCGTCCGCATCCGATGTGCCCAGGAGTTTGGCGAGGTGGCGGGCAAACCGCCCGTAGTAATCGGAAGAGAGCAGGGCCGATTCGTAGTAATGTTGCGAATAGTTAGCGAGCAGCGCGAGCGGCCGCCCGGCGCGCGTTTGGATGGAGAGAATCGAGAGGCCGGGATCGACCGGGCCGGAGGGGCCGGTGACCTCCTTGCTCTCGTGGCCGGGATGCATGTGGGCGCGGACGGAGCGATGGCCGAAGGGGTCTTCGATCAAACGATCCGGGCGGCGAATCCAGCGGCGGTTGAACGTATGGTCCCAGTCGTCGATGACCGTCCAGCCGAGGCGGGCCGGTTCCAGCCGCACGTTGGCCTGGACGAGCGCCTCCGTGATTTTCCCCGGCAGAAATGCCGCGTAATTCGTATCGGCGCGGCTGCCCAGGCAGGCCATCGCGGCCGGGGCGGAATGGGTATGCGTGGCGGAAACGAGCATGTGCTCCACCGGGATGCCGGTCGCGCCGTGCGCCGCGGCTTTCGCGCGGTCGATCAGGTTGCGGGGCATCATGCAGGTATCGACAATCGCGAAGGCGAGGCGATTGGTGCCGTCGTCCAGGACGATCGAACGGACATGGAGCGGGTCGACCACCTGGGTGGCCGAGCGCTCGGTGAACATGGCGTTGACGATGACGGGGAAATTCGTCGGCGAGATGTCCACGATGGCCGCGCCGGCGCGAAAAGGGGCGGGTTCCGCGGCGTCGAGTTGGAGGGCGCAGAGGAACCCGCCCAAAAATGTACCAAGGGGGCTTCTCCAGCGTGTGTTCATGACGGCACTCTAACCCGGTGGGTGCGGGTGGCGCGAGCGGGAATTCGCCCGGGTCGAGGAGGAAAGAATGAGCCGGTTTTGCGCTTGGATGGAGCGAGGGCAACGGGTACGTTGCAGGCAGTGGAACGCGTAGTGCGGAAACACAAACTGCGAGAGCCGCCGATCGAGCCGCCGATCTCCGATCGTGCGGTCGCGGTGGCGACTTTTGCCGAGATTCTGCGGCGCGGACACGCGATGTATCCCAATGCTCGAGGTCCAAAAGGACATCCGCGAGTTTATCGAATTGTTGCTCTCCGGGAGAGTTGAATTCCTTCTGGTGGGTGGACAAGCCCTGGCCTTCCACGGGGTGCCGCGTTTCACCGAAGATATCGATTTTCTCGTCCATGCTGCGCCGGAGAACGCCCGGAGAATCGAGAGCGTGCTCGAAGCCTTCGGTTTTGGAGGGTTGGGCCTTACGGCGGCGGATTTTCTCGAACCAGAACAGGTCATTCAACTCGGCCGGTCTCCGCACCGGATAGACTTGCTCACCTCGATCAGCGGGGTCTCCTGGGAACAGGCCTGGGCCGCGCGCGAAACGGTGGAAATCGCCGGGCAGTCCATCCCTATGATTTCAAAAGAACTTTTGCTGGCGAACAAACGGGCCAGCGGCCGGCCGCAGGATTTGGCGGATGTGGCGAGACTGGAGGCGCAGGCTTCGCGTGCGGTAAGACGCGATGCGTAGAAGTCGGCGGCGGATTACGAGATCACTTCAAACGTTTGGCCAGGGCTCGTTCCACCTCGCGGCGGGTCGGCATGCTGGCTTGCGCGCCGGGTTTAGTGGTCGAGAGCGCGGCGGCGGTTTTGGCGAAGCGCGCGGTGCGGGCGAGGGGAAATCCCTGGGCCAGAGCGATGGCGAGCGCGCCGGCAAACGCGTCTCCAGCGCCGGTGGCGTCGATGGCTTTGACGGCGAGGCGCGGAACGAGCACTTCCTCCCCCTCGCGGACGAGCAGGCTGGCCCCATCGGCGGAGTCGACCACGGCCAGACCGACGCCCAGGCCGAGGAGCTGCTTGGCCGCCCGCCGGGCCTCCGTTCGCGAGACGATGCGGAAGCCGAGGATGGCCTGCGCTTCGTCCCGATTGGGCCGGAGACAATCGACCAGGGAGAAGAGCGCTTTGGGGATTTTCGCGGGCGGGCCGGGATCGAGCACCACGCGCGTGCCGTGCCGCCGCGCCAGGCGGGCCGCCTGGAGGACGCGCGCCACCGGCGTCTCGAATTGCATGAGCAAGACCTTCGCTTCGGCGATCAATTTCTCTGCGGCGTCGATTTGCGCGGCGCTGACCTCCCGATTGGCGCCGAGGGCCACCTGAATTTGCTTCTGCCCACGCGGGCCGACTCCGATAATCGCGGCGCCACTGGCGCTTCCCGGCACCAACCGGATGTGGCGCGTGTCGATCCCCTCGCGCCGCAAACCGCGCACCATCTCCCGGCCGCGCGGTTCGTCGCCGACACAGCCGATCATCGCGACGCGGCCCCCGAGCCGGGCCGCCGCGACGGCCTGATTCGCACCCTTGCCGCCCGCACCCTGGTAAAAGACCTCTCCTGCCACGGTCTGACCGGGGGCGGGAAGCTGCGGTCCGCGCACCACGAAATCCGTGTTGATGCTGCCAAGGACGACCACGTCCCAACGTTTCGATGGAGGGGCGGCGTTCAATCGAAATCCTTTTGCGTGCGGCCGCGCTTCAACGCGCCGCGTTTGCGCTTGCCTTCGACGAGGCGGCGCTGGAGTCCAGCCGGCCGGCGGCGCTTTTGGCGGCGCGCCTTTTCGATGGCGGCCCGCTGTTGCGCCGCGCGTTCGCGCTGGCGTTGCGCGAGGGCTTCGAGCAGCCGTTCGCGCGCGAGGGCGCGGTTCTGCGCCTGCGACCGGGTGTCCTGCACCGTGACGGAAAGTCCGGTGGGCAAATGGCGGAGCAGGACTTTGGTCGAGGTTTTGTTGACGTTCTGCCCGCCAGGGCCGGAGGAGCGCTCGAAGATTTCTTCGAGGTCCGATTCGTTCAGCGACTGTTGTTCCCGCATGGCCAGGTCGGCAACGAAGCGCGTTCTGGCCGGCGAGCGTCGGGCGCGGGCGGATGCGCCTAGGCGGCCTCGGTTCGGGCTTCGGTGACGTGCAACCCTGCCACAGCTTCCTCGACGCTGGCGAGCTTTTCAGGGGGCAGCACCTTGCCCCCGTATTCGCTTTCGCAAAACGCTTCGGTGACCAACGCCACGGAATCGAACTTCGGAAAAGCGGCCAGGCGCAGGTCCCGGAGAAACTCGATCGGCGTGGCCTGAGGCGGTTTGGGCCACCCATTTCGTTCCAGAACCGCGAGCATCGCGCCATATTGATGCCGGGCCATGGTCTGCGGGGTCGGCTCCCGGCGCCAGGCCTTCCACCAGGTCCACCAGGGGCGCTGGGCAAATCGAACCGTCGCGAACAGGAGAAACACCATGCCGAGCGCGCTGCCGAGCCGCCGCCAGGTGTTGTCCGAAATACGCGCGGCCCACTCGAGGCCGGCATTCAGCAATTCGCGCTGGCCGAAGCCGTTGAAATTGACGACCTGCGAATACCAGAAGAAATCCAACGCATCAAGAAAGTCCCGGAGTTCGGAGGCCACCCCGCCGGCCGCGGACGGGCCGGGAGTGGCGTCGAAAGACACCCACCCGAGGCCGTCGAAATAGCCTTCGGCCCAGGAATGCGCGTCGCGGAAGCGGACCTGAAGCCGCCCGGTAAAGAGATTGCGGCTCGTGGGGACATAGCCGATGACGACCCGGCTGGGAATCCCCTGCATGCGGAGGAAAAGCCCCATCGCAGCAGCGAATCGTTCGCAATGCCCCGCGCGGCGCTCGAAGACGAACTCGTCCACCGGGCTTAGCCGGTTCAATTCCGGCGTGCCCAGTTCGTATTGGAAATTGCGGCGGAGGTGCGTTTCGATGGCGCGGGCGCGGCTCAATTCATTGGTGCCGGCCCGGGCCTTATCCTCCACCCAGGCTTTCAGCGCCGCGGATTGCGGGGGATGCCAGAGGAGATTGTCGCGGAGGCCGGGAGCCAGCCGATCCGGCCGCTGCGTGGTGTCCAGCCAGTAGCGATACCAGTTGTCCCCCGTGTTCCACATTCCGTTTACCTCGACCGTCTGATGCAAGCTGACGAACGGGGGCGAGAAGAAGTTGCCGCCCAGATCGGCGGGACGACCGTCGAGCGGGAGAATGCGGCCGAGATCGCTCGGGTTCTTGACGTAGACGATGCGCGATTTCGAGGTCTGCATCGCGTAGTCGTCCCGGCGAAAGCGTTGCAACGGGGCGCGGTCGTCGATCTTCCACTTGATTCCGTCGAACTCGGTCAGGCTGAAGCACCGCAAATAGCCGATGTCCTCGCCTTCCACCTGCATGAGAACCTGCGCGGAATTCCCCCGGCCGCTGCGGCGCGGATCGAGCACGGAATCCAGCAAGGAACCGCTATCGACCAACCCGTTGCGAAGGTGGAGCGGCGTGCCGGTGAAGCGCGGGAAAGTGAGAAAAGCGCCCGCGCTCATCAGAATCAGCGCGAAATAGACCGGAGGCGGGAGGACGTAGCGATAAATGCCGGTGAGCCGGCCTGCGCCGAGGCCGTAGCGCGGATCGCCCAGCATCACGCCGTCGTCGGGCGAGATCAGCACCTCCTTCAACGCTTTGGGAAAGACCACGATGGCCCCGGCAAACAGGATCACGAACCGCACGTTGGGCGCGAGGGTGCAGAGCACGCCGAAATGGAAAGTGGCGATGATCAATGCCGTCAGTTTTTCCCGGCGGAGCGAAGGCCGGGCCAGACGGACGAGTTGGAGCAGGGCCAATCCATCGCCGAGAAAGAAATGCGCCGTCCGATCGAATTGGCGGCTGATCAGGAGGGAGGCCACGCAACCGATCACGAGGGCCGCCGCTTCGGTGATCAAGGCGACTTTATGCCGGCGGGTGCCGAGCAATTCATACCAGGGGCCGAACCAGCCGACGTGAAACCGGCGGCTGGCGATGGCCAGGCCCCAGCAGGCGATCAACGCCAGCAACATGGCATTGCTGTCCCACGTCATGCCTTGGGCCATCAATCCGATCAGGATAAAGAAATGGCGCGGGTTTCTCATGACACGGCGGCCAGGGGGCCAGAAGTTTCAGTCGCAACCCTGGTTCTCGGATCGAAGGGGTGGCCCGACCAGGCCTCCTCCTCATTGAACCGCACGATCTCCGAAGCGGAGACGGAAGCATGGACGGGCCGGTCATGCGGCACGCACAAAGTCGTCTTTCGTGCTTGCCGCCGCAACGCGTCCAGGAGCCGTTCATGCTCGGGCTCCACTTGAGCCACGACCAGCGCCACCGCCGCGCGGCGGGGCAGGCGCTCGCCGAGCCGCTCGAAGGCCTCGCCGGCGGGGCTTCCGCTGGTGTAACGGGCGAGCAATTCGAGCGGTTCCGAGGGATCGGCAAAAGGCGGAAATCGCTGGTGCCGCGCGCCGGCCAGGTCGAAGACTTCGACGTGATGGCCTTCCGCCAGCGCCCCGAGTATCATGCTGCAAGCAAGCCGGGCCGCCGCGTCCTCTTTAGCGGCGTGCTCCGCGCGGATATCCAGGACGAAGCAAATTTTGCCGGAAAGTTCCTCTTCAAACGTTCGAACCATCAATCCGTTTCGTTTGGCCGAACTTTTCCAGTCGATCTGTTTGATCGGGTCGCCCGCCTGCCAGTCGCGGATGCCGGCGAAGTGGGTTCCATTCGCGACGCGGCGGCCGCCTTTCAGCTTTCCGCCTGTCAGCATTTCCGTGCCGGAACAGCCCGGCAGCGGCGAAGGATAGACCTTGGGATACACCACCGTTTCTCCCGGCAGGGAAAGAATGCGTTCCGCCTGCACCAGTCCGAACGGTGCGGCACAGATGGCCTTGATCTCGGCATGGGGATAAACCCCCCTTCGCCGATGGACGAGGTTCGGGACCGCGTGCAGCGTCTCCCCCGGCACCATCGTGGCGATGCGAAAGAGCAGCCCTGCCCCCGAATGGATTTCGATTTGCTCGACCGGGCGGCTCGACTTCTCGCCCCCCTTCGCGGTAATGGCCCACGGCTGCTCGGCGCGGCCGCCTTCGCACACCAGGATTTTGCGCGGCACCTCCACCCCGATGGTCTGCACCAACTTCCGGCACATCCGCCAGTTCACCCAGACGCATCCGCCCACCAGCCCGATGAAGAGCAGCAGCAACCCCGCCTGCGCCGTGACCGAAGCCAGATAGAGCAGCACCATCAAACCCAGGATGAACTTCCCGAGCGTTGTAAAGGACCGTCGCGTCATGCGCAGCTCACACCGGAACCGGGATGGAATCGATGATCGATTCGATCAGTGCCAGCCCGCCGGCGGCCACCGCGCGTCCACCCCGGCGCGCGATCAGCCGGTGCGGCAGCACCAGCCGGGCGGCGTGCTTGATATCGTCCGGCAACACATAATCCCGCTGGCTCAGGAAGGCCACCCCCTGGCTGAACGCTTGCAAATCGAGACTGCCGCGCGGGCTGGCCCCATGCTCCAGCGAGTCCGCCTGGCGGGTCGCTTCGACGATTCGCACCAGGTAATCGAGCAGCGCCTCCGAGAGGCTCACTTGGCGCACGGCGCGTTGCAGCACGGTCAGCCGCGCGCAATCCACCACCGGCTCGATCAAGTCGAGCGGATCGGATGCCCGCTGCGCCTTGAGCATCGCGATCTCGGCGGCGCGCGGCAGATATCCGATGCTCAGCCGGCACATGAACCGATCCATCTGCGCGAAGGGCAGGGGATACGTCCCTTCCAGTTCGACCGGATTTTGCGTCGCGATCACAAAAAAGGGTTCGGCCAGCGGGTGTTGGGTGCCATCCACCGTCACACAATTCTCCTCCATCGCTTCGAGCAGGCTCGACTGCGTCCGCGGCGTGGCGCGATTGATTTCGTCCGCCAGGAGCACGTTAGCGAAGACCGGCCCGGGCCGGAACACGAAGGTGCGTTGTTCCTGGGCGTAAATCGACACGCCGGTCACATCCGAAGGCATGAGGTCGGCCGTGAATTGGACGCGCTTGAATTCGCCGGCCAGCGACTTCGATAACGCCTTGGCCAGCAAGGTCTTTCCCACGCCCGGGACGTCTTCCAGCAGGACGTGCCCGCCCGCCAGCAGCGCCGTCACGGCGTCGGTGACCACCTCCCGTTTCCCAATCACCACCCGGCTGACGTTTTCGACCAGTCCCTGGGCCAGCCGGGCTGGGCTCAGGGCAGGGGCGGCTTCCGCGCGGGCCTTTTCCAATACACTCTCCATGCCTTGAGGTAATCGGCAACTCCTGCGCCGTCCTCGGATAATTTCACACCGGCGCAAAAAGAGAGTTGCCAAATAGTGTCAATATTAGATATTCGATTGAAATCGGCCATCCGTGTTGGACGATCAGAATGACTAATTTGATATCATGCGCCGGTTCCGGCCAGTTCGCGGTTGACGCTGGCAAGCCTCTGCCGCTAATCCTCCCCTCTGCCCGGTCGGCCGGAACGGCCAACCCGTCGGACGCGGGCCCCGAATCACGGCCCGGTTTAGCACCATGAATATTGTCGCCGGTCTTTTTGGATCCTCGCTGGGTAAAAAATACCTGATGGCCCTGAGCGGCCTGGCGCTATTCATCTTCGTGGTGGGTCACCTGCTGGGGAACTTGCAGGTCTTCCTCGGCCCGGAGGCCATCAATGCCTACGGCCATTTTCTCCAGTCCAAACCGGAGCTGGTCTGGACCGCGCGCCTCGGCTTGCTCGTGATGGTCGCCATTCATATCTGGGCCGCCATCAAGGTCAGCGCCGAAAACCGCGCGGCCCGTCCCCAGGCCTACGCCTCGGCCAAACTGCCCGGCGCCAGTTACGCCTCGCGCACCATGTTCGTGACAGGCCTGGTCCTGCTGGGCTTCATCGTCTATCACCTCCTCCATTTCACCGTGCAGGTCGAGGGGATCAATCTGCGCGGCACGGATTTTCGCAAGCTCGTGGATGGTCAGCAGCGGCATGACGTTTACCGGATGATCGTGATCGGCTTCAGCCAGCCGGTGGTGGCCATCTTCTATGTCGTCAGCATGACGATTCTGTCGGTGCATCTCAGCCACGGACTCTCCAGCATGTTCCAATCGCTCGGTCTGAAAAATCGCAAATTCGGCACGATCATCGACCGCCTGGCCCTGCTCTCCGCCGGTGTGCTGGTGGTCGGGTACTCCTCGATCCCGCTGGCGGTGCTGTTTGGCCTCCTCAAAGCGGCAAACTGATATGACCCTCGACGCCAAAATTCCTTCAGGACCCATCGATCGGAAGTGGGACAAAGCGCGGATCGACCTGAAACTCGTCAACCCCGCCAACAAGCGGAAGTTCGAGGTCATCGTGGTCGGCAGCGGCCTGGCGGGCGGATCGGCGGCGGCCACGCTGGCGGAGCTGGGCTACAAGGTGAAGTGCTTCTGCTTCCAGGACAGCCCGCGCCGCGCCCATAGCATTGCGGCACAGGGGGGCATCAATGCCGCCAAGAACTATCAGAACGACGGCGACAGCGTTTACCGCCTGTTTTA
>CAYZKY010000159.1:0-14060 GCA_964478815.1 uncultured Verrucomicrobiota bacterium
AACCATGCCTATTTGCTCCAATTACTCGGATTTTAGATGCGTTTGCCCTGCCCGGATCCCGTTGCCGCATGGACACATCGGAGGTGCGTGATTAACGTCTGCCGCGAGTTGCGCACCGCCGACTATCAGTACGAGCTTCCGCCGGAATTGATCGCCCAGCAGCCAGCCCTGGAACGGGATGGCAGCCGGTTGTTCGTGCTGCATCGGGCCACCGGGAACTGGGAGCACCGGCGCTTCCGGGACATTCTGGAGTTTCTGCGCCCGGGCGATTGCCTGATTCTGAATGACTCACGGGTCATTCCCGCCCGCCTCCGCGCCGTCAAGGAGTCCGGCGGCGGAGCCGTCGAAGTCTTTCTCACCGAAGAGGTGGCATCCAATTGCTGGTGGGCTCTCGCCCGGCCCGCCAAGCGTCTCCGCCCGGGGGCCCGCGTCCGCCTGTTGGATCGCCACGGGCTCGACGCCGGCGTGTCGGCCGAAGTCTTGGGCAAGAACGAGGATGGCCACGTCCAATTCCGTTTCGACGGCCCGGCGGACATCCGCCCGCGCCTGCCCGAGCTGGGCGATACGCCCCTGCCGCCCTACATCGAGCGCCCCTCGGGCGCGTCGACGGAGGATCTGCACCGGTACCAAACCGTCTTTGCCGCTCGCGAAGGTTCCGTCGCCGCCCCAACCGCGGGCCTGCACTTCACCGAAACCTTGCTCGCCGAGGCCGAACGCCGTGGCGTCGAACTCGCGAAGGTCACGCTCCATGTCGGCCTGGGCACCTTCGCGCCCGTCAAAACCGAACGGATCGAAGACCACCGCATGCATCGCGAATGGTACGAAATCCCCCCCTCCACCGCCCGCGCCATCGAGCGCGCCAAAGCCGCCGGCGGACGCATCTGGGCCGTCGGCACCACGGCGCTCCGAACCCTCGAATCTTCCGCGGCGCAACACGGCCAGCTCGTTCCGGGCCAGGGTGAAACCCGCCTCTTCGTCCATCCGCCCTACCGCTTCCGCGTCGTGGATGCCCTGCTCACCAACTTTCACTTGCCCGAGTCCACCCTCCTGATGCTCATCAGCGCCTTTGCCGCGCCGGGCGAAACCTCCGGCCGCGACCTCATCCTGCGCGCCTATGCCGAAGCGATTCGCGAACGCTACCGCTTCTTCAGCTACGGCGACGCGATGCTGATCTTATAGCTTTAACTCTCACGTCTATGTTCTACGATACGCACGCCCACCTCGATTACCCGGAGTTTGCCCACGAATTGCCCGAAATCGTCGCCCGCGCCAACGCCGCCGGTGTCACGAAGATGCTCTCCGTCGGCACCGATCTGGAAAGCACCCGCCGCGCGCTCGCGCTCGCCGAACGATTTCCCGAAATCCATGTCGTCGCCGGTTGGCACCCCTCGAACGTCACCGCCGCCCCGGACGATGTGACGCCATTGTTCGACGAGCTGGCGCGCCATCCGAAGGTGGCGGCGCTCGGCGAAACCGGCCTGGATTACCACCGCCTCCCGAGCACCCAGGGCGGCACCGAAGCGGATGACTCGGCCTATAAGGCGCGGCAAAAGCGCTTGTTCGAGCAGCAACTCCACCTCGCCTGCCGGCATGGCCTCAACGTCGTCGTCCACCAGCGCGACGCGCTGGAAGACACCCTGGACGTGATCGCGCCCTTCGCCGGCCAACTCCGCGCCGTCTTCCACTGTTTCGTCGAAAACTCCGCTGTCCGCCAGCGCCTCGAATCGCTCGGTTTTCTCGTCAGTTTCACCGGCATCGTTACCTTCAAGAACGCTAAAATTGTTCAAGAAACCGTGGCCCAGGCCCCCTCGAATGGCTTCATGCTGGAAACGGACTGCCCCTATCTCGCGCCGGTGCCGTACCGCGGCCAGCGCTGCGAACCGGCCTATGTAGCCGACATCGCCCGCAAAATCGCCGAACTGCGCCACACCACGCCCGAGATCATCGGAGAGCAAACCTCGTCCGTCGCGCGCTCCTTCTTCCGCGGCCTTGCCTGATCAGCGCGGCTTGCCGATCGCGGTCAGGACGGCGCATAAAGTGAGGAAGAGCAGCAGGATCGAGTAGATCTGCAAGGGAAAGCTAAACTTGGCATGCGCCAGGCATCCCCACAGGGCGACCCAGAGCATCGCCGTGAATTCCCAGGAGCAAGCCAGGCCGCGCCCCACGAACCAGTGGCCCATCGCCAGGGCCAGCAGGCCCAGGATCAGCGCCGAGCCCGTCCAGCCGAAGGTGACGCGCGTCTCGAACCAGTCGTCATGGAGAAAGGCCGCCCAGGTCTGCGCGGGATCGGCGCGGTAGACGTGATACAGCGCGCGGAACGCGCCCGGCCCGATCCCGTAGGCCGGGAAATCCGCCGCCATCGCCCGGGCATTTTCGGCCAGTTCGTTCGGGTTCGCATACGGCGTCCGAAACGCGTCTCTCAGTTTGGGCGCCAGTTGTTCCCAACTCAATGTGCCCGCCAGCGCGAGCACGGAGATCGCCACCAGAAAGACCGCGCAGCGCGTCTGCCAGGTTCCGCGGCGATGGATCAGAAATACGAGCGTCGCAAACAACAGGCAGCCCAGCGTCACGAACACCGCTCCGACACTCTGGCTGATGAAGACCGCCGCGGCCGTCACGATGGCGCAGGGGAGCAGCGCGATGTGCGGCCCGCCGCCCACCTTGCGGCCCGTTCCCACCGCCGTCCGGGCCTGCTCCCTCAGCAGCCACCAGAACCCCAACATGATCGGCCAGCACAAGTTCAGGTATTGCGCCGCGTTGCCCCGATAGGCGAAGCTCGCGAACATTAAATCACCCCGCCCTTCGTACGTCCGCCGAAACCACAGCAGCCGATCCGTCCCATCCAGCCGCTGAAAAATCCCCACCACCGCCAGAGCAGTGGCATTCAAGGCGACAACCCACAGCAATCGGTTGAGCCGCACCGCCGATTCGTCCGGCACCGATCCCGTCCCTTCGGGTTTGGGGATCGGATGCAGCAGCCACGCCCGCAAGCTCCAAAAGAAGCAGGCCAGAGCGAGGTAATTCCAAAAGGCCTGCCAGGTGAGGGTGCGGTCGTAACTCGTCGGGAGCCACGCCACGAACGCATCATGATAAAGCAACTGTTGCGCCTCGGGTATAAACGTGGCCCGAGCGTTCAACGCGGCCACGAGACAGAAGAGCAGCACGAGACCCGTCAGCACCGCCATGGCCTGCACCGACCAGCCTCCGGATCGTTCCATGGGATCGACCTGTCCCACGATGCGCTCCACCGACAGCGCGCCCCGCCGCCAGCGCCACAGCCGGCGCAGCAGGAAAAGCCCGCCGCAGCCGTAGGCCAGCAGGTTGAGCGCCAGCACCGCCCAGCGCTCGGTGGTTCCGAAAAGCCAGGGAGCGGCGACCAGGACGCTCAGCAGCAATGCGCCGTTGAACCGGTCCGCGCCGTGGAAAAAACGGTCCCAAGGGGACTGGCTGGGGGGCAAAGCGGACGCTGGCGCGATCAAAGCGGCGGCTTGGCGGTGTGCCAGTCGGTGCTATGTTCGTAGGCATGGGCCAGCCGCAGGATGGTGGCCTCGCCGAAGGCCGGGCCCAGCAATTGCAGGCCGATCGGCAGTTTTGGCTCGCGCGTAAACCCGCACGGTAGGCTCACGCCGCACATGCCGGAGAGATTGCAGGAGATCGTGAAGATGTCCGAGAGGTACATTTGCAGCGGGTCCCCGGATTTCTCGCCGATCTTGAACGCCGCCGTCGGTGTCGTGGGCGTGGCGATGACATCGACTTTCTCGAACGCCTTGACGAAATCGGAGCGGATCAGCGTGCGCACCTTCTGGGCGCGCAGGTAATACGCGTCGTAGTAGCCGCTGCTGAGGACATAGGTTCCCAGGATGATGCGCCGCTTCACCTCGGCCCCGAAACCGGCCCCGCGCGTCTTGCTGTACAGCTCGATCGGATCGGCTCCGGGAACACGCGTCCCGTAGCGGATGCCGTCGAACCGGGCGAGGTTGGCGCTCGCCTCCGCCGGCGCGATGATGTAGTAGACCGCCGCCGCGTATTCGGTGTGGGGCAGGCTGATCTCGACCAACTCCGCGCCCAGCTTTTCCAACTGCCGGATCGCCGCCTGCACGCCGGCGCTGACCTCCGGGTCCAGCCCGCCGATCATGTACTCCTTCGCCAGCCCGATCTTGAGCCCCTTGATGCTCTGGCCCAGCGAACCGGCATAGTCCGGCACGGGCTCCGGGACGCTGGTGGAATCGCGCGGATCATGGCCGCTCATCGCGCCGAGCAGCAGCGCCGAATCCTTGACAGTCTTGGTAAACGGCCCGATCTGATCCAGCGAGGAGGCGAACGCCACCAACCCATAGCGGGAAATCCGTCCGTAAGTGGGCTTCAAGCCCACGCAGCCGCAGAGCGCCGCCGGTTGCCGGATCGAGCCGCCGGTGTCTGTCCCCAGGCTGGCCAGGCATTCGTCGGCCGCGACCGCGGCGGCTGAACCCCCGGAGGAACCGCCCGGGATGCGGGAGAGATCCCACGGATTGCGCGTGGTGCCGAAGGCGGAGTTCTCCGTCGAGCTGCCCATCGCGAATTCATCCATGTTCAGCCGCCCGAAAATGACCGCGCCCGCCGCCCGCAGCTTCTCGATGGCCGTCGCGCTGTACGGGGGACGGAATGATCCGAGAATCTTGGAACCGCAATTACACGGCTGGCCTTCGACGCACAGGACATCCTTGACCGCGATCGGGACGCCCAGCAGGGGACGGTCTCCCGCCCCGGCTGCGAGCTGCCGATCCGCCGCCTCGGCCTGCGCCAGGGCATCGGCCTCGTCGAAACTGAGGAACGCCTTGACGCGGGGCTCCACCTCGCGCACCCGCCCCAGACAGCTCTGGAGCAGCTCCCGGGCGGAAAACTCGCGGCGGCGCAGGCGCTCGGCCGCTTCGGAAATCGTGAGACGATGCAGCATGGCCGGGCCTATTCGACGATCTTGGGGACGAGGAACAGTCCGTTGGCGTGGGCCGGGGCGTTCCGCAACGCGGCTTCATGCGGCAGGGAGGGGCGGACCTCGTCCGGCCGGGTTACATTGACCAAGGGAACGGCGTGCGCCGTGGGCTCCACGTTCGCGACATCCACCTGCTTCAACTGGTCGATATACCCCAGAATATTGCCGAGCTGCACCGAAAGGAGGCGTTCCTCCTCCTCGGTTAAAGCAATGCGCGCCAGATGCGCGACGTACTTGATATCCATCCCGGCCTCGGCCATAGGCCCGAGAAGATTGCGGAGCCCGCCACCCGCCGCAAGCCTCGTTTTCTCTGGGAACTGGGGCCGATTGCGCCAACAGATCAGGCTACAATGAGGCCGGAGATATACCCACGGCAACGATGCTGCACGCCTGAATGGTATTCAGGCCGAGCCGGGCGGCTTCCTCCAGCACTTCGGGAGATTCCGTGCCCGGGTTGAGCCACAACTCGCGGCAACCCTTCTGCGCGATGGCCGGGAGGATCGGCAGCAACACTTTCGGCGGAACGTAAACCGAGACAAGGTCGGGAGCGACTGGCACTTCGGCGATGCTTTTGAACGCCGGGAGTCCTTCAACCTCAGTCGCCGAAGGGTGGATCGGGTACACGGTGTACCCCCGCTGATGATAGGCGCGGACGGCTTTGTTTCCAAACTTCTGGCGGTCGGCGCTGGCCCCAATAATGGCGATGGACGGCATGGCGAAAGCTTTCCGCTTCCGCCCACCGTATGCAACCGAAACGAAGTTCAAATTCGGTGCCCGCTTATGATCGACCTTTTATTGCGACCAATCCTCAACGGCGACTCCATCCAGCCCAACGAAATGGCGAACATTCAAAGTGGCCACCGTCAAAGCGTGAGTCTTGGCGGTCGCCGCAATCAATAGATCGAAATCCGAAGGCCGCAACCCCTTGCGCGATGCCTGCGCCTTCAATTCCCCAAAGGCCGCGGCGATGGCCATATCGACGTCGAAGGAAACCAATCGTCCTTGCAAGAGCGTGGCAAAGTCCCGGCGAAGCCTCTCCGACTTTTTCTTCTCGATTCCAAACCGCAATTCCGCCTCGCAAACGAC
Organism: uncultured Verrucomicrobiota bacterium; assembly: GCA_964478815.1. Lineage (GTDB taxonomy): Bacteria > Verrucomicrobiota > Verrucomicrobiia > Limisphaerales > SXQI01 > DASVNK01. The sequence continues at coordinate 6,056 of CAYZKY010000159.1, forward strand.
CGAAATGGCGAGGGCTTCATCTCCGTGTTGGCGCCAATGCCGCTCCACGCTGGGCAACGGTCGTGGCTTCAATGGTTGCGAGTAAACGGAAGTGTCCAATAAATACGATGGAGACATGGTCAGGCCAGAGGATCACGCCACGTTTGCCGGCCTCGTTTCGGCAAATCGAAATCCACCGTGAGCGGACCGTTCTTTTTGACGTGAGCGGCCCGGCGATCCCAAACGGAGGCCCGTTTCGGCGAACCAGCGATCGCTTCGATGCGCACCATCGGTTTCCCTCGATGCGTCACCACCACCGCCTGGCCGCTCGTGGCCACCCTGCGGCAGATCTCCGATAACTTCGTCTTCGCCTCGAATAGCCCTACCGATCTCATTTCCAGAATCCTACCAGTCAACTAGTCGGTTGGAAAGAGAGAAAAGCTCACATCCCCGTCAAGAATCCAGACATTTTGAACGAACTGGAAAGTTCTCTGAGCGGCAATTGTCTGGCAGCCGCCAACCAAACGCCGCTCGTCTGCCTCCATGCGCATAACGGTTGCCCCGGAGGTAGTTGCCAGGAACTTCAAGGCTTTCGAGGGCAATGCCGCGCTTCAGGAAAGCGCCCAGCTATTTGCCAGGGGGTTGCCTCTCGCCGAAATGATTCAGGCGCTGGCCATGAACCGGAATGTTTTGTAGTCAGCGAGTCCTTCGATTTCGGCAGCGGCAGGGTGGGTTGGATAGACGATGCAGCCCCGCTGCTGGTAGGCGCGGACGGCCTTGTTCCCGAACTTCAGGCGGTCGGCACTAGCCCCAATGATGGCGATGGACGGCACGGCGGGAGTTTCCAGCTTGCGCCTGCAGATGCAACCGAAAGGAGAGTCCGAAAGGAGAGTCCGATCCCGGCCTCCCATTTAACTGCGCGACTAATCTCAGAAATATCGAGCCCACCCGGATGACAGCCACGGCCCAGCGGAGCACCTTCGCCCCTTTTTCACTGTCCTAGCCGCTTGAATGGCTCCAGGGAGAACACGACTTCGACCGGGACATCGAAGTAAGCCGCGATGCGAAGAGCCAGGTGCAGAGAGGGACTGTACTCTCCGCGTTCGAGGTAGCCGATGGTCTGGTAGTGCACGCCGAGGGCATCGGCCAGCTCGCGCCGCGAGATGCGGCGTTCTGCACGCAGCATCGCCACGCGGTTGTGTACGACATCGCTGGATTCCCCCACGGTCAGTATCCTTTGGACAGGTAGCGTTCGCGCACCTTGGCCAGCGCGGATCCCGACTGACGCCGGGCCATGCGGCGCAGCAGGATCGGTGCGAGCAGAAAGCCGAGCACGGCCCACACGCCGAGCACGGCAAACATTTCAAGCGTGCGCCACGACTGGCCGATCTCGGCGGCGGCCATTTCCGCTGGGAGCATCGCGGAGCGTGCGCCGATCCCGACCCAGTAGAACGGAAAGGCCTGCGCCACCCACTGCAGCCACGTCGGCAGGATCGTGATCGGAAAGAAGAGGCCCGATGGGATCATGACCAGCGTGCATACCAAGGGCACCAGCATGGCCTGCAGAGACGACTTCATGAGAGAGCCGAGGGCAACGCCGATGGGTACGGTGGCCACCATCCCGACGACAAAGAGAAGTGCGAGCAGCAGGCACGCCCGGGAGTCGAGGGCGAGGTCGCCCACGATCATGATTCCGGTAATGAGGATCGCAATGAGGCTGACCAGCGTCGTCAAAGTGAACATCACGATCTTGCCGACGAGGTAACCAAGCATCCCATTGGGCGTGGCTTTGGCGCGCAACAGCGTGCCGTCTTCGCGGTCGGCGGTCATGCTTGGGGCCGGTCCCGAGAGCCCGCCGAAGACGATGGTCATGCCTAACAAACTCGGCACTATCATCGCGCCAAGGGCGAAGTTTGTGCCCGAAACGGTTTTCCCGCGCATGAACAGGAGCATGGCCACATACGCGGCCAGTGGGATCGCGTGCCCTATTACGTAGGCAGTCTCGGTGAGGTTGTGACGCGTCTCGATCCAGCCGCGGGAGAGGCCTGCCAGAACAGCGGCCCATCGGGCGCCGAGTACGGTTGCGGTGGTCATGTCTGCACCTCTGGGTTTTTCGCGGCGGTCTCGCCGGGTTTGGTGCTGCCGCGCGAATGGCCTGCCTCGACGCGCCGGACGAGTGTCATGTAGGTGTCCTCAAGACTCGCGCGGCGCACTTCGATCTCGGTGACGTCCAGGTTCTTGATCAGCAGGTCTCGGACAAAGTCGCTCGGGTCGCCCTCGAGCGCGGCGTGGACGTGGCGTTGTCCACCGGAGGTCCAGCGCACTTCGGCGGTGGTCGTGAACTCGCGGGCGAGTTGGTCGGCACTGCCGTCAGCGACGATCCGCCCCTCGTCGAGCACGAGAATCCGGTCGGCGATCTTTTCGGCCTCGTCCAGGTCGTGGGTCGTCATCAGGATGGTCGTATTCTCGAAGTCGGACAGCCGGTGGATGAGATCGTGGAAGTCGCGACGTGCATGCGGATCGAAGCCCGCGGTGGGTTCGTCGAAAAAGACGATCTCGGGGCGGCCGACGATTCCGATCGCGACGTCGAGGCGCCGCCGCTGCCCGCCCGACAGGGTCGTGATTTTGACGTTCGCACTCGTTGAGAGACCGACAACATCGATGAGTTCGTCCACATCCCACGGCCGCGCTACTTCAGCCGTGGCAAACGGGGCGTAGAACCGGGCGAGATACGTGAGCAGCTCGCGGACTCGCCAAAATTTGTGGTCGCGCCAGGACTGCAGCACAACGCCGATCCGGGCGCGCCACGCTTCGCTGCCCCCTGCGGGATCGGAACCGAGGACGGACACATCACCCGCCGACCGTGCCCGAAAACCTTCGAGAATTTCGATCGTGGTCGTCTTCCCCGCGCCGTTCGGCCCGAGCAAAGCCAACACCTCACCGCGCTTCGCGGCGAACGTCACCCCGCTGAGCACGTCCTTGCTGCCGTATCTCATTCGCAGGTCGCGCACGTCGAGCGCGTTTGCCGACGATTCGTCACTGGTAGCCATCGCAGTTTCTTTGAATTTCGTAGCATGTATACTACATAATGTCCTTTTTGCAATACAAATCTTTTTTCAACAGGCAAGTACTGCGTCGAAATATGCTTCCGATTCCCAAGGGCGTCGTTCGTTCGCATCGTCGTCACAAGCCATTCCCGGCGAGGCGGGTCATTTCTTGGGAAACTATTTTGGAGCTTCATGCGCCACACGCCTGGATCTACTGTCGGCAACACGGTCGGCAATCAACTGCGATAACGGTGTTGGAAGCGCCCGATTCCGGCGGCTAGGCCGCGGCCGAGGCCTCGTGATTTTCTTGCGGTTCTGCTTCGAATTTTTACGGCGCTGGGGTAATCTCCCATGCATGACATTTAGCCGAGAGTTCCGTGGGGCGGTCGCGCGTGCCCTGATCGCGGGCTTGGGCCTGGCTGCCGGGGGGCTCGGCGTGCTAGCGGGGGGAGCGGCGACGGCAAAGGTGGAGTTCAATCGCGATATCCGCCCCATCCTGGCCGACCACTGCTTCAATTGCCACGGGGCGGACGAAAAGTCGCGCAAGGCGAACTTGCGGCTGGATACGCGCGAAGGGGCGCTGCAGGGCGGAAAGAGCGGCCGGGCCTCGCTGGCGCCGGGGCAGCCGGGCGAAAGCGAATTGCTGCGCCGGGTCGTGACTCACGATGAGGACGACTTGATGCCGCCGCCGTCGGCCAAGAATCCTTTGTCGGCGGCCGCCATCGAAAAGCTGCGCCGGTGGATTACGGACGGCGCGGAGTATCAAGGGCATTGGGCCTTCACCGCGCCGGAGCGGAGCACGGTCCCCGAAGAGAGCGGCCTCGATTTGCCGCAGGGCCGGAATTTTCGCGTGCGGTCGCCGATCGACGCGTTCGTGCTGGCCCGGCTGCGCGAGGAAGGGATGCGTCCCTCGCCGGAAGCACCGCCGGAAGTGCTTTGCCGCCGCCTCTTCCTCGATTTGACCGGCCTTCCGCCGAGTCCGAAGGAGTTGGATGATTTCATTGAAGCGTACGGCCGCGATGGGGATGCCGCGTTCGAGCGCCTGGTCGATCGGCTGACCGGCTCGGAGGCTTTTGCCGAACGGTGGGCGCGGTGGTGGCTTGATGCCGCGCGGTATGCCGACTCGGACGGCTACGAGAAGGACCTGCCCCGCGAGCAGTGGGCCTGGCGCGATTGGGTCATTCAAGCATTCCGGCGGGACATGCCGTACGACCGCTTCGTGGTCGAGCAACTTGCCGGAGACCTGCTCCCCGCAGCCGGCCAAAGCGAACAGGTGGCCACCGGCTTTCTGCGCAACGGAATGGTCAACGAGGAGGGGGCGATCCTCGCCGAGCAGTTCCGCATGGAGGGGATGTACGACCGGATGGATACGGTCGGCAAAAGCATTCTCGGCCTGAGCATTCAGTGCGGCCAGTGCCACACGCACAAGTTCGACCCGCTCACCCACGAAGAGTATTACCAGATGTTCGCGGCCTTGAACGATACGTTCGAATCCACCATGGGGGTCTATTCGCCCGAGCAACAAGAGACCATCGATCGGATTCACCGGGTGATTTCGGATGCGGAAGCGGAGATCAAACGGCGTTTCCCGGACTGGCCGGAACGGCTCGCTCAATGGATCGAATCGGAGCGATCGCGCCGGGTGAATTGGGAAGTGATCGACGCCATCGAACTCGATTGGCCGGACGGCTTGGCGCACCCGGAAAAGATCAAGGATAAATCGATCCTCACGCTGGGCTTCCGGCCCACGAGCGGCGATCTCTGGGCGACGGCGATCATCGCGGCCACGAACGTGACCGGCGTGCAGTTCGAGGCGCTGACCCACGGAGATCTGCCCTTTCGCGGTCCGGGCCGGAGCCACAAGGGTACCTTTGCGGTGAGCGAATTGGTTGTCGAGGCGGCTCCGGTGTCGGCCATCGGCGCGAATACCAACCAGGCCGCGCAGATTAAATCGGGGCTGGTCAAAATCTCGCTGACCAATGCGTGGGCCGATGTCGAAGGCGCGGATCAACCCGTCGATGCCCGCGCTCGCCGGGGCGACAAGGACAAGCGCCGCCTCGGGCCGGCGAAGTACCTGGTCGACGGCCAGGAAGACACCGCGTGGAGCGCCGATCTCGGGCCGGGACGCCGCAATGTCGATTCCCGGGTGGTCATGGAATTCGCCACCAATGGCTGGGCTTCGGTCGAAGGCACGTTCCTCAAGTTCACCTTGAAATTTCGCCACGGCGGTTCGGACGGCCACGGCCGCGACAACAATTTCCTGGGCCGGTTCCGCCTTTCCCTGACCTCCGATCCGCACGCCGGGCAGGACAAGTTGCCCCGGCGGATTCGCGAACTCGTGGAGAAGAGCCATCGATCGGAGGCCGAGCAGGGCGAGGTATTCTCCTGGTGGCGGACGCAAGTACCAGACTTCGCCCAGTGGAATGAGCGCATCCAAACGGCCTGGAAGGAGTACCCGGAAGCGACTAATACCGTCTTGAACCTCGCACAACGTGAGCCCGATCTGCATCGCCAAACATTCATCCTCGATCGTGGCAATTGGGAGAAACCGACGCGAGCAGTCGAACCGGGCGTTCCGGCTTTTCTGCACGATTGGCCATCCACGGACGATCCGCCGCGGCTGGCGTTCGCCCGCTGGCTGGTGGACTCGCGCTCGCCGACGACCGCCCGCGTGGCGGTGAACCGGGTGTGGCAGGCGATGTTCGGGATGGGCCTGCTGGAGACGGCGGAAGACTTCGGCGTGCGCGCGCCGATGCCCGTGCATCTCGATTTGCTCGACTGGCTGGCGAGCGAATTTGTCGAGCCGGCTTCGGACGGACGCCCTTGGTCGATCAAGCATCTGGTGCGCACCATCGTGCGAAGCTCCACCTACCGGCAAGCGTCCAGACTCGATGCGGGCCTGATCGAGCGCGATCCGAAAAACCAGCTTCTGGCTCGCGCGCCGCGGTTCCGGGCGGACGCGGAGGTGATCCGGGATGTGGCCTTGAGTGCGGCCGGGTTGCTGGAGCAGCGGCTGGGCGGGCCGAGCTTCTATCCGCCGGTGCCGGAAAACCTGTTTGCGCTGAATTTCGTGAAGCTCGATTGGAAAGCCGCCCCGGCTCCCGAACGGTACCGCCGGTCGCTGTATCTTTTCCGCCGGCGATCCATGCCCGATCCGGTCATGGGCAGCTTCGATGCGCCGAATGGCGATCTCGCCTGCGTGCGCCGTCCGCGCTCGAACACGCCCTTGGCCGCGCTCACTTCGCTGAATGAACCGGTGTTCTATGAGGCGGCGCAGGCTTTGGCCTTGCGGACCTTGCGGGAAGCGGGAGCCAGCGAGGGGGAACGAGCGGCCTACGCCTTCCGCCTTTGCACCGGACGGCGGCCGCGCGGCGAGGAAGTCGATACTCTCCTCGAATTTCTGCGGACGTCGCGGAGCCGGCTGGCCGAGGGCTGGGTCTCCGCCCGCGAACTGGCGTTTGGCGATACTGCGGCCGCGCCCAAGCTCCCCGCGGGAGTCACTCCGGCGGACGCGGCGTCGTGGACGCTCGTCGCTCGCGTGTTGCTCAATCTCGATGAAACCGTTAGCCGAAACTAACCCGGTACCCGAAGCTCGCCGCTTCCGGCCCAGCGCGCCGCTCCACGCGCCCGGGGCGTTTGGCGGCATCTATCCAAGCCTATGAACTGTCAAGCACACCTGTATCGCGGCGCGGATCCGCGCCTGGTCTCCCGTCGCTGGTTCCTTCGCCGTTCGGGCGTCGGCCTTGGCGCGATGGCTCTCGGCTCGATCCTGGCGCAAGCCGGGCCGGCCAATCCCCTGGCCGCGAAGCAGCCTCCGCTCCGCGCCCGGGTCAAGCGGGTGGTCTTCATGTTCATGGCCGGCGCGCCAAGCCACCTCGATCTGTTCGATCACAAGCCCGAACTGACCAAACGGAACGGCTCGCTGCCTCCCGCCAGCCTCTTGAAGGATTATCGCGCGGCGTTCATCAACCCGAATTCCGCGCTGTTGGGGCCGAAGTTCAAGTTCACCCGGCACGGCCGGAGCGGGCTGGAGATCACGGAATTGATGCCGCACATCGCCAGCGTCGCGGACGACATTTGCGTGATCCGCTCGATGCACACGGAGGCCGTCAACCACGCGCCGGCGCAGATCTACATGAATACCGGCTCGCAACAGTTCGGCCGGCCGAGCCTGGGAGCCTGGACGTTATATGGGCTCGGTTCGGAATCGGAGAACCTGCCGGGCTACGTGGTGCTGAGTTCCGCCAACGGCACGAGCGGCGGCGCCAGCAACTGGGGCAGCGGTTTCCTTCCCAGCATCCACGCCGGCGTGCCGTTCCGGGCGACCGGCGATCCCGTCCTATATCTCTCGAACCCGAAGGGCTTCGATCAAGAGACGCAGGACGCCTCGCTTCGCACGTTGCGCAAAATGAACGAACTGGCGCTGGCGGATCTCGGCGATCCCGAAATCGCGGCGCGCATCCAGAGCTACGAATTGGCGCATCGCATGCAGCTCAGCGCGCCCGACCTCATGGATCTTTCCGGCGAGTCGAAACAGACGCTCGACATGTATGGGGCCGATCCGGCCAAGCCCGGCTTCGCTCGCAACTGCCTGCTCGCCCGCCGCCTCCTCGAGCGCGGCGTCCGGTTCGTCCAGCTCTTTCACGAAGCGTGGGATCAGCATGGCGATCTCAAGGGCGGGCTCACGCGCAATTGCAAGGAGACCGATCAGCCCAGCGCCGCCCTCGTGCGCGACTTGAAGATGCGAGGCCTGCTGGAAGACACGCTGGTGATCTGGGGCGGCGAGTTCGGCCGCACGCCGATGGCCCAAGGGACGGACGATGGCCGGGACCATCACAATCGTTCATATAGCATCTGGCTGGCCGGCGGCCGCATCCGGCCAGGGCTCGCCTATGGCCAGACCGATGATTTCGGCTTCAACGTCGTCGCGGATGGAGTGCATATCCACGACCTCAATGCCACGATTTTGCACCTGCTCG
>CAYZKY010000160.1:0-14047 GCA_964478815.1 uncultured Verrucomicrobiota bacterium
TCGATCTGGAAACAGAATATCGCAAGGCGAAGGCAGACCCGGCTTTCCATGCCGAGTTTGACGATCTGCTAGAACATTATGACGGCAGACCAAGCCCGCTTTATTTCGCCCCACGACTGACCGAAGAGCTGGGCGGTGCCCAAATCTGGTTCAAGCGCGACGAACTGAATCACACCGGCGCGCACAAGATCAACAATTGCATCGGCCAGATCCTGCTCGCGATCCGCATGGGCAAGACGCGGATCATTGCCGAGACCGGCGCCGGGCAGCACGGCGTGGCCACCGCCACGGTCAGCGCCATGTTCGGCTTGAAGTGCGTGATTTACATGGGTTCCGTGGATTGCGAGCGCCAGGCGCTCAATGTCTATCGCATGAAAATGCTTGGCGCCGAAGTCGTTCCCGTCACTGCCGGGCAAAAGACCCTCAAGGAAGCCGTTAACGAAGCCATGCGCGATTGGGTCACCAACGTCCGCGATACGCACTACATTCTCGGCACCGCCTACGGCGCGCATCCCTACCCGGTCATGGTGCGGAATTTCCAGCGCATCATCGGCGACGAAGCTCGCCGCCAGATTCTCGAGAAGGAAAAACGCCTGCCCGATCTCCTTATCGCCTGCGTCGGCGGTGGTTCGAATGCCATCGGCTTGTTTTATCCGTTTCTGGAAGACAAGAGCGTGGCCATGCTCGGCATCGAAGCTGGCGGGGAGGGCATCCAGCCCGAGAAACACGCGGCGCGCTTCCAGGGCGGCTCGCTCGGAGTGCTCCAAGGCACGCGCTCCTACATTCTCCAGGACGAATACGGGCAGATTCAGCTCACGCACAGCGTCTCCGCCGGGCTCGACTATGCCGCCGTCGGCCCCGAGCACGCCTGGCTGCGCGACCGCGAGCGGGTCGAATATTCCTACGCCACCGACGATCAAGCCCTCGCCGCTTTCACGAAGCTGGCCCGTCTCGAAGGCATCATCCCCGCCCTCGAATCCTCTCACGCCGTCGCCGCCGTCATCGATCGCGCACCTAAAATGTCCCGCGACCAGCTCGTCATCGTCAACCTCTCCGGCCGCGGCGACAAAGATGTCGCGCAAGTCGCCGCGAGGTTGAAGCTGTAACGCTGCGGCCCAGGACGGAGCAGGGGAGGTGCGCCGCAGTCCAGCGAAATTGGTCGGGAATCGACGCTCCACCAGTGATTTCCACGCCTGCGGTCGGCGGGCCCGGCGCGCTCCGGGTTTGACAGCGCAGGGCATTTTACTAGCCTGACGGCAACCTATGAGATTCGGGATTAACACATTCTTGTTCACCTCGCCCTTCACCACCGAGAGCACCAAGCTTTTTCCGCAGTTCAAAAAATGGGGGTTCGAGACCGTCGAGATTCCGGTCGAAGATCCCTCGCACATCGATCCTAAAGCCGTCAAAGCCGAACTCGACAAATACGGCCTCGCTTGCGGTTCTGTCTGCGCCTGCATGGGGCCGGATCGCGATCTCCGCGGCACGCCCGAGCAGCAAAAGACCGGCCTCGATTACATGATGGTGCTGATCGATCAGATGGTCGACCTCGGCTGCCCGAGCCTCATCGGCCCCGTCTATTCTGCCGTCGGCCGCGCCGATGCCGTGCCCGAGAAAGAGTACAAGCAGCAATGGAAGACGGTCGTGAAGCACCTCAAGACGCTCTGCAAATACGCCCAGAAGCGCGGTGTCCAAGTCTGCCTCGAGCCCCTCAACCGCTTCGAAACCGATTTCATCAACACCGCCGACCAGGCCCTCCAGATGGTCGCCGATGTCGGCAGCCCGGCTCTCAAAATCCACCTCGATACGTTCCATATGAACATCGAGGAAAAAGACCAGGGCAAGGCCATCAAGAAAGTCGGCAATCTGCTCGGCCATTTCCACGCCTGCGGCAGCGATCGAGGCACCCCCGGCAACGATCACATCGATTGGAAGCCCATCGTCGCCGCGCTCAAGAGCGTCAAATACAAGGGCGACGTCGTCATCGAATCATTCACCACCGATGTCAAAGTCATCGCCCGCGCCGCCGCCATCTGGCGCCGCATGGAGCCCACCCGCGACGAGATCGCGACCAAGGGCGTCAAGTTCCTCAAGAAGGCGTTCGCCTGATGGGAGAAGGCCTATTCTTCAAGGCTGCAAGCGCGTGGCCGCTGGATGCTTTGGGCTCAGCGGCCCATTGCTGATGCGTGCTGCGGCGCGATGAGCCGATCCGGTGGTCGACCTAACGTCCCCGTGCGGCGAACATTCGGTTGGCCCACTCGATGAAGTACTTCATGTTCGAGCGGTCTTCGTGGCCGCCGTCGTGCTGCCGCCAGGCGAGTTCTCCGTCGAGTAAACCGGTGTTCACAGGGGGCATTTTAGCGACTCGATAGTCCTCCTTCTCCCCGGTGTCCCTGGCGCCGAGCAAGCGGAAGACCGGCCCGGCGGCGACGGTGGCCGTATAGCTCCCTTGCTGATCCAGCCAGTTCGCGTCCCCTTTTTCCGGGATGCCGTAGCTGATGAACGTCGGCCGCGGGGCGCACAGGGCGATCAATTGGTGCGCGTCCACCGGCAGATCGCCGGCGTTCTTGCTGCCGAACGATGCCTCCGCCGCGCCGTATTTCAAATAATTCCCCGCCATCCAATGGTATCCTCCGGAGCCTGTCAGATTTTCGACTGCTTCCCCGAAATTCCGCCGATGCAATTTCGCCCCGCCTTGTCCCGATGAGCCGACCAGCACGACGGCGAAGCGCGGCTCGAACGCCATCGTCACCAGCGCCGCCTTGCCGAACCGCGAGACGCCTTCGATCCCCACCCGTTTCGCATCCACCGCCGGATCGGTCTCCAGATAGTCCAATCCCCGCGCCGCGCCCCAAGCCCACGCCCGCAACGCACCCCAATCCTCGGGCTTGCGCGGCTTCCCCTTGTTCACCAGCCCGATGATCCCCTTGGTCAAGCCCGCCCCGTTGTCGGCCTGGATGCTCCCCGGAATAATCGTCGCGTATCCCCAGCCGGCGGCGAGCAGTTGTTCCCGCGAAGGCGGATCCTTGAACGGCCCGCCGAAGTTCGCGAACCGGTTCGTGGGCTCCGGTGTCCCGACGGGACGCGGCATTCCACTGCCGCCAAAGCCCCCGAACATCATCAGCACCGGCACCGGTCCCTTGGCATGCGCGGGCGTGACCACGGTCATTTTGATTTCCACTTCGAGCGCGGGATAGCCGGAGTTGTCCACACGCCCCACCAATTCCTTGCCATGCGCCGCCAGCTCGCCGACAAGGCCATTTTGGATATTGGAGACGACCGTCCAGGTCACCTTGGGAACTTTCGCGGGGATGCGCCCGTACACCTCCCGCTCGAAATCCTCCGCGATCTCCGGCCGCCGCTCCTTCCACCACACCTCCGCGCTCGTCACCCGCTTTCCATTCTTCCGCATCAGCACCTCCGGCAGGTTCGGAAATGGGTTCGCCTTGGCCGGATCGTAATTCGCCTCGTTCGTCGCTCCCGCCCGCCCGCTCGGTCCCGGACGGAGCTTCACGATCCCCAGTTGCTGCATCATGTTCCGGTGATCCTGCGCGGTCGTCCAGTTCGTCGATGTTCCCGGCGAAGTTCCGTCCGCTGCCCCCGCCGAAAGCCTCAGCAAGACGCATAGCGCCATCACCGCTCTAAGAGCCTGTCTGAAAATTGCGGCAGGGCTGACGGCGGGTCTTTTGGCTGGGGCCTTCGTTGGCCCGACCGTTACAGCCCGCTGCGGGGATGCGCCGGTCGGGCCGCCTCGGCCGCAGCCAAAATCCCTCGCCGCCACCCCCGCCGGAATTTTCAGACAGGCTCTAAAAGGTTTCATGTGATCTTCGCCATGGGAGAGGTTTCCGGCGCGCAAAGCAAAACCAAAACGAACAGGAGTGCATTCCGGCACGGCCGCGAGCCGGTGGGACCAAGCGGGACGAGGCGGCGGGAAGGGCGGGTTGGGGTTCGAAAAAGGGGGTGGCCGGAGTCATAATTGGGCAAGGAGTTGATGGTGAATGGGTTGGGTGGGAATGTTGACCGAAAACAACTGTGTAAATGCAACATTCTGCCGTGTAAATGGGGCGGGCGCGCTGTGTAAATGGGGCGTGCGCGGTGTGTAAATGCCGGGTGGGCGCTGTGTAAATGGTGTGTAAATCGGGGGAGGTTCGGGGACGCAGGCACCCCCCCCTGTTTTTTTGTGAGGAGGCCGTGGGAGGCGAGCGAGGCATTGGGGGTTGGGGTGGTTCCGGTTGATCGAAATGTAGACTTCTTGGGGAGCGGCAGGGGGTTGGAATGCGTGAAGGGCCGGTCAATTTGCGCACAGGAAGTCCTATTTACGCGGGTTTCGTGGGGGTAGTCGACAGGGCTTGGTGGTGGCAGAACGGGGGGCTGGGGTTTGAGACTGGCTCCGGGTGTACGGATGCCATCTGGGCAGGAGGGAGCGCAGGGAGGGAGGTTCCCCGGAATAGAATGATCGTGGGGCCACCCGGGGACGGGTCGGAACGGCAGGCACGGCGGCGGGCCGGGACTGCTGTTCGGAAACGATCCGGATGACCACGATATGTTGATCGCAGTCACAAATGTAGAATACACCGGCGGTCGGGAAAATCAAGGGCCAGAGGAAGGGATTTGGGGCTGGCCAAGATTTTTGGGTGGATTGACGGTTAGGGAGTACTGATGTATTTACAGTTTTATGAAGACGACGGTTGATTTGCCGGAGGATTTGCTGCACCGGGCGAAGATCACGGCGGCGCAACGGAAGACGACCTTGAAGGAGTTGGTGCTGGACGGGTTGGAATACGTGATCCGGCACGGGCCGGAGGACCCGGCAGCGGAGCGGAAGGCGCGAGCCGCGAAACTGGTGATGGCTCTCGGGAAGGGGCGGAATGCGGAAGCGGTCGGCCGGGTAGACCGGGAGGAAATTTACGACCGGCAGGATCGGCCGGAGGGGCATTGAGATGATCTTCTTCGATACGAATATTTTTATCTACGCCGTGTCCGGCGCGGAGGCGGATCGGGCGCGGCGGGAGAAGGCGGGCCAATTGATTGCCGAGACAGATTTCGGCCTTTCCGTGCAGGTGATGCAGGAGTTCATGGATGTGGCGCTGCGGAAGAAGCAGCTCGGGCTGACCGCGGAGGAGATTCGCGAGATGGTGGCGCTGATGGCGACGTTTCCGGTGGCGGATACGACCGTGGCCGTGGCGCGGCGGGCGTTCGAATTGCAACGAGAGTTTCAGATTCGGTACTGGGACGCGGCGATCCTGGCCGCGGCGCAGGAGTTGCGGTGCGACACGCTTTATTCGGAGGATTTCAGCGACGGAAGGGAGTACGGCGGGGTGAGGGTCGTTAATCCGTTTGTCTGAAGCGGATGAGCGGGCGGGAAGGAGGGGGAGATGCCACCTCACCCGGCCTGTCGGCCACCCTCTCCCCCGCTCGGAGCGGCGGAGAGGGGAGGATTAGTTCACCCAGGCGTCGCGGTGGGGCTGGTTGTCGATGTTCCAGCGGCGGAGGTATTCGTCGCTGGCGACGAAGGGCTTGGTGAAATCTTCCATTTCGACGTGGCCGTCGCAGAAGACTTTGTTGAAGCGGCGGTGATGGTTGCCGGCTCCGGTGGCGCTCAGCTTCCGAAAACCGAAGACGGAAGCCAGGGGCGGCCCTTTGGCGTGCGGCCGCTAATCGTAAAGTTCGTGGGACCGATCCCGATTGGGATCCAGCGAACGGGCGAATGGGTCGCCAAACGCCACCATCTCGCTGGGTGCCACCACCGCATTTTCGGGCTGCGAAGAGGCGGTTATCCCATAACCCTGGTGGCCAGAGGAGCCGCATAGCCCAAGAAATGGTGTATCGTAGTCAAATCCTCCCACGCCGTACCCATTGTAACCATAACGCGCCCCCAAAGGCAGGGGGTTGCGCTTCTTATCGTATGGCCAAACGGGCACGAGGAATGGACAGAGAAAGGATCGATTCACCGGCGTTCGGGTATAATGCGACAGTGGATCCGTGTTGGAGTTCAGAACATTGACGGGCTCCACATGCCGATTCGGAAAGAGGTACTTTTTCCAACAACTGATCCCAATGAGTCTGCCCCCAATAAACCTTCGACCCGAAGTTTTCGGAGCGAATAAACGTCGGAAAAGCGTCAAAGTGACTGGCGTACATCTGCACGGCGAGGCCCATCTGACGGAGGTTGTTCTTGCAAGTCGCATTCCGGCCCAGGAATTTCGCGCGCGCAAGCGAAGGAATCAGCAAGCCAGCCAGAACGGCGATGGTGGCGAGGACCACCAGCAGCTCGATCAGGGTAAAGGCGTGCCCCCATCGCTTGAAGGAGCGAATTCTCACTGTTGGAATTCGACGGAACACGACTGCACCTTTAGCTGCTTGTCGCACAGCGTCCGCTCTCCTCCGGTTGGCCCCGGTGGGTTACGGCAGGCTAGAGCTTGGGCTTGGGCTCCCACTTCTTGTGCCAAGTCAGGCTCCAGAGCCGTTCCAGACGAACCATTTCGGCGTGGCCGTCGGCGAAGGCCACGTTCACCGCTCCCGGCAGGTTGTTCGTGGGAAAATAATTAGTCGCCGCCGCGGAAAGCGGCGCCGCATGGCGCGGGATCGCGATCTGGCGAAGTCCGTGACTCGACCACCCATCCCCGGTAAACAAATTGCGCGACGGGACATCCGACCCATCGGGCCAGGACTCGAGCCAGATCGAATCGGCGAAATAGGGAGTCAACGCAGGCTGCATGATCGCCGCGTCCGAGATGAAATTCCGGCCCGGATTGCTGCCGGGTCCCGTTGGCGACCTCTCTGCATAGACGTAACCATTAATGGTATAACTTCCTTGGTAAGGGTCCTTCAAATCGTTGTTCATCGCCAGCCAGGTGTGTCTCACCGTGCCGATTGAAACAGGCTGCTGGGCGAGGTTCCAGACCGGGAACTCCTTGGTGGCTGGGCACACTAGAACCTTGTCGATGGCCGGTGCCTGTTCGCGCAATGGCGTCATCCACAGGTGCGGCCCAGCGGGCGGTCGAGCGAACGACTTCCCGAAATCATTCAGATAGATCACGTAACTCAGCCCGAGCTGCTTGACGTTGCTCAGGCACTTTAGTGAGTGCGCTTTGGCCCTGGCCTTGCTGAGTCCGGGGAGAAGGAGGCCGGCGAGAATGGCAATGATGGCGATGACCACCAGCAACTCAATCAGGGTAAAACCTGACGAATCAATCGGTGAACATCTTTTCCGAGTGCGCATTTTCCAGCCTCTCATGCTCCTCATTTATCGGCGCATCGTGCAAAACCTGAAGAATCCAATCTGGAAAACTGAAAGGCTGGAAGGGGATTGACTATGAAGCGAAATGCGCGGCATGTGGCATCGTTCGAAGAAAACATCAACGAACCTGAGGGCGGGAACTTTGCAATAGTCCGATCGCAAAATTCCCGGCGCACCTGGTAGCGGAACGACTTCAAGCAACATCGTCACAGTTCCCCCCCCCCCCCGCAGCCAATTCTCCAGGTTCGAGAGCTCTCGCGCGCTACGCCTAAATTGCCTCCAGTGAGTGAAGGCATGGAGTTAATTGGCCGGTATGGTAAAATCTGCGATACTCGCCGAACTTTCACTTTATAACTGGATGTTCCGAAAATGCTCAATCTCGCATTCTCAGCGGATTCTATGAATCCGTCTGACCATGCATAAACAGTGACGGTTCTGGACGCGTTCCCGCTCAGAATTGTTATCGTTCCTGAGATATAACTATACTCTCCGCTTTCCTGAGCGCTGAAATCCTTGGTAGTATCTCCCGTAAAACTGTAACTAGCCATCGGACTGCCGCCACCGGGATAGGCCGTAACGGCCAGAGCATAACTGGTGCTGGCGGAGCCGCGGGAAACGGAGCAATTCGCGGTGTTCCCTTCTGAGACCGTGCTGCCAGCGCTAATCGTGACTTCCACCATTTCGAACGTGCCCGCATTGTAGTTACCGGAGCTTCCAGGTACTAAGTATACCGTTGCTCCACTGGCCGCAAGCATGGCGTTGCGAGAATCACCCCAAACCACTTTCACTTTGTCGCCTGCCACGGCACTAATACCGTGATCATCGGTATTCCCTGACCCCAAAGTGCCGCCCGTTCCTTCAGTCCAGACTTCAGTCGAGCATCCGTCCAGGCAATACCAGTAAGTGTAATCCTGAGAATCTGAAGTTGTGTTTTTAAGAAGCCAGTAAACGTAAGCTGCTGCCCGCACATCGACATTCAATGAGAAAACAGCAGAATACATCCTAGTCGCGCTGCCATTTGGGGGCGCACGCCAGGCTTGACTGGTTGGAGCTTGGCCAGCAGTGCGCGCAAGCGATCAACAATGTTTAGCTTGTTCTCAGGATCGATCCTTATTGTGTCCATATCATTCCTTTGTTCTTGCTTTTTCCTCCATTGGTTTCCGCTCCGGTACGTCCGGAGCGAGCCGTTCTCTGGATGGGAATTCGTCCAAGGCACAATCCATTCCATTGGTCGATGCACATCCAGCAGGCCAAGGATAATTTCCGCTGGCAGAAGGGCGGCGGCGAGCGGTTTGTGTTGTCGGAAACGCGCATTTGTTGTCTAAAACGCGCATGCGACAGTCTGTCGGGCAGAGGGGCGGCCCGAAGTGGGCTTAGGGGTTGGGCCGGGCGGGGAGTTTATCGGAACGCTTGGCGGCGGCGAAATCGGAGGGGGAACAGCCGAAGTGCCGATGGAAGGCGTGGGAGAGATGGCTGGTGTCCGCAAAGCCGCAGCGCCAGGCGATGTCTTTGACCGGCAGCTCCGGCTGGAGCAGCAACCGGGCGGCCTCTTCGAGACGAAGGCGGTTGAGCCATTCCTGGGGACTGGAGTGGAAAGTTTCCTTGAAGTACCGGCGCAACTGGCTGGGGGACACTTGGCAGAGTTTCGCCAGCGCGGAGGCCCGGTAGCGGGCCTCCGCGGCCAAGGCTTCCCAGTTCCCGACTCGTTCGAGGCGGCTCATGCTGGATTCAGCAGCCGAGGGCCAAGGAGCGTGGCGCGGGGAATTCGCTCAGCCAGGGCATTTCCAGGAGGGAGAGGGAGGGAGGCTGGCAAGCTGGGCGGGGCGGAGGTACAAGCGAGCGGCGTCCCCCCCCCCCCGCGTTACGGGAAGAGAAGCCTCGACGAAATGAGTGTCCCACATATTGCCTTGGCGTGAATTATTGCGTTACGCCGCATTGGCTGGAGCGCGGCGAGAAATGTCAAGGGAATCCTGGTGGCGGAGGTGGGAGAGGGAGCGATTCATGCCCGTGTTTTTATGGCGAGTGGCGAATGAGTTTCAGCTATGACGGAACAAGAGTTTGGGATTGTGCCGCGCTTCTTTCGCCCCTGCGGGGCTTGGATGGGGTTAGGCATTGTTTTCCCAGCGATGAATCGCTGGGCAATTGTCGGTCGTCCCGGGCGGGACTTTCGCAAGCCCGGAGATTAGGCAACGAGCGATTAATCTGGGATTGATCGTGAATCGGGCATTGTCCCGCCCCGTTGGGGCTTGGGCCGATGGGTGGATGGGAACCCAGGGCGTTGCCTTGGGCTGGCTTGTGACGGGCTTTTGGCCCTGGGCGGCTTGGGCCGGGTTTTCAGGGCTGGGGGGGAGCCGGGTTGATGCCGACAGAGCGAACGGTTGGGCGAAGGCGGGACGGTTTGGGCTGATGGGCGTCGAAAGGGTGGCGACTGCGCGGGTAGAGAGTTTGTGCCGCCCTTACAGGGCTGATGGTTTTTTTGGGGGTGGGCAACCCAGGGCGGCGCTCCCGCTGGTCGCTTTGCCCTGGGCTAGCTTGGGTCGGGCTTTCAGCCCTCGTAGAGACGGGCTGGCCCGAGGTCGAAAAGGCGAACGGTTGGGCGAGCAGAGGGCGCGGTTTGAGCAGGGGATACGAGGTCGAAAGGCGGGCGTTTGGGGGAGGGAAGGGGAACTGGGCGGGCAAGGGATCGATCCAACCTCTTCAAGGTTGGATGAATGGAGACGGCCGCCTGGGGTAGCCCCGCCCATGGGGACATGCGCGGGACAACCCCAGGCTGAATGATGAGAACCCCGTTGGGGTTCGCGGCGAGGCGATTTGGGCGCGATCGGAAGTGGCGGTCAGAAAGGGGTCTGGTGGGCGGCGTGCGAGACGCCCGCCGCGACAGCCGAGACGGCTGTCACTACCCGGAACAAGATGGCGGCCACTTCCGATCAGACCCAGGCCATTTTGATGGGTTGACCGGGGCGGGGAAAGTGCCTAGGATGAGGGTCAATCACCTGAGCAAGTGAGTTGAGGAATATTTATTTTATGCAGCAAACGGACCAAAAACCCGTCCTGAGCGCCGATACGCGCCGGGACTTTATCAAGAAAACCGCGACGGCTGCCGCCGCGGTGACCGCCGCCGGCCTCGTGAAGACGCCGGTTTACGGGCAGAACCAGGCCCCTTCCGCCAATGTCGCGGGGGCGAACGAACGGATCGTGATCGGCCATATCGGCGTGGGCGGGCAGGGCATGGCGCATGTGCGCGCGCTGAAGGGGCAAGCCAGCCAGAGCAACATCGCCCAGGCGGCGGTGTGCGACGTGTGGACCAAGCGGATCGAAGGAGCCAAGGCATTCGTGGGCGGGGATTGCAAAGGGTACGACGATTACCGGAAGCTGCTCGAACGGAAAGATATCGACGCCGTCGTGATCGGCACGGTGGATCACTGGCACACGCCGTGTTCCGTCGATGCGATGCACTCGGGCAAGCATGTCTACGTCGAGAAGCCGATGACGCGCTATCTGGATGAGGCGTTCCTCATTCACGACACGGCGAAGTCCACCAAGAAAGTCGTGCAAGTGGGCTCGCAAGGCTGCTCGGACCGCAAGTGGTCGGTGGCCGCCAAGCTGATCCGCGATGGGAAGATCGGGCCGCTGACGCTCGGCCAGGGGTCCTACATGCGGAACAATCCGAAGGGCGAATGGAATTACACGATCGACCCCGATTGCAAGGCGGACAACACCAACTGGAAAGCGTGGTTGGGACCCGTCAAGCATCGCGATTCCCAGGATTTCAATCCGGATCATTATTTCCGCTGGCGGAAGTATTATCCGTATTGCGCTGGGCTGCTCGGCGATCTTTTCCCGCACCGCTTGCATCCGCTGATGCTGGCCACGGGCAATCCCGAATTCCCGAGCCGCGTCGTGAGCGTGGGCAATTCGAAAGTCGCCACGGATCGCAACACGCCGGGCACCTTCATGCGCAATGTGCCGGAGAACGTGCAATTGCTGGCGGAATTCCCGAGCGGGCTGATCCTCATGGTGACCAGCAGCACCGTGAACGAGCAGGGCATCCCCGATATGATCCGCGGCCATCAGGGCACGCTCTACTTCGCGGGCAACCGCGTGGAGTTGAAGCCGGAGAAGGCTTTCGCGGACGAAATCGATCCGCAATTGATCGAAGGCATCACCCCCGGCGAAGACGTGGCGGTGCATGAACGGAACTGGCTCGCCGCCATCCGCGGCAAGGAACCGGCCAACGCCGGCATCGACCTGGCGATCCGCGTGCAGACGGTCATCTCGCTGGCGGAAATGTCCGAACGCTTCGGCGTGACCTGCCACTTCGACGAGAAGTCGCGCAAGATCACGACCGGCTTCGACGGCCGCGAAATCAAGCCGATCACGTATGAATCGGAAGCGGCGATGAAGTACCGGATCGAGAAGGTCTAGTCTCGCCATCCACCTTTGCGCAGGGGTTTCCGCGAGGAAACCCCTGTTTTGCGTACCGATGCAGACGCTGAAATTGGCCCGGAACGCCATGGCGACGCGCTTCGAGATCGTCCTGCCGGGTGAGGATGCGGTGGCGTTGCGGGCGGCCGGCGAAGAGGCGCTGGATGAGGTGGAGCGGATCGAGGCCCAGCTCAGTTTGTATCGTCCTTCGAGCGAAGTGGCCATCGTCAACGCGCGGGCCGCGAATGGCCCGGTGCGCGTCTCGCCGCCGGTGTTCGGCCTGATCGCGCGCGCGGCCGACCTCTCTCGCCTGACCGGAGGAGCCTTCGAGATCACCATCGGGCCGCTGGTGCGCTGTTGGGGATTCATGCGGGCGCAGGGGGCGATGCCGGCGCCGGAAGCACTGGCGGAGGCGCGCGCGACGGTGGGGAGCCATCGCCTCGAATTGGACGCGGCGAACCACACGGTGCGTTTCACCCGCCCCGGCATGATGATCGATCTCGGGTCGATCGGGAAAGGCTATGCGCTGGATCGCGCCGCCGGGTTGCTCCGGGAAAGCGGCGTGGAAAACGCGCTGTTGCATGGGGGCACCAGCACCGTGATCGGGCTGGGAGAGCATCCGCTCGACGGGCCTTGGAAAGTCTCCATCGATTCCCCGCCAGGCTCCCAGCCCGAGGGAGCCCCGCCGCTGGCCGTCGTGACGCTGCGGGAACAGGCGCTTTCGGTCTCGGCGGTTTGGGGGAAATCGTTCGAGCACGAAGGCCGGGTGTATGGCCATGTGATCGACCCCCGCAGCGGCTGGCCCGGGGAGCACGGTGTGCTGGGGGCGGCCATTTGCTCCCAGGCGGCGGAGAGCGATGCGCTTTCGACCGCGGTCCTGCTGGCCCAGCCGGGGGAACTCGACGCCTTGCGCCGGACCTTTCCGGAGGCGGATTTTTACCGGCTGGAGCGCAACGGATCGTTCAGCACAAAGCTCCGTGCGTGAGGGGCGATTCCAGCCGGGAATGTCCCGGCTGGCTCCTTCGTGTCACACTGGCTGAGACGGAATGTCCCAGTTCAAGCGTTGCCGATGCACAGTTTCGGATGTAACTCGTTGGAAATCAACGATTCAAGAAATTAGGCATGCTGGCATGTCTTCTGCAATCGTGCTGTGCCAGAAAACTATGACTAAACTGAAACCTTTGGGGGCTCGCGCTTTGGTGGAGCCAGTGGCGGAAAAAGAAGTGAAGAAGGGTGGGATTATTATCCCGGACTCGGCGAAAGAACGACCGACGGAGGCGATCGTCCGGGCGGTGGGGCCGGGGCATCTGGACGAGAAGGGAAATCGCGTGCCGATGGAAGTGAAGGCGGGGGACCGGGTATTGATCGGCAAGTACGGCGGCACGGAGGTGAAGATCGACGGGAAGGAATTCAAGGTATTGAGCCGGGAGGATATTCTGGCGGTGGTGGAATAACGAATTTCGGTTTGGGGCCAGGCCGATCCGTTGGGGATGGGCGGGGTCTCGGGCCAAACGAAAGGAATAATTTATATGGCAGCAAAACAATTAGTATTCGATGAGTCCGCGCGGCACGCACTGTTGCGCGGGGTGCAACAATTGACGAAAGCGGTCGCCGCGACGCTGGGCCCGAAAGGCCGGAACGTGGTGATCAACAAGAAGTGGGGCTCGCCGACGGTGACGAAGGACGGCGTGACGGTCGCGAAGGAGATCGAACTGCAGGATCCTTACGAAAACATGGGCGCGCAGATGGTGCGCGAAGTGGCGAGCAAGACGAGCGACGTGGCCGGCGACGGCACGACGACCGCGACGGTGCTGGCGGAAGCGATTTATCGCGAAGGCCTGAAGAACGTGACGGCCGGGGCGAACCCGATCAGCCTGCAGCGCGGGATTCAGAAGGCCGTGGAAGCCGCGACGAACCAATTGGCGAACATCGCCAAGAAGGTGAAGGACAAGGAAGAAATTCAACAGGTCGCGACGGTTTCGGCGAACTGGGATACGACGATCGGCGAGATCATCGCCGACGCGATGGACAAGGTCGGCAAGGACGGCACGATCACCGTCGAGGAGGCGAAGTCGATCGAGACGACGCTGGAAGTGGTCGAGGGCATGCAGTTCGACAAGGGGTATCTCTCGCCGTATTTCGTGACGGACGCGGAATCGATGGAGTGCAAGCTGCAGGACGCGTATGTGCTGACGTACGAGAAGAAGATCAGCAGCTTGAAGGACCTGGTGCCGATCCTGGAAAAGACGGCGCAAGCGGGCAAGCCGCTCCTGATCATCGCGGAAGAGGTCGAAGGCGAAGCGCTCGCGACGCTGGTCGTGAACAAGCTGCGCGGGACGATCAAGGTTTGCGCGGTGAAAGCGCCGGCTTTCGGCGACCGCC
>CAYZKY010000161.1:0-14001 GCA_964478815.1 uncultured Verrucomicrobiota bacterium
GCGGGTGGGATCGAAACGGACGGTCATCTTCTTCCGGGTAGTGACGGACGTCTCGCCCGCCGCCAGCGCCCGTCAGCCCGCCACGCCCTCTGCTGGCCGCCCCTGCCGCTCGCACCTCCGTTCGAGCCTGGCGTTTGACAGGCGGCAAGCGGGCAAGGAAGCTGGGAGCGTATGCTCAAGAACACACTTGCTTGGATGCTTTTTTGCCTGGCCTTGGCGCAATCGGGATCGGCGCAGGAGAATCAGAACTTCACGGTGGGGGGATTGAAATTCGCGCGGCCGGAGAAATTCGGCTGGGTGGCCGTGCCGCCGGGCGGGATGCGCGCGGCCCAACTCGAAGTCAAAGGCGAAGAGGGGAAGAAAGCGGAGGTCGTGTTTTTCTTTTTCGGAGCCGGGGGCGGCGGAGGAGTGCAGGCGAATATCGACCGCTGGCTGGGCATGTTCCAGGAAGGGAAAGACAAGATCAACGCGAAGACCGAGAAGGTGGAGCGGGCCAAGGGCAAGATCACGTTCGTCCAGGCCGAAGGAACATACTTAAGTGGAATGCCCGGCGGGCCGAAGACTCCTCAGCCAGGATCAATGATGCAAGGAGCGATCGTCGAAGCCGAGGGCGGGAATGTGTTCGTGCGCATGACCGGACCGGCCGCGCTGGTCCAGGCGTCGCGCGAAGGGTTCCGAAATATGATCGATGGCGCGATCCGATAGGCAGGGCTCCTTGACGGTGGGGGAGCGCTTCGTTAGCTTGTAAGGACCTGAGATTCAACAGCGTGGAAATGCAAAATTACCTCGTTCCAGTCGTAGTGGAACAGACCGGCCGCGGCGAACGGCAGTACGATATCTATTCGCGGCTCCTCATCGACCGCATCGTTTTCCTGGGCAGCCAGGTGGACGACCAGATCGCGAATCTGATTATTGCGCAGTTGTTGTTCCTGCAAATGGCCGATCCGAAGAAGGACGTCCATTTCTACATCAACTCCCCGGGCGGCAGCGTCACGGCGGGGCTGGCGATTTACGACACCATGCAGTTCATGACGTGCGACGTGAACACCTACTGCATCGGGCAGGCGGCCAGCATGGGCGCGGTGCTCCTGTGCGCGGGGGCGAAGGGCAAGCGTTTCGCGCTGCCGAACGCCAATATCATGATCCACCAGGTGCTCGGCGGGGCGGAGGGGCCGGCGAGCGATGTGGAAATCCGGGTCAAGTACATGTTGCGGCTGAAACTGCGGCTGAACAGCATCATCTCCAAGCACACCGGCAAGCCGGTCGACCAGGTCGAGAAGGATTGCGACCGGGACAATTTCATGTCCGCGGAAGAAGCGAAAGCCTACGGACTCGTGGATGAAGTGGTGCAGTCGCGGAAGGAAATTCCCGGACTGACGGAAGTGAAAAAAGAGAATGGCCGGGACGGCTCGGCGCCGCTTTGATCCGGAACCCCACGCAACGTTAACCGAACCGAACCCTACCCAGCATGGCCCGGCCGACCCAAATCACGCTGTGCAGTTTTTGCGGCAAATCGCACGCGGAAGTCAAAAAGCTGATCCAGGGGCCGGGCGTCTATATTTGCGACAACTGCGTCCTCGTCTGCAAAAACGTCCTCGATAAGGACTTGCGGGCCGAGCCGCGCAAAGGGACCCCGAAGGTCAACTTGCTCAAGCCGGCCGAGATCAAGCGGCAGCTCGATCTCCATTGCATCGGCCAGGAGCACGCGAAGAAGACCCTGGCGGTCGCCGTCCACAACCACTACAAGCGCGTCGCGGCCATGGACTCGAACGTGGCGGCGCGGCCGGGCCGGCCGGAGATGGCGGCGGACCGTCCGGCCGAGGTGGAGATCGAGAAGAGCAACATTCTGCTGGCCGGCCCGACCGGTTCGGGGAAGACCTTGCTGGCGCGGACGCTCGCGCGAATTCTGGATGTGCCCTTCGCCATCGCGGACGCGACGACCCTGACCGAGGCGGGTTACGTGGGCGAGGATGTCGAGAACATCATCTTGCGGCTGCTGCAAAACGCCGATTACGACGTCAAGCGGGCGCAGATGGGGATCGTCTACATCGACGAGATCGACAAGATCGCGCGCAAGACGGAGAACGTCTCCATCACGCGGGACGTTTCGGGCGAAGGAGTGCAGCAAGCCCTGCTGAAGATTCTCGAAGGAACGGTCTGCAATGTGCCGCCGCAAGGCGGGAGAAAGCACCCGCAACAGGAGTACATCCGGGTCGATACCACCAATATTCTGTTCGTTTGCGGCGGAGCGTTCGTCGGCCTGGACAAGGTCATCCAGCGCCGCCTGGGGCATCGAGTGATGGGGTTCGGCGCGGCGGAGACCGGCCTGCCGGCCGCGACGTTGAATTCGCGGGCGGTCCTCCAGCATGTGGAGCCCGAGGATTTGCTGAGCTACGGATTCATTCCCGAGTTTATCGGCCGCCTGCCGATGGTGACCGTCCTCGAAGAGCTGACGGAAGAGCAGCTTTGCCAGATTTTGACGGAGCCGAAGAACGCCCTGACGAAGCAGTATGCGAAGCTGCTGTCGCTGGACGGGGTCGATCTCGAATTTTCCAAGGATGCGCTGCATGAGCTTTCGGCGCAGGCGATCAAGAAGGGCACCGGAGCCCGGGCCTTGCGCGGCCTGCTGGAAAAGCTCATGCTGGAAGTGATGTACGAAATTCCCGGTTCGGACGATATCGCTTCGGTGAAAGTCACCAGCTCGGTGGTGCGCGAACAGAGCAAGCCGCTGATCCGCCGCAAGGAAAAGCAGGCCGCCGCCTGATTTCGAACCGTTCCCCGACCGGGAACCACCCGCCATGGCTCCGCCATTCCATCCACGTTCCTTCGTCGCCGCGCATGTCCAGGGCCTCCCCCGCTCGGGAATTCGCGAGTTTTTCGAGCTGGTGCAAAACACCGCCGGCGTGATCTCGCTCGGCGTCGGCGAGCCGGATTTCGTCACCCCCTGGCACATCCGGGAAGCCGCCATTTACGCGCTTGAAAAGGGGCGGACGACCTACACCTCGAATCTCGGCTTGCTCAAGCTGCGCGAAGCCATCAGCGCGAACACGCAAAAGCATTTCGGAGTGAGCTACGATCCCAAGACGCAGGTGCTGGTCACGGTCGGCGTCAGCGAGGCGCTGGACCTGGCGCTGCGCGCCGTGCTAAATCCGGGGGACGAAGTCATCTATCACGAGCCGTGCTACGTGAGCTACTCGCCGAGCGTGGTGTTGACGCATGCCGTGCCGGTGCCGGTGATTTGCCGGGCGGAGGATGGGTTTGCCGTCACCGCCGAGGCGATCGAAGCGGCCGTAACGCCGAAGTCCAAGGTGTTAATGCTGAATTTTCCGACCAATCCGACCGGCGGCACGATGACGCGGACGGATTTGCTGAAAGTGGCGGAAGTGGTGCTGCGGCATAACCTGCTGGTCATTACGGACGAGATTTACTCCGAACTGACCTTCGAGGGGCAGCACACCAGCATCGCGGCCCTGCCGGGAATGCGAGAGCGAACGATCTTTCTCCACGGCTTTTCCAAGGCCTATGCGATGACCGGTTTCCGGATCGGTTACGCCTGCGGCCCGGTGGAACTGATCGAGGCGATGATGAAGGTCCACCAATACTCGATGCTGTGTGCGAGCATCATCAGCCAGGAGGCGGCCCATGAGGCGTTGCTCCATGGGGAGCCAGACACGATCGAGATGCGGGAGCAGTACCGCGCGCGGCGGAATTTCATCGTCTCGGCCCTGAACCAGATGGGTCTGAGCTGCCACTCGCCGCGGGGCTCGTTCTACGCCTTTCCCTCGATTGCCTCGACCGGCCTGTCGTCGAAGGAGTTCGCGACCAAGCTGCTGCAGGAGGAAAAAGTGGCGTGCGTGCCGGGCAGCGCGTTCGGCGCGTGCGGGGAAGGGTTCGTGCGCTGCTGCTTCGCCACGGCCATGGATCAATTGCAGATCGCCGTGGACCGGATGGCCCGCTTCACGGCTCGGCTGAAATAACTTCGACGCATGGGAAAGCCCGCTCTCGGACGCGGACTGGGTCAGTTGCTGGATGCCGGCAAAAGCCCCCCCACGTTTCTCCTGCCCGGCCAGCCGCTCATCAGCGGCAAACCCGGTCCGGGCGCCTCGTTCGCGGCCGAGCGATCCCTCCAGCCCAAACCGGAAGCGGCGCGGAAAGGATTCCTGCTCCCGGCCTGGTTTTGCTTCGGGAGCGATCTGGTCCTGCTCGGCTTCGCCACCGCCATCGTCTTCGTCACGCCCGCGCCATTGCCCCTGGCCAGCGTGTTGATGGCCGGTGCCTGCACGCTGCTGGGCTGCGGGATGGGCCTGCTGGGCATCGCCGCGGCGGCGGAGGTCAAAGCACCTCGGTAATGACGGTATCTTCGTGTTCGTAAGCGGGCGCGCAGCAACAGAGCAGGCGCAGCTCCCCGGCCCCAGTGTTCCAGATCTTGTGCCGCAAGCCCGGCGGAATGGCGATCGCATCCCCCACGCGCACAAGACGCTCCTCCTGCTCGATCCGCATCTTCCCGGAACCGTGCGTGATGTAGTAAATCTCCTCGGTGCGAATGTGGTAATGCTCCTGCGTGGAGCCGCCTTCGGCGATCCGGGCTTCGGCCAGGCTCTGGTGGCGTATCGAGGAATTGCGGCAGGCCAGCAATTCGCGAATTTCCGAGCCGTCCTTGGTAATGAAAGGAGTGACTTCGTTGAGATGGCGAATGTCCATAGGCCGAGGAAAGCTTAGCGAAAAATGGTGGCTGGAGCCAGAATCGAACTGGCGACACAAGGATTTTCAGTCCTCTGCTCTACCGACTGAGCTATCCAGCCAACGAGGAAGGCGCTCGCACGCATTCCATGTCATGCGAATTCGTGCGAACGATCTCTACACCGGTCGAACCCGTTTGTCCAAAGAGATTTCGCAAAGCGCGGGAAGCGTTCAGCGACCTGGATGCACCCCCTTCATAGATCAATGGGCGACTACTTCTGGCCTCTTGCTCCGCTTCGCCGCGGAGAAGCTTTGGCAGCTACGAATGCCAAGGCGGCCAGCGTGGCGCTCATGAGCCCAAACGCAGATCCCGAGTCGGGGACATTTGAACTGCTCCAGATGCCGATGCGAAAGGCCATGTCGGTAAAGGTTCCATCCAGGGGTTCCCGAAAGGCGATGCCTTCCAAATAGCTGTCGTGGAACGAACCCAGAAACCCGGCATAGGGGCTGGCTGCATCCAATTCCAAGGTATATTTTTCGCCGGCGATCAAGCTGATGTTCAACGACGACCAGTCGGATTCAATCCACTCTCCAAGCGTCGAGAAGGTTCCGCCTGGACCGGGGAGGACGACGGAAATAGTTCCCAGGATCGGACCAGCCAAGCCTTCCCCATGATGAAGCGCCACAGTGACAGGTTCGTTTGGAAAGCCAGGGTTGATCGCAAAAAAGTGAAAGGCCGTGGTGAACAACTGGCCTTCCAAGGCGGTGAACGACTGCCCCAGCGGTTCGAAGTATTCGATCTGAATGCCAGTCTCCGTTATGTTTTGTTCGATGGTGACCAACGTGGCCGGTGCCGTTGGAACCAACAGAAAAATCGCGGAGAGGGAAGAGAACTGGGCAAGGGTTAACATACGGGTGCTGTTTTAGAGGTTCCTGACCTTTTTTCAAGCTCAGCCGCATATCCGCGGCGAGAAAAGGCGAAATCACTCCCGCGGTTACTTCCGCAAGCGGAAAAACTCGGCCGAAACGGAAGGCGAAACCGCCCAGCTTGTTTCGAGACCCGCCTGGCCGGCCACGCCGAGGGACGTCCAGACGGCGTCCGGACCTAGGGCGGTCGTGCGTTCGAGGGTGAAGCCCGTGGCCGCCGCATCCCAGGTGACGACCAAACCCGTGGCACCGGCGGCCAGACGAAGCCGAACTTTAACGCGGGAGGCGGGATCGGGCGCGACGAGGGGATTCGCGTAGTCGATCCAGGCAAAATAGAAACCGGTGTCGCTCGGCGTGGGCAGGCCATCGATATCGGTCAAGTGGGACTTGATCACGACCGTGGTGGCATCTGCCGGATCCGGCTGGTACGAAAGGTATTGAGGGGCCGCGAGGTCGGCTCGACCGGCGAGGAGCGCCGCCGTCTGGAGCAGAAGAACGCCGTGGGTGGCGTTCTTGTCCGGGAGCGTGAGCCGATAGGTTCCAAGGCCCGTCCGGGAGACTTGAAAAGTCCCGGCGGATTTCAGGACCGATCCATCCGCTTGCACCTGGCCGCCGATCAACCCCGGCGCATCGTAGGGAATGTAAACGAACTGGAATTGCGCGCCGTTCAAGGCGGTGGCGGTGGGATCGATCTCTCCCGCGGCGCGGGCGGTGACGATCCATCCTTCCGCGGTCGGAGCGGTCGAAATGGTTTTGAGGGAGTCGCTGCCTTCCGCCGAGGTGGCGAAGATCATGCCATCCTCGAGCGCGCTCGCTCCCGGCAGTTGGATGAGGGCGGTGCCGCCGCGGAGGCCGTCGATTTCCGGCCAGGCGATGTGGTTCGTCGCCAGATCGGGACTGTGTGCTCCAACCGACATAAAGCGGGGCTGGCCGTCATCATCCGGGTTGTCCACCACGCCGCCCGTCCAACCGGCCGCATAGGGGAACCAAGCGGTGGCGAAATCGAAGGCGGCTTCGGGGCTGGCCAGGCCGCTGGAGTCGCCCGCCCGCCCGGTTTGGACGGACGGCCCACCGCTGGCAAAGATGCCATCCGAGAGCCGGTACCCGAATCCGGCGGCTCCCGACGGCGAAGCGGCCACCACCGGAAAAAAAGCTCCGAACCGATCCTGCCAGTCGATCGGGCCGTTCATGCGCGCGGTGGGAATCGTCACTCCCGCCTCAGGGCTGGGCTGCCACGCTTGTTCGGACGGAACCACCGCCAGCCCGGTGCCGAGAAACTCCTGAAATGAGCCCAGATTAAGGAGCGCGGCGACGGGGTCGGCCGGGTTCAGGAGCAGCGTGAAATCGCCACGGTCGTACCCGCTCGTGCTCCAGGCGATAGCGCCGCGACCCTCCAAGCCGAGCGATACCGTATTATTGAAGACCGGGCTTCCCTTGGCCGTCCACACGGCGGCCGCGATGGTATTGGTCGGAATCGCACCTGGGGCGGCGCCGCCCGGAGGGACCACCGGGGCAATGGATTGCCCGTGGAGATGGACACTGAGTGCCAGAGGCAGAACGATCGGCAGAGCGCGAACCAGTCCGGCCAGCTTCGATCCTGCCCCAGCGAGTACAGCGTTGCGCAGCATGTCGGTTGAAATCCACGGACCGGCAACACCGCGGCCAAGCCCAAATTCACTATGCTGCAAGCTCCCGGCGGCTTCAACTTGAATTCCCCCCACCTGCGCGGGCCGCCACCCGCCCACCCGGCCGGCTGGCACGGTTGGGAGGGCGGGCTTGATTCGGGTGGGTGGAAGGTGAGCTTGGGCGGGCACCCCCCCCTGTTTTTTTGAGCCAAGGGTGAGAACGGTGGGGGAAATGTTGACTGGATCGGGTGGAAATGGCGGACGGTGTGGCACCCCCCCCTTTTTTTGCGGACGGCGGGCGGAGGGGTGGGTGAGTAAACATTTTTGGGCACCCCCCCTGTTTTTTTGGATGGGTGCCAAGACCAAGGAATCCGAAAGGGGAGGAGAATAGGACCTCGTCGAGCGCGGCCGAGCGGGTGGGCGGCACAGGGGCACGAGGGAGCGCAGGGAGGGAAAGCTCCCTGGGGCAGAAAGATCGTGGGGCCATCCGAGGACGGGTCGGAACGGGAGGCACGGCGGCGGGCCGGGACTGCTGTTCGGAGACGATCCGGATGACCACGAATCATGGTTCGCAGTCATGGAGGGAAGGTTCCACAGGTCAGGCGAGGGCACAATGGGACCTTGGAAAAATCGAGAGGAAATGTTGACTGAGCCGATCGGCAGCTTCTGTCGGCATCCGAGCCCGGCTCGGGCGCATGTGGGGACTGCCTCCCGTTGGGCAGTTCCGCCGGAAGGCGGTCCGAGAGTTTTCCGGCGTCAGACCGCGTAAACGCGGGACTCCAAACGACCGGCAGACGAGGCTCGAGGGCCGTGCCGAGATGCGCCCGCCCGGGCCCTTGGCTCGGTTCCTCGCTTGACCGGCGGGGCGGGCTGGGGTTGATTGCTGGCGTTCAACACGAATCCAATTATGTCACGCAATATCATGCAGTTTTCTCGATGGGCGGGAGGGGCGCTGGCGGCCCTGTTCCTGGCGATGGGCTCGGTCCAGGCCGCCGAAGGTTACAAGCTCGGCATGCAGACCTGGACGCTCCGCAATCTCAATTTCGACCAGGTGGTGGAGTTTTGCGTGAAGCACAAGATCAAGCATCTCCAAATCATCCCGAGCCACGTCAACCCCTCCGCGCCGAAGGAGGAGCTGCAACGCAAGAAGGAGATCCTGCAGAAGAACGGCCTGATTCCCTATACGTTTGGGGTGGCCCGCACCACGCTGGACAAGGAGGAGAACCGGAAACTCTTCGAGTTCTGCAAATTCTTCGGAATGAAGATGGTCATCGTGGAGCCGGACGATTTCAAGATTCTCGATAATCTGGAGGAACTGGCCAAGGAGTACGACATCAAGGTGGCCATTCACAACCACGGGATCAAAAGCACCTACGGAAACCCGGTGGTGGTGCGCGCGCTCCTGAAACGTCGCGATCCCCGCATGGGCGTGTGCCTGGACTCGGGCTGGGCGGCGAGCGCCCGCTTCGATGTGCCGAAAGTGTTCGAGGAATACGGCGGGCGCGTGTTCGACATCCATCTCAAGGACAAGAAGGTGGAATGCACCGACCGCGGGGATGAATCGCGCGACACCTTCCTCGGCGAAGGCGATGCGAATCTCACGGCGCTGCTCGCCGCCCTGCGCAAGGCCAACTGGAACGGCGTGGTCGCCATCGAAACCGACAACAATCTGAAAGACCCGACGGAACACACGCAGAAAGCCGTGCAGTTCGTCGAGAAGCACCATCACTGACCGGCGGCCAGTGTCGCTAGGCCAGGCCGGAAGCCACGCGCGCGCGGTCGAGGACGACGCGCGCGATTTTTTTGGCGCGCGCCGCGCCGTCGCGAAGGACGTTCTCGACGTAGTCGAGGTTCCGCTCCAATTCGGCGCGCTTCTGCCGGGGGGCGGCGAAATAGCTCCAGTAGTGCTCGAAGAGAGCCTTCTTGAGATCGCCGTAGCCGAAGCCACCGGCCCGAAGCCGATTCTCGTATTCGGTGGCTTGGTCCGCGGGAGCGACGAGGCGGAGAAGCTGGATTGCAATATTTTGATCGGCATCCGGTTTCGGATCCGCGATCCCGCGACTGTCCATGACCAAGGCCATGATCTTCTTTCGCGTCGCTTTTTCTTCGCCGAAAATCTCGATGGTGTTGCCGTAGCTTTTGCTCATCTTCTGGCCATCGGTGCCGGGCACGAGGGCCGTCTCCTCGCGAATGCGGGGATCGGGAATGATGAAAGTTTCGCCGTAGGTCTGGTTAAACTTGATGGCCAGGTCGCGCGTCACTTCGAGATGCTGCTTCTGATCCTTGCCGACGGGGACGACATTCGCGTCGTAAAGGAGGATATCGGCCGCCATGAGCACGGGATAGGCAAAGAGGCCGTGGTTCGGGCTGAGGCCGTGAGCGAGCTTATCCTTGTAGCTGGTGCAGCGTTCGAGGAGGCCCATCGGAGCAAGGGTGGTCAGAATCCAGGCAAGTTCCGTGACTTCGGGAACGTCCGACTGGCGGAAGAAGACCGAGCGCTGGGGGTCGAGACCGCAGGCCAGAAAATCCAGCGCGACATCCAGCGTGTTCTTCCGCCGCGCGGCGGGATCGAACAACGAGGTCATGCTGTGGTAATTCGCGATGAAATAGCAGGCCTCGCCCTGCTCCTGCAATTCGACGGAGGGGCGCATCATCCCGAAGTAATTTCCGAGATGAAGCGCGCCCGAAGGCTGGATTCCCGAGAGAATTCGCATCGCGGGAAAATAGCCGCGCCCGGACCGAGCGCCAAGGAAATCCCCCTAATACCAACTACGGATGATGGTTGGCCAAATGGAGAAAATCCCCTCACCCCAACTCTCTCCCCATCGGATGGGGCGAGGGAGAAGAAAAGCCGGATGTTTGGCTCTCTCGTTCCACCAGCATATTCACGGAGTTGGTATAATTCCTTCCAGGGGGGCGTCTTGGCCCCCGAGCCTCGTCTGCCTATGGTTCCGCGTTGACGCGGCCTGGGGCCGGAAAACTTCCGAACCGGCTAAAGCCGGAACTCCAAACGGGTGTCCAGATGCGCCCTCTCCAGGGAAGCGGTCAACGCGGCGCCGTCGGCGGTTTGAACGATTTGTCCGGGTGCCTGGGCACGGGCGGGACCGGGCGGGGATCGTTCTTGATGAGTTCCTGAAGGTGTTTGACGGCGGCTTCGAGCTGGGCGTCCTTCCCTTTGAAGGTGGCGTGCGGGAGATTGTCGACGACGATATCGGGATCGACGCCGTGGCCTTCGATGAGCCACTCGCCTTCGGGACCGTAGACGCCAAACTCGGCGGCGGTGGCGACGCCGCGATCCACCAGGCCGTTGCTGCCGGTGAGCCAGATTTCGCCGCCCCAGGTGCGCGTGCCGATCACCTTGCCGAGGCCGAGGCGCTTGAACCCCTCGCTGAAGGCCTCGCCATCGGAGGCGGTGTGCTCGTTGCAAAGCACGACGAGGTGGCCGCGGAAGGCGTAGTGCATATTCCACGTCTGGTGGCCGGCGCGGCCCTGCCAGTAGAACCAGGCCTTGCGGAGGAGCTTGCCGAGAATCCAGCTATCGATGTTGCCGCCGGTGTTGTTGCGGACATCGATGATCAGCCCGCTCTTGCGATGGACGGGGAAGTAATCGCGCGCCCATTCGGCGATGTTGCGCGCGCCCATGGCGCGGAGGTGGACATAGCCGATCTCGCCGCCGGCGAGGCGCTCGACTTCGCGACGGCGGGTGTATTCCCATTCGTCGTACCGGAGGTCGAACGCGGCGCTCAAGCTGATGGGACGGACGATCGTCTGCTGTCTATCCTCCCGGCCGGATTTCTGGAACTCAACCAGGACCTGCTGGCCGGCCCGGCGGCGCAACAACAGCTCCGGATTGGGCGTGGTAGCCAGAGGAACGCCATTGAACGACACCAGGAGATCGCCTTCGGAGATGGGGCATTCCGGGCGGGCGAGCGGCGAGAGTTCGCCTGGGTAGTTCGGGTCCGTGCGGTAAATATGCGTGACTCGCCAATTCCCCGAGGCTTGGTCGCGCGCCAGTTCGGCGCCCAGCGTGGCCAGGCCTATGTCGTCCGGCGGCGGCCGGTGGTCGCCGCCCCGGACGACCGTGTGCAGCGCGGAGAGTTCGCCCATCAGGTCAGCCATCAGATCGCTGAGTTCGGCCCGGTCGGTCACGCGGTCGACGAGCGGACGATACTTCTCGAGCATGGCCTTCCAATCGACGCCATGCATGCCGCGATCGTAGAAATAATCGCGCATCAGCCGCCAGGATTCGGTGAACATCTGGCGCCATTCATCGCGCGGATCGATGGAGAAGCCCCAATCGCCCAGATTAATCCGGCGATCATCCCGGAGATCGGCCGGGGCGCCGGAATCGGCGTTGACGATGTAGAGGTTGTCGCCCTTGCGGATCAGGAGTTTCTGGCCGTCGCCAGACAGTTCGTAGTCGCGGACATCCTCGACAAACTGCTTCGGCTTGGGATCGTCGCGGGTGATCTCCATCTGCTGGAGATGCACGCGGCCTTCGAACGACGTTTCGCGGCTGCCCCAATAGAGGTGCTTGGCCGTGGCCATGAGACCACCGTAGTTGCCCGCTCGAACCGGCACTTCATAGACGCGGGCGGCCAGCCCTTCGAAATCGATCCGGACTTTCTTCTTCTCCTTCTCTTGTTCCTTTTCCTTCTCTTTCTTATCGCTATCGCTTTCCTTTTTCTCGGAACTTTCGGAAGCGGACTCATCCTTTTTCGCCTTTTTTTCTTCTTTCTTTTCCTCTTTCTTCTCGTCCTTGTTCGCGGCTTCCAACTCGTCGGGCGCGGCGAAGGGCGAGCGCAACTCCTTTTGCAGCGCCACTTGGTAGATGCGGGTCACTTGATCGAAAAATGGCTCGGGCTGGCGCGGTCCCCAGGGGCTGGGCACGAGCGAGCGCAATTCGCGATCCGAAAGGAAATAGAGCCACTTGCCGTCGGGCGACCAGGCCGGGCTGTAACTCTCGACGCGATCATTGGTGAGTTCGAAGCGGGTGCCTTCCGCCGGATGAAACAGATGAATCTGCGAAAATCCATTGTCCGCGCCGCGGACGTAGGCGAGCCATTGGCTGTCCGGCGACCAGACCAGCTCGCCGAAGCCGTTCGGCGAATTGGTCACCGCGATTTCCTTTTTGTTTTCGAAATCCCAGACAAACAGGTCGAGGTTCTTATCCTGGTAGGCGAGCCAGCGGCCATCCGCGGAGGGAATCCCTTCGAAGCGGAACGCGGTCGCATTGGCCGTGACCTGAGCCGGCTGGCCGACGCCATTGGCCGGGAGCGTCCAGAAATCGAGCTCGCCGCTGGCATCGCCCAGCGCGACCAGGTTGGTGCCATTCAAAAAGCGGGCTTCGCGATAGCGGACTTTCGGATTGCGCGTGACATCGACAAACCGGCCTGGCTTCAAGGGGGCGACGAACACCTGGCCGCGGGCGGTCAAGGCCACCCGGTCGCCCGTCGGCGAGAGGTGGGCGGAGGTCAGATACTCGATCGGTTTCTTGACCCACTTTTCCCGCTGCTGATCGAGGTCTGACGGCAATTGGAAGGAAAGCTCGCGGTCCTGGCCGCCTTCGATTTCCAGCAAGCGCAGCCCCGCCCCGATCGAATAGGCGATGCGGCCTTCGGACAGGGACGCGTTCTTGACGTCCCAGCCGCTATGTCTGGTGTGTTGCTGGAGGTCGGTTCCGTCGGGGCGCATGGACCAAATGTTCATGGTGCCGTCGCGATCGGTGAGGAAGTAGACCCGGCCGCGCCACCACATCGGGTTCTTGCTGGTGCCGGTGAAATCCGGGGTGAGCGGCGTGGCTTCGGCATCGCCTTCGCGAAAGCGCCAGAGATTCTGCGCGGTGCCGCCCTTGTAGCGCTTGGTGCTGCTGCCCTGGAAGGGCAATCGGGTGAAAAAGACCACGCCTTCGTCGCCGATGGCGCCGTCGCTCGCCTGGGCCAACGGCAGCAACTTGGGCTCGCCCACCGCGAGGTCCATGGTGGCGAGCTGCACGCTCGGCAGGGTGGAATAACGCCGCACGCTGTAAATGATTCGCCCTTCCGGGGACCACCCGATGACCGTGCCGCCGCCGAGGGTGCGGCGCACCGGCAAGCCGCCCGCCAGCGGCATGGTGTAGACATCAGACGCTCCTTCGTAGCTGGCGGTGAACGCGACGGTCTGGCCATCCGGCGAAATAGCGGCGTGAGTCTCGCCGGCCGGATGCGTCGTGAGCCGCTGCGCCGGGCCGCCGTGGATCGTGCCGCGCCAGAGGTCGCCCTCCGCCGTGAACACGACGGCCTCCCCGCGCAGGGCGGGAAAGCGGAGGTAGCCGGGTTCGGCGCGGCCGTTCGCGCCGCTCAGGACCAGCAGCCCGAAAAGCATCACGGCGGCTCGAAAGGCGCGCCAAAGTCCGGATCTCGAAACCATCGGATTACGATTCATAGCGACGTGATTATTTATGGCGGGCCGTGGAGGTAAAGCCAAAGCTGACAGCCAGAGGGGCCGTCGAACCGATTTGGCGGGCACCCCCCCCCCTGTTTTTTGAGTGAGGAGGACGGGATGGAGGCGAGGTTTCAGGGTGGGTGGGGTTGAAGGCTGGCGCGACTCTGGGGAAGAAAATGTAGACTGCTTCGGTGGCGGGAGGGTGATGGATATGGTCAAACGCGGGTCATTTTGCGCCAAGGAAGTCCTATTTACGCGGGTTTCGTGGGGGTGGATGGGCGTGCTTAGCCGCAGGATGGGGAACGCCTGGAATTTAGAAATTGTGACATGGCATGCCACTTCGAGC
>CAYZKY010000162.1:0-13883 GCA_964478815.1 uncultured Verrucomicrobiota bacterium
CTGGAACCATGCCTATTTGCTCCAATTACTCGGATTTTAGATGCGTTTGCCCTGGCTGCCGATCCCGTGTGCTTGCGAGTTCGGCCGGGCATCTGCATGCTCGGTGGCAAACCTTGGGTATCCGATAACGATTGTGCCCCCGTCACATCTCAGCCCGGACACGCTCTACCGGAGGATCTATCCTTATTTCCGGGGGCGGCGGCTTGATCGATTCGCGGCCTCCTTTGCCCTCACCCCGGCGACGACGGTGCTGGACGTAGGCGGATGCCCGGCCTACTGGCAGTACCGGGAGCTGCCGGGGCGGCTGACCATTCTCAATCTCCCCGTCTATGGCCCGCCCGTGGAAACACCGCGCTGGAAGCTCATTCATGGTGACGGCACTTCGCTCGGTTTTCCGGATGGCTCCTTCGATATCGCCCACTCGAACAGCGTCCTCGAACATTTGAGCACCTGGGAACGGCAGCAGATCTTCGCCCGCGAAATCCGGCGGGTCGGCCGCGGCGTTTGGGTGCAATCGCCCGCCCGTTCCTTCCCGGTCGAATGCCACACGTTCGACCCGTTGGTTCATTGGCTGCCCAAATCCTGGCGCCGGCATCTTCTGCGCCACGCCACCCTTTGGGGCTGGCTCAAGCGCCCCACCCAACAGGAAGTGGACGACTTTCTCGCCACCACGCGGCTCCCTTCATTCGACGAGATGCGCCGGCTCTTCCCGGATTGCCAGATTCTTCGCGAACGCTTCGCCGGCCTCACCAAGAGCTACATCGCCTACCGGCCCGCCCCGGCTTCGGACGACGGCGCCGCCCATCCGTCAGCTTGAGATCCGACGAATGGGAGTCTCCGGGCCAGGCCATTTCCCGCATGTGTCGGGGCGTCCGGGTTCCGCCCGGTGGCCCTCCATCCCCCTCGGTCGCTTCGAAACGGGCGGAAAACGCGGACTTCCAGAGGAAAGAACGATGCGCTCGCGGGCGGTGCGGCCGCTCCTGATTTCGAGCGTCCGCGCCGAGGCCGCAAAACGTTTCCTGATTGGCAAAAAGTCGCTATTGACGCGAGTCTCCAACCCTGCTAATCGAGTCGATCATCAGCCGGTGCCAGAGGGTGGTCGGGTTCACCATCCACCGATTCGCGTACGTGCGGAACGGCGCTGGACAAAGTGAAGTAAATTTGTCATATTAGATCGTCCACCTGAATCGAGATGCAACGCGGTGACCGCCAACTTGGTTCGAACCGATCCCCGGGTGCTTTTGCCCAGGATCGGGGCTTCACCATTTTGGAGCTGATGGCGGTCGTAGTGATCATCGGCGTCCTCGTCAGCCTGCTGTGCGCCGCCCTGAACCACACCCGCTATAAAGCGCAGCGCATCAAGTGCCTGGACAACCTCAAGCAGCTTCAGCTCGCCTGGCTGATGTATAAGGACGATAACGACGACCGGCTGGCGCTGAACAAGACCGCTCCGGCTCCCAACCATCCGCGCATCATCGCGCGCCGATCTTCGACCAATTCCTGGGTCGCCGGCAACCCGCTGGAAGATTCCACGGATTCGAACCTTCGCCGGGGCACGCTGTATCCCTACGCCCAGTCGACCGACATCTATCGCTGCCCGATGGATCATTCGAAGGTCGCCGGCCATTCCGATCTGCTCCGCAATCGCAGCTACGCGATGAATTCGTATCTCGGCGGGGACAACGCGCTCAACGATTCCCGGGTGAAGCTCCGTCATTCCGAGATCGCGAATCCCCGGCCGGAGAATGTCTTTGTCTTTATCGAAGAGCACGAGGACAGCATCTGGATGGCGAATTTCCTCGTTCTCCCGCGCGACACCGTCCCGATCGGAAAGACCTCGTGGCTCAGCACGCCGTCCGACCGGCATTACCAGGGCTGCAACATGACGTTCGCGGATGGCCACGCCGAGTATTGGCGCTGGTACTCCCCCAAGCGCGCCGACCTGACCAAGAAACTAGCGAGCACCCCGCGCGAATTGAACGATATCCGCCGGCTGCAAAACTGCGTGCCGCAACCCTGACGCGTCCGCCGGGCGTGAACGATATCCGCCCGCCGATTCCGTGCCGCTGTAACAAGCCGTTCCCTCCAAGGGTCACTTCAATGAACACTCTCAAGGATTGACTATGAAAAAACCAAATCGCCTCGCGTTGCTTCTTCTTCCGGCCTTGCTGGCCGTGGGAGAAAGCCGCGCCATTCCCGCCGGCTTCAAGGAAGGCAGCCTCGCCCTCAAATCCATCGGCCCGATCACCTTCGGTCCGGATGGGATTCTCTTCATCGCCGATTCCCGCTCGGCCGCCATTCTCGCGCTCGATACGCAGGATCGGACCAAGGCGAGCGGCAGCGCCTCCTTAAAGATCGAAGGCATCAATCAAAAAATCGCCAGTCTGCTGGGCACCGCGGCGGATCAGATTCTCATCAGCGACATGGCGGTGAATCCGATCTCCCGCCAGGTTTACCTGGCCGTGTCGCGCGGCCGGGGGCCGGAGGCGGCTCCGGTGCTGGTGCGGGTGAAGCACGATGGACAACTCGAGACGGTCTCGCTCGACAAAGCGAGCTACTCCCGGGCCGAACTGCCCGATGCTCCCGCCGATGCAATGGTGGGGCAGGGGAACCGGCAGAGCAACCCGCGCCTCGAGTCGATCACCGACATTGCCTTCCTCGAAAACCGTGTGCTCGTGGCTGGGCTCTCCAATGAAGAGTTCGCCTCCACGCTCCGTGCGATTCCGTTCCCGTTCCAGACGGTGGCGAAGGGCACGACGGTGGAAATCTACCACGGAGCCCACGGCAAGTTCGAAACCCGCGCGCCCGTCCGCACCTTTGTTCCGTTCAATATCGGGCACGAACCGCATTTGCTGGCGGCTT
Source organism: uncultured Verrucomicrobiota bacterium (assembly GCA_964478815.1). GTDB lineage: Bacteria > Verrucomicrobiota > Verrucomicrobiia > Limisphaerales > SXQI01 > DASVNK01. The sequence continues at coordinate 2,863 of CAYZKY010000162.1, forward strand.
ACACCTGCACGCCGCTGGTGCAATTCCCAATCAAAGATCTCTCGCCCGGGGCCAAGGTCAAAGGCAAGACCATCGCCGAACTGGGCAACCGGAATCGCCCGCTCGACATGATCGTTTACCAGAAAGACGGCAAGGACTACCTGCTGCTCGCCAATAATAACCGGGGGATCATGAAGATTCGCACCGACGTGATCGAGAAGACGGACAAGATCGAATCGCCCGTTCCGGACGGCACCACGCGCGGCCTGGCCTACGACACCGTCGCCGGCTGGACGGGAGTCGAACAGCTCGACCGGCTCGATGCCGGGCATGCGCTAGTTCTCCGCAAAGGCGACGCCGGCGCGCTCCATCTCGAGTCGCTGGCCCTGCCATGATCGGCTGACGACTGGCCTCCCGGGCCGATTGCTGTGATTCGAGCAACGCTTACGCTCGTTGCGCTCTTGGGGTGCGCCGTCTTGACGATGGCTGCACCCTCGGATGCTGCTCCGGCCATCGTGTGGCAGGTGGAGGAGGGTCAGAGCCACCAAGTGTCGCTGTCCGGCCTGAATCCGGAAGCGATCAACCTTCTGCGAAACGCGAAGCCCGCCGAACTGGCCCGGGTCTTTCTGGTCCAGGTCGAACTTGAGGATCCGATCCAGCAGTTGAATGCTCCGGCCATCGGCGGTGCCTATGCGGTCATGTCTGGCGGCCTGAAATTCCGGCCCGATTTTCCGTTCGAACGGGGCGTGCGGTACCGGGCTTCCCTCCGGCCGGACGCTTTGCCTGGACTGGCGGCGTACGCGCGGAGCCAGACCAAGCTTTTCCATCGCGAACGCCCTGCGCTCGCCGCCTCCACGGCGGTGCGAGAAATTTATCCCACGGCAGGCGAGCTTCCCGACAACCTGCTCAAGTTTTACCTACATTTCTCCGCCCCGATGAGCGGCGGGCGCATCTACGAGCACATCCACCTGCGCGATGAAGCTGGAAACGACGTGGAACTTCCGTTCCTCGAGATCGATGAAGAGCTCTGGAATCCCGGCATGACCCGCCTCACGCTCTTTCTCGATCCCGGCCGGATCAAGCGCGAGGTCCGTCCGCTGGAAGAGATCGGCCCGGCGCTGCGCAGCGGTCATCGCTACACGCTGGTGATCGACTCCGGCTGGCTCGATGCGCAGGGCGCGCCGCTGAAGTCCCGCTTCGAAAAGACCTTTTCCGTCCTGCCGCCGGACCGCACGCCGCCCGAGCCAGCCCGCTGGAAAATGGACGCGCCCAAAGCCGGGTCGCGCACCGGCCTGGTGGTTCGATTCGATGAGCCGATGGATCACGCGCTGGCCCTCCGCATGATGTCGGTGCATCGCACCGAGGGGGGGCGGGTCGAGGGACAGGCGCGGCTTTCGCACCACGAGCGGACCTGGACCTTCGAGCCGGTCGAAGCCTGGCCGGCCGGCCGCTTCCACCTGGCCATTCGGAACACGATCGAAGATCTCGCGGGCAATAATATCGGCAAACCGTTCGAAGTCGACTTGTTCGAGCGCGTCGAGCGCGACCTCTCCGACGAAACGAGCCAGGTCCCGTTCGTCATTCAGTAACGCACTCGGCGCCGACGCGGGATAGGGTCTCCAGGACTGCCGCGCCGATTCGAATTCTCCCCGCAAACCGCTCCGATTCTTTGAGCCTCGCGGCGCTTGCCTGCCGGGGCAGGGGGCTCCAGTTTAAGCGCTTCCCGCATCGACCGGGGAAACGCGTGGAACCGAAGCGCACCAAATCGTGGCGAAGCCTTGCCCGCATGCTGTCTTTTCTGGGGCAGTATCGCGGGCGGGTGGCGGTGTGCCTGCTGCTCCTCTTCGTGAACCTCGGCATCGAAATGGCCCAGCCCCAGATCGTCGGCAGCGCGATCACGAATCTCGGCTGGCATCTCGAATGGGGCGCGGAATTCGCGGCCGGCCCGTACGTCCTGCTCTTCGTGGCCCTCGCGCTGGTTCGCGCGGGGGTCGGGCACCTGCTCGGCCCGATTCGCAATCAAGTCGTGCATGGCGCGCTCGGAGACATCCGCGGCGCGGTCTACGATGCGGCGCAGCGCCTCTCCTTTTCCTATCATGACCGGACGAATTCCGGCGAACTGATCTCGCGGGCGACCACGGATGTCTGGCGGTTGCAGGATTTTCTCTTCGCCTGCCTGCTCATGGCGGTGGATACCTTCGTGGCGCTGGTCGCGACGCTGGCGCTCGTGTTCGTCATCGCCCCGATGCTGGGCTGGATTACGCTGGCGGCCGTGGTGCCGTGCGTGCTGCTGCTGGCCTATTACGCGCGGCAGCTCCAGCCGCAATGGCGCAAGGTGCATGACCTGCATGGCGAGATGGCCACCGTCGTGCAGGAGAACATCGCCGGGGTGCGGGTGGTCAAGGCGTTTGCCCGGGAGGCGGCGCAGGTGGAGAAGTTCACGCGCAAGCGGGATACCTATCTGGACACCTTGATGCGGACGGTCTCGTTCTGGTCCGCCCGGGTGCCGCTGGCGCAATTCATTTTCGGGCTCGGCATGCCGCTGGTGCTGTGGGCGGGCGGGTTGCAGGTGATCCGCGGGGAGATTCCCCTCGGCGATCTGGTGAAGACGATCTTCTACCTGCTGGCCATCGGCAACCGGATGGGCTCGGTGGGCCAGTTCGTCAATATATTGCAGAATGCCAGCGCCAGCGCGGAACGGCTGGCCGAGCTCATCGAGGAACCGCGCGCGATTGTCGGCACTGGCCGCACGCTGCCGCCCGGCCCCGGCCTGGTGGAGTTCGAGGGAGTTTCCTTCGAATACCAATCGGGCAAGGCGTCCTTGCGTGATGTCAGTTTCCGGGTGGAACCGGGGGAGACCTGCGCGATTGTGGGCCCGACCGGGTCGGGCAAGAGCACCCTGGTTCATTTGCTGCCGCGTTTCTATGATCCATCGGCGGGGTGCGTGCGGATCGACGGGACGGATGTGCGGGACGTCTCGCTGCGGGACCTGCGGCGGCAGATCGGGCTGATCTTCCAGGAGACGTTTCTATTCAGCGCGACCGTGGCCGAGAATATCGCCTTCGGCCGGCCAGATGCGCGGCGGTCGGAGATCGAAACCTGCGCGCGCGCGGCCCAGGCGCACGCATTCATTCTCAACCTCGAAAAGGGATACGACACCATCATCGGGGAGCGCGGCGTGACCTTGAGCGGCGGCCAGCGGCAACGGATCGCCCTGGCCCGGGCGATGTTGATGCAGCCGCGCATTCTCATTCTGGATGACGCCACGGCCAGCGTCGACTCCGGCACGGAGCATGCGATTCAGGATGCGCTCCGCACCGTGTGCGCGGGACGAACCACCTTCGTCATCGCGCATCGATTCTCCACGGTGCAGCACGCGCACCGCATTCTGGTGCTCGATCAGGGCCGGCTGGTCGAAACCGGCACGCACGCCGAGCTGATTGCGCGCGAAGGGTTCTACGCGTCGTTTTTCCGGCAACAGATCTTGCGCCCCGATCCCACCGAGTGATGGCCGCGAACGACGACATCCTGATCGACGAAGCCTTTGCGCAAAAGCAAATGAGCCGGACGACCTTTCGCCGGCTGATGCAGTATGTAACGCCGTACCGGCGCACGTTCTGGCTCAATCTGGTTTTGACGCTGCTGGCCACCGTCTCGCAATTGCTCGGGCCGAAATTCATCCAGCTCGGCATCGACCGGTACTTGCTGCAGCCGGGCGCCGCGAGCGCGGCGATGCAGGGGATTCTCGTCATTAGCGTCATCTACCTGCTCAATCTGCTCATCGGCTGGGGGCTGAGCGTCGCGCAGGTCACCAGCGCCATTCAGGTCGGCCAGCGCGCCATGAACGACCTGCGGACGGCGGTGTTCGAACATATCCAGCGCTTGTCGCTGAATTTTTTCGACCGGACCCACCAGGGCCGGATCATCAGCCGCGCGGATACGGACATCGATTCGCTGGACCGGATTCTCACCTGGGGGGCCAGCCAGGTGTTCTCGAGCGCTTTGACGTTCTGCGGGGTGGGCATCCTCATGCTGCAGTACGATTGGCGGCTTTGCCTGGCCGTGTCGCTGATCGTTCCGCCGCTGATCTTCGGCACGCGCCTGTTCCACGCGAGCGCCATGAAATCCTACCGCCGGATGCGGGAGCAATCTTCGCGTATCACGGCCGCCATCGCGGAGAATATTCATGGAGTTCGCGTGGTGCAGGCCTTCGGGCGGGAGGAGGACAACCTGAACCGGTTCAACCAATTGAACGACGAGTACTCCCTCCGCGCGCTGGCGACGTCGAGAATCTTCCACACCTACCTGCCGCTGGTGGGCTTGGGTTCGGGGCTCGCCACGGCCATCGTGCTCGGCTACGGCAGTTCGCTGGTGATACGCGGGGCGGTGACGGTTGGCGAGCTGGCGGCTTTCATCATGTATTTGGGCATGTTCTTCGGCCCCATCCAGGTCATGGGCGATCTCTACAATACCCTGCTTTCGACCGCCGCGAGCGCCGAACGGATTTTCCAGCTTCTCGACACCCAGCCGGCCATTGTCGACCGCCCGCAGGCCCGCGCGATGCCGCCGGTGCAAGGGGCGGTCCATTTCGATCACGTCTTCTTTCGCTACGATTCCACTCCCGAAAAAAGCTGGGTGCTGGAGGATGTGGATTTCACGGCTGCGCCGGGGGAAACGATCGCCCTGGTCGGCGAAACCGGCTCCGGCAAGACGAGCATCATCAGCCTGCTCGCCCGCTTTTATGAACCGCAACGGGGCCGGATCGTGGTCGACGGCCGGGATCTGACGGAGGTCACGCTCGACTCGTGGCGCGGGCAGATCGGGATTGTGACCCAGGAGAATTTCCTGTTCACCGGGACGGTCCTGGAGAATCTGCAGTTCGGCCGGGCGGGCACGACCGAGGAGGAGGTTTACGCCGCCGCCAAAACTCTGGGCACGCACGACATCATCCAGCGCTTCAAGGAGGGATACGCCACCGAGGTCAAGGAGCGCGGGAGCAATTTCAGCGCGGGGGAGCGCCAATTGCTCGCCTTCACGCGCGCCCTGGCGGCCGGGCCGCGCGTGCTGATTCTCGACGAAGCCACGAGCGCCGTCGACCCAGCCACCGAGCACGTCATCCAGCATGCCCTGGAGAAGCTATTTGCCCGCCGCACCTGTTTTGTGATCGCGCACCGGCTCTCGACGGTGCGCCACGCCCAGCGGATTCTGGTGCTGCAGCAGGGCCGGATCGTCGAACGGGGCACTCATGTGGAATTAATGGAGCGCGCCGGGCCGTACGCGCGGTTGCACCAGGAATTCGTGCGGCAGGCGTAAGCCGGGTTGGACAAAAAAAAGAGGACGGAGCGTGGCCGCTCCGTCCTTTGCGAGTCCGGCGGTTACCCGCCGGGAATACTTTCTAGCCCAAGAGACGCAGGGCCGACTGCGGCGAGGCGTTGGCTTGCGCCAGCATCGCCGTGCCCGCCTGTACCAGGATGTTGTAGCGCGCGAACCGCGTGCTTTCATCCGCCACATCGACGTCCTTGATCCGGCTGTTCGCGGCCGAGAGGTTGTCTTTCAACACGCTGAGCTGTTCGCTCGTGCTGACGAGGCGCGACACGTTCGCGCCCAACGTGGCGCGGTCTGTCGCCAATTGCGTAATGGCCGCCTTGACATTGTCCATGGCCGTGCTGGCATTCGACGTCGAATCAACCGAGGATCCAGTGGCCGTCGTATAGGCACTGGCGGCGAGGTTCACGGCCTCCATGTCGAAGGAATCGCCGTCGCCATCCGTCGTGACCGTAAGGTCAGTCGACGAGAAGAGGCTGACGCCGTTGAAGTCCTTCGTGCCGGTGTTCGTGATGTAGTCCGCGAGCTGCTGGAATTCCGCGTCGTAGAGATCGCGGTCGCTGTCCGTCTTGGTGATGTCTTGCGAGAGAACCGACAGTTCGCTCATACGGTCGAGCGCCTTGCCGATCTTCTGCATGAAGCCATCCTGCGTTTGGGTAAACGAGATGGCATTCCCAATGTTCGCATTGGCGGCGGCGGTCCGGTTAATACGCGCTTCAAAACGCGTGGAAACGGCGAGACCGGCGGCATCATCTTCCGGGGACACAATTTTGGAGCCGGAAGACAGTCGCGCGAGCGACTTGCTGAGCATTGCGGAGGAATCCGAGAGCAACCGAGCGCTGCTCAAGGCCGAGGTATTCGTATTGATGACCATTCTTGGTACTCAGTGCCCACTTATCGTGGGCACCCTTTCAGCGGCATCCGTGCCGCACGATGGATCATTGTCGGGCATCCATCAATATTCCCTTCGGCTCTTTAGAGGCTGCCGATGGCCTTGTCTATGACGTTCACTGTATCGGCGCGCCCTCCTCTTGCTTTATGCAACGTTGGCAAATGTTGTTAACTTCTCGCGCCGCGCTTCGCGGAATCGTATATTTAAGCGGGTGCGCAGCATTGAAACCGGCCGAGCGACCGTGATAAGTCGTCCGTAGATGGCATAGATCGCATGAACTAATGTAATTCAATGGCCTGACTTTTATAGCTTGAGCGATTATAATGAGACACCGAGATTAAGGTGCGGGGCGAAACTAAAAAAGGGACGGAGTGTTTTCACTCCGTCCCTTGCGTGTCCGGCGTCGATGCGCCGGGAAGATTGTCTAGCCTAAGAGCCGCAGGGCCGATTGGGGCGAGGCATTCGCCTGAGCTAACATGGCCGTGCCCGCTTGCACCAGGATGTTATAGCGCGCAAACTGCGTGCTTTCATCCGCCACATCGACATCCTTGATGCGGCTATTCGCGGCGGACAAGTTATCCTTCAAGACGCTAAGCTGCTCGCTCGTGCTGACGAGGCGCGACACGTTGGCGCCGAGCGTGGCGCGGTCCGTCGCGAGCTTTGTGATGGCGGCTTTGACATTGTCCATGGCCGAGTTGGCATTGGTGAGCGTATCGACGGAGGAGCCCGTCGCAGTCGTATAGGCACTGGCTCCGAGATCGACCCCCTCCATATCGAAGGAATCGCCGTCGCCATCCGTTGTGACCGTCAGATCGGCCGAGGAGAAGAGGCTGACGCCGTTGAAGTCCTTGGTGCCAGTGTTGGTGATGTAGTCCGAGAGCTGTTGAAATTCAGCATCGTAAAGATCGCGATCGTCGTCGCTCTTGGTGATGTCTTGCGAGAGCACGGACAGTTCGCTCATGCGATCGAGCGCTTTTCCGATCTTCTGCATGAAGCCATCCTGCGTCTGGGTGAACGAGATGGCATTGCCGATGTTCGCATTCGCGGCGGCGGTGCGGTTAATCCGCGCTTCAAAGCGCGTGGAAACGGCGAGGCCTGCTGCATCATCTTCGGGGGAGACAATTTTTGATCCGGAAGACAAGCGCGCGAGCGACTTGCTTAACATTGCGGAGGAATCCGAGAGCATACGAGCGCTGCTCAGGGCCGAGGTATTCGTATTGATGACCATTCTTGGTACTCAGCGCACACTCATCGTGTGCACCCTTTCTACGGCATCCGTGCCGTACGATGGATCATTGCCGGGCATCCATCTTTTTTCCCTTCAGCTCTTTAGAGGCTGCCGATGGCCTTGTCTATGACGCCCATTCTATCGGCTCACTCCGGACCTGCTTTACCGGGGGCAAGGAAATGTAGTTGCCTTCTCGCGCCGCGTTGGAACGGCCGGGGGCGAAGTGATTTGGGCCAGCTCAACCCGGGTGAAGCCGGTTCAGTCGACCAAGCCCTGCTGAATGGCGTAGCGGGTGATCTCGACCTGGGTTTGCAACCCGGTCTTGAACGAAATGCGCGTGCGGTACGTGCCGATGGTTTTCTCCCCAACCCCCAGATCGCCCGCGATCTCCTTCAGCGTGCGGCCGGAGGCGATCAGGCGCATGACCTGAAACTCCCGTTCGGACAACGTGTCGTGAACGGCGGCCGGCTTGGCCCGGCCGAATTCCAGCAGCAGTTGTTCGCTGACGTTCGGGCTCACGTAACGGCCACCGGTCAGAACCTTTTTGACCGCGCCGACGATCTCCGCATCGAGCGCCCGCTTGTTGACATAACCGGACGCGCCGGCCCGCAGCGTGCGGATGGCGAAATCTTCCTCGCCGAACGCGCTGAGGACGAGGACCGGAGTGCGCGGGGTGATTTTTTTGATCTCGGGCAGCAGATCCAGCCCGCTCTTCCCGGGCATGCTGATATCGAGCAGAATCAGATCCCAACCTTCGGCGATGCGGGTGAGGGCTTCCTTGCCGTTGCGGGCCTCGCCGAAAGTGGATTTCGGATAGGCCTCCGTCAGCAAGTGCTTGATGCCCCGGCGCACCAGGTCGTGGTCGTCGACCAGGAGCAGTCGGAGCCCGGACAGGGCCATTTCGTCTTTCGCGGGCAAAGCGGAGCCACGCGCTATATCTTGCGATCGCTTCGTTCCTCCCATTCGGAGCCCTACTATACACAATCGCCGGTCGAGGGCTAGCCCCGAATCCGCCCCGAATCTCCGTGCGGGTTATCCCGGAGTGAAGACGCTTTTGGCGGACAGCCAGCGGGCGGTTGTTTCGAGCGCTTCGTTGGCTTGATCGAGCCGGAAGCGGTGGGTGACCATGCGCTCGAAGGGAAACTCGGCGCGGTGGGCCGCGAGAAAGCGGAGCGCGGCGTGCAAATGGCGCGGCTCGCTCGACCAGGAGCCGAACACTTGAAGCTGCTTCCGCGTAATGACGTGGGGATTGAACGAGGTAGGCCCGGAATCGCAATACTGGCCGAGGATCAGATACTTGCCGCCGTCGCGGCACATTTCCATTCCTTCCGAAACGGCGGCGGGAATGCCGACGCATTCGAGCACGACGTCGGCTCCGTAGCCGCCGGTCAGTTCGCGGACCCTCGCGATCCGTTCGGCGGGCGTGCGGAACTCTTCGATCGAGAGCGTGGCATCGGCTCCGAACTGCCGCGCCATGTCGAGGCGCGGGGCCGGGCCGCCAATCACAACCACCCGGCTGGCACCCGCGCTCTTGGCGACGGCGAGCGCCGCAATGCCGACCGGCCCGGCTCCCTGCACCACCACTTGATCCTGCCATTCGATGCCGGTGCGTTCGATGCCGTGAATCGCGGTAATCAATGCACACCCGGCGCCGACGACGGATTCGGTGGGCAGCGCGTCGGGAATGCGGAAGATATTACTGCCGGGGCGAAGATAATGGAACTCGGCATAGCCGCCCAGGAAATGCGGGGGCGCATCGCAACGGTACCCGATGCCGTAAGCGCGCCGCTGCGGGCAGCGGGTGGGCTGGCGCTTCTCCGCGCAGTAATAGCACTTGCCGCAGGAGTGCGTGGAGGTCCAGGTCACGCGGTCGCCGACCCGAAGGGGCTGGCCCGGCCAATCCCGTTCGAGGCCGGGGCCGAGCTGTTCGATGCGCCCGACCGTCTCGTGCCCGAGGATGACGGGCAACTGGATCGGGAGTTCGCCTTTCCAGAGATGGACATCGGTGCCGCAGATGCCGGCCATTTCGGTCCGGACCAGGGCGGCCCCCGGTTCCAGCACCGGCAGCTCGTACCGCTCCACAACCAGCGGCGCGTGGAATTCCTTCAGGACGACAGCTTGGGCGTTCATGCGTTTGAGACTCGAGAGCGGCACAGTTCTAACCTGCTCACTGGCGGATCGTTCGCCGGGCTAACTGCACCGAAAATCATCGATTTGTCCAGAGAGAATCCCACGTCATCGCGAATCGAAGGCTGGCTGTTTGACAACACTGGAAGCGGTCTTAGCATTTCCCGATGAGCAAGCTCGAAGCAATTGAAACGGAAATCCGCGGTTTGCCGCGCGAGCAGGCCGAGGAGTTGCAGGATTGGCTCGCGGAGTACCTGGAAGACCGGGCCGAACTGTCCCCAGCCTTTGTGGAAAGCATCGAGCGGGGGCAGGCCGATTTGCGGGAGGGGCGAGTCCAGGTGAAAAAACCTTGATGCCACCGTGGGCCAGGCGACCGAGATTTCTTCGCACGAATATTTGCGCCGCATGGATCGACTGCCGCCCGCGGTGCGTGGCCGCATCGTGGAAAAAGTCCGAATCCTGGGACGAGAGTTGGCGGCCTTCCCGCACGAGCGGCTCCAGGGGCGAAATGAGTTTCGACTGCGGGTCGGCGATTACCGGATCATTTACGAGTTCGATCTCACCCGGAACGAAATTTCACTCGTGACGCTGGGGCATCGAAGCGAGGTCTACCGGTAGGAGCTGCCCGTCTCGCTGAGTAACAGGATTGTTATCCATGCGAGATTGCTCGGCTACCGCGGGTGCGCTGTTCAGGGTGCCAAGATGGAGCGCGGCGGCAGCGTCAACGGGTCGTGCTGGGCTTTCATCAGTTCGCGGAGGCGGGTGTCGAGCCGGGTGAGGGTCGCGGCGTGGCGGGGGTCGGCGGCGAGGTTGCGGGTTTCCCAGGGATCGCGGCGAAGGTCGAAGAGCTGGACTGCCTGCGCGGGCGGCGTGTAGATCAGTTTCCACCGGTCGGTGCGGATGGCGCGCTGGCGGTCGAGATACGCGGCGTACAGGGCCTCTTCTCCATCGGCGCGGGGCTGGGCGATCAGCCGGGCGATGCTGCCGAATTGAACCGTGGCCGGGATGGGCAGGCCGGCCATGTCGCAAGTGGTGGCGTAGAGGCTTTGCAAATGGAAGAGCGCATCGCTGCGGCGGCCTTTGGGCACGCCAGGGCCGGCGACGATGAACGGCATGCGCAGCGAATGGTCGTACAGATTCTGCTTGCCGAGGAGCCCGTGCTGGCCGACGGCCAGGCCCTGGTCGGAGGTGAAGACAACGATCGTGTTGTGGGCGCGACCCGAGGCGTCGAGCGCTTCGAGAATCCGCCCGATCTGGGCGTCCATGTGAGTGATGATCGCGTAGTACTCCTGAAGGTGAGCCTGGATGACCTCGGGGGTGCGGGGGAAGGGGGCAAGAATTTCGTCGCGGCCATCGAATCCTTCGATTGAGAAGGGATGCTTCGGCAGAAAGTTCGGGGGAACTTTCAGCTTTCCCGGGGGATAAAGGTCGAGAAATTCGCGCGGAGCCTGGCGCGGATCGTGCGGGGCG
>CAYZKY010000163.1:0-13690 GCA_964478815.1 uncultured Verrucomicrobiota bacterium
GTGCGGGTGTGTGGGGGGGGGGGGGGGGGGGGGGGGGGGGGGGGGGCCTCTGTTTTTTTGGGGGGGCTTTCCGGGGTGGGGGGGGGGGGGGGCCCGGGCAACCAGATCCGGGATAGCAAGCCGCATATCTGGCGGTGGCGGGATTGGATCGTGGAATCTCTGAACGGGGACAAGGGGTACGACCGGATGGTGCTGGAGATGCTGGCGGCGGATGAGATCGCGCCGGAGGATACGGAGACGCTGCGGGCGACAGGATTTCTGGCGCGGAATTACAAGATGCTGAGCCGGGAGCAGTGGCTGGAGGATACGGTGAAGCATACGAGCCAGGCGTTCATGGGGGTGACGATGGGGTGCGCGAAGTGCCACGACCACATGTACGACCCGATCTTGCAGACGGAGTATTATCAGTTGCGGGCGATTTTCGAGCCGCATCAGGTGCGGACGGACCGGGTGCCGGGGGAGCTGGACCGGATGAAGAACGGGCTGGTGCGGACGTACGACGCGGCGGCTCCAGCGACGTATTTTTTCGTGCGCGGGGATGAGCGGCAGCCGGATACGAACCGGGTGATGCGGCCCTCGGTGCCGCGGGCGCTGCGGTGGGAGGCGGGGGCGTTCGGGACGGAGGAGGTGGCGCTGCCGCGCTTCGCGGCGTTCCCGGATCAGCGGGAGTTCGTGATTCGCGATTCGGTGCGGGAGCGGGAGGAGGCGCTGGCGGAGGCGCGGGCGGGTCTGGCGAAAGCGCCGGCCGAGCCGCGCGGGTTGCGGGAACGGCAACTGGCCCGGGCGGTGGCGGAGGCGAAGCTGGAGGCGCTGCAGGCGGTGCTGGCGGCCGAGACCGCCGGGGAGGCGGAGCGGGCCAATCGAGCAGCCGATGCACAGGCGGCGCAGCGGAAGGCGGCGCTCCTGGAGGCGAAGTGGAATGTGGCGCGAGCCGAAGCGGAGGAGACGGCGGCCTTGCGGGAGGCGGGAGAAGCAGCGGCGAAGGGAGGCGCGGCTCCGAAGGGGGATCGGATCACGAAAGCCCGGCAGAAGTTGGAGGAGACGCGGAAGGCACTGGCGCTGGCGGGGGGAGAGTTGCAAGCGGCTCCGTCGGCGGAATTCAAGCCGCGCCCGGTGGAGAATTATCCCGCGACGAGCACGGGCCGGCGGCTGGCCTTCGCCAAGTGGCTGACCGATCCGAAGCATCCGCTGACGGCGCGGGTGGCGATGAACCAGATCTGGCTGCGGCATTTCGGGCGGGGGATCGTGCCGACGCCGGCGGATTTCGGCGGGAACGGGGTGAAGCCGACGCACCCGCAGCTCCTGGACTGGCTGGCGGCGGAGTTCGTGGCGAAGGGCTGGAGCATGAAAGAGATGCACCGGCTGATCCTGACGAGCGCGACCTATCGCATGGCTTCGACGGCCGATGAGGAGAACCTGGGGCGCGATCCGGACAATCATTATCTGTGGCGGATGCCTTCGCGGCGGTTGGACGCGGAGCTGGTGCGCGACAATTTGCTGCACGCGGCGGGGAACATGGACACGACGATGGGCGGGCCGGAGATCGATCACCTGCAGGGGCTGACGTCGAAACGGCGCAGCATCTACTTGCGGATCGCTGCGGAGAAGGAAGTCGAGTTTCTGAAGATTTTCGACGGGCCGGCGGTGACGGAGTGTTACGTGCGGCACCCGACGGTGATGCCGCAGCAGGCGCTGGCGCTGGCGAACAGCGAGATGGCGCTGGCGCAGGCCCGCGCGCTGGCGGCTTCGATCCCCGCGGCGAACGCCGGAGAGTTTATCGAGACGGCGTTCCGGCGGGTGCTCGCGCGTTCGCCCAAGCCGGCTGAGGCGGAGGCGTGCGCGGAGTTTCTCGCGAGCAAGCCGGATGCGGCACGCGCGCGGGAGAATCTGGCGCTGGTGCTCTTCAACCATAACGACTTTGTGACGGTGCGATAGGAAGGGAATTATGCGAAATCTTGGATGTCCCGGCGTGACGCGCCGTTCCTTTTTGCTGGATACGGGGATGGGGTTCACGGGGCTGGCGCTGGGGGCGATGCTTTCCGGCGAGAAACCGCTGCGCGCGGAGGAGGCCTGGCGCGCGCCGAACGGGCAGCCGCATCGCGGGCCGCGGGCGAAATCGGTGATCTGGATTTTTCTGTGCGGCGGAGTGAGCCATTTGGAGAGCTTCGACGTGAAGCCGGAGCTGAACAAATACGCCGGGAAATCGATCCAGGACACGCCGTATCGCGATGTGCTGGATCCGAAGCGGATCGAGAAGAATATCGTGGGGGCGAATCCGGCGCATGGGAACCGCAAGACGATCATGCCGCTGCAGGCGGGTTACAAGGCGTATGGGGAATCGGGGCTGGTGGTGGGGGATTGGTTCCGGCATGTGGGCGAGTGCGCGGACGATCTGGCGGTGGTGCGTTCGCTCTGGACGGTGCATAACGACCACGGGGCGCAGTTGACGTGGCAGACGGGGCGGCATCCGCGCGAGCTGGATATTCCCACGCTCGGCTCGTGGGTGTGCTACGGGCTGGGCACGCTGAATCAAAATCTGCCGGAGTATGTGGTGCTGGGCGTGCCGACGGGGGATTGCTGCGGGGGGGCATTCACGCATGGCGCGGCGTATCTGGGCGCGGAGAACGCGGGGGTGCGGCTGAATATCGACCCGAAAAATCCGCTGCCCTTCATCGCGCCGCCGGAGGGGAAGATCACGACGGCGGAGCAACTGGAGAATCTGAGCCTGCTAGGGAAATTGAATCACCTGGCGGGGATCGATTATCCCGACGATCAGAATTTGCGGGCGCGGGTGAAGTCGTACGAGCTGGCGTTTCAAATGCAGACCTCGATCCCCGAGACGCTGCAACTGGAAAGGGAAACCGAGGCGACGCGCCGGCTGTATGGGATCGACCGGCCGGAAACGAAAACGTTCGGCGAGCAGTGTCTCGCGGCGCGGCGGCTGGTGGAGCGGGGCGTACGGTTTGTGCAATTATTTCACGGCGGCGGCGGCGGGGGCGATTGGGACGCGCATTCGGAGATCAAATCGAACCACACCCGGCTGGCGACGCAGGTGGATTTGCCGATCGCGGGGTTGTTGCGCGATTTGAAGCAACGCGGGTTGCTGGACGAAACGCTGGTGGTCTTCGGGACGGAATTCGGGCGGTCGCCCGGCGCGGAGGGGACGGGGCGGGATCACCATCCGCAGGGGTTCTGCGCGTGGCTGGCGGGCGGAGGCGTGCGCGGCGGAACGATCGAAGGCGCGACGGACGAACTGGGTTTCCACGCGGTGGAGAACCGGCATTACGTGACGGATATCCACGCGACGGTGCTGCACCAGATGGGGCTTGAGTCGCGCCGACTCGAACTGCCGGGCCGGAAGCGGCTGGATCTGGATCACGGCGAGGCGATCACGCGGATCGTGGCGTAAGCGGCGGGGCTGGCGGCGCCGAAGGCCGAAGCGACGAAGGGGCGCAGGGGCGGATTGATTTATCGGTAATTTCCGGCTTTCTTTCGGATCTGGCACCGATAGCCAAGAGGCATGTGCCGAACCAAAGCCTCGCAGGATGCCGCCCTATGCGTGCAGAGAGTGGAGCGACGTGACGGTGATGCCGCGCACGCGAAAGATCGGCTTGCCAGGCCTTTCGGTCGTGACGAATTCTTCGGCTCCTTGCCGGATGGCCGCCGCCACATGCAGAGCATCCATCGCGGCAATTCCATATTGAGACGCCAGTTCCGCGGCTTCTTCCCCAAGCGCACGGGTCATGGGTTCTTCGCTGCGCACGGTTTTGAAGTGGGTCTCGTAGAACTCGATTTCCTCGGTTTGCTTGAAGAATTTTGCTTTCGGGAGCACTTCGAGCCGGACCAGTTGAGAGGTGCAGAAGTCACGTCGCGGATCGTCCATGACGGCCAACGCGGCTTCAGGGTCCTGGCCGCGCCACGCGGTCAAGAGCACGCCGGAATCCAGAAAGGTCTTCAACTCTGGCCTCCCCGCCGCCGCCGCAGCTCTTCGGCGATGCCCTCAGCGTCGAGCAGCTCGCCGCCTTGCGCGACGTATTGTGCCCGGAGCCGGAGCAATTTGCGGCCTACGGACGTCTTCGGTTGCCAGGCAGGCCGTGCTTCCCGATCGAGTTTTTCGTTAATGGCCTGGCGCACAAACTCGCTGCGGTTCCCTCGAATGCGGCGAATCGTCGCACCGGGCAGCTTGACCGACACCATTTGCAACTGTGGCATACCCACACGGTAATACCGTCATGCGACCACGCAAGGTATTTTGCGGCACTGGCAGTGGGATCGCTCTGATCATGCTCGTATACCCAATGGCCCCTATGGTTCGGCAGGCACTCAATGGAGTGGCATTTGGCGGAAGGCGGCGTAGGCGCCGCCGAAGAGTTGTTGGACGGCGTGTTCGATCTCGGCGGCGGTGAGGGGCCAGCCGCTGCGGGCGAGGTCGGTGAATTTGCGGGCGAGGACATCGCCGATGACGCGGCGGGAATGGTCCCATTTGTAGATGAGCTGGTCGAGGACGCGCGCATCGGAATGCTGCGGGGTGAAGCTGAGGCCGAGCAATTCGAGGCGCATGGCGGTCATTTCCTCGATGATGGAGGGAATGTTCGTGAACCACCAGCAGCCGAAGATGTGGAGGTTGCGGAATTTGCGGGCGAGCACGCAGAGTTCGTATTGATTCTCGCGGGCGAGCACGGTGCAGAGAAACTTGTTGTGCGGGAAAGCGGCGCAGAGGTTTTGCAAGGCCGAAAGATCGGCCAGGCCGACACCGTCGCCGGCCATGCGGAGGCCGGGGTTGACCGCCCGCTTCACGCCGGGCATGAGGGCGAAGGGGAGATCGCGCTCGCGCCCGTGCGGGAGGACGGCGTGCTCGATCAGTCGCGCGGCCGGGGAATCTCCCGGAAAGGCGAAGTCCGGCGGGAGGGAGACCATCATGAATTCCGGCTGCATGCGGGCGCTCCAGTGTTCGAGGAAGCGGCGCACTTCGGCGAAGGTCTGGCCCGAGAAATCGGCGGCGACTTTGAAGCCGGCGGCGGCGAGGTGGCGCGCGCTGTTCGGCCAGTCGAGAAGGAGCGGGTCGATGCGCAGGGCGGCCTTGAAGCGCGGATCGCGGGAGAAGGGGCGTTCCCAGACGGGGCGTTCGAGATCGTCGAACGGGGAATTGGTCATGCAGATCGAGCGCACGCCGGCGAGTTCCAGGCAGCGGGTGGTGTAGGCGTCGACGGTCCAGTTCTGGAACCACTGGCGCAGTTTGGCGAGGTCGCCCGCGCGGGGATCGAGGCCGAGGCGGTTCAAGGTGGTGATGACGCCGCGGCAGGCTTCAGAGATGGGCGAACGCGCGACAAAGAGTTGTTGCCAGATGAGTTCCGCCTGCGCCTGCTTCGAAAGCTTCCAGAAGCCTTCAAAGGGAGAGCCGATGTAGCGGAACGCTTCGGCGACGAGGTAGTGGTAGGTGAGGAGGTCGTCGATGCCCCAGAGCAACAACGGGCCGAAGGCTGGATCGTAGAGGTGGGTGTGGATGTCGTCGACCTCCGCGGCGGCGGCGGCGGCTCTCACGGACCTGGGGATGGCGTCGATGTCGAGATTCATGTTCGAGGAGTGCAGATTAAGCGCGTTTCGTGCTGCAAGTCAGTCCGATTCGCGGAGAGAGGCTCTACGGGACGAGCAACAGGTCGCTGGCTTTGATCCAGCCGGTGCGGCTGCCGCGGGCGGCGATCTGGAGCCATTCGTCCTTGCGGTCGAGGACGCGGAGTTCAACGCCGGCGGAGAGGGTGAGCGCGGTTTGGGAGGCTTCGACCGGGCCGAAGCGGGCCGTGACGCCATCCTGGGCGACGACGGCGGTCTGCTGCCGGGCCTGGGCGAGGCTGCCCATCAGCCAGGCGGCGAAGAGCAGGAAGGTGAAGGCGGCGGCATAGGTCCACGCGCGCAAGGGGAGTTTCCAGGCGGGCCGGAGGCGGATGGCCACGAGCAGGCCGAGCCAGAGCCAGAGGGCTACGCTGGCGAGGGCGGCGAGTTCATTGAGCGTGAGATAGCCGAGGCCGCGTTCGAAGGCAGTTTCGGGAACGGAGTAATCGCCGCGCACGGTGCCGCGCGCGAAACGCAGGTTGGCCTGGATGTCGGGATCGCGCGGCGCGAGCTGGCGGGCGCGCAGGTAGCAGTGGATGGCGCGGCCCAACTGGCCATCGCGGAACCACGCGTTGCCGAGATTAAAGAGCGTCTCGACCGAAACGGTGCGGCCTTGCAGGAGGGATTCGTAGGCCGCGGCGGCTTCGCGGAATTTTCCCTCTTCGTAGAGTTTGTTGCCTTGCTCGAAGGTGAGGGTCGCGGACCAGGCCGGCACCATGCTCCACACAACCAGAAGCAACACCAGCACGCATCGCGCGAGCGCGCTGCATCCTGGCACTGCCCCCGGGCCTCGTCTGCCTATGGTTTGGAGTTCCGCGTTTACGCGGCCCAGGATTGGAAAATTCCCGAACCGGCTAAAGCCGGAACTCCAACCGGTGTCCAGATGCGCCCGCGCGAGCGGGCGGGGCAGCGATCTTGGGATGGAGGGAGCCGGGAGGCGCATCAGTCGGGCAATTGGCGCAGGCCGGCGAGGGCGGCTTCAATCTCGGGCAGAAGCGTCTGGAGATTCTGGCCGGTGGATTCCGGGGCGTAGCGGGCCTGGTTGCAGAGTTGGAAGAGCTTTTGCACCTGGGTCATGAGTTCGGGCGCAGCCTTGCCTTCGAGGCGGCCCGCAAGGTCGGCCTCAGTGATCCCGGCGGCGGGGAGGTCCAGGCGATCGCCAACCTGTTCCTGGAGCAGGCGGAAGAGCAGGCTGAAATACTCGGCCGGGCGCTGGGCCGCCGCGTGCTGGCGCAGCTCGGCCAAACCGTGGCGGACTTTCCGATCGGTCTCGAGCCGGCGGCGCAACCGGGGATTCGTGGAGAGCGCATCCTGGCGGCGGCGCCAAAAAGAAGCGGCGATGAGCCCGGCGATCGGCAACGCCTGCAACAGCAGAAACCAGGGCTGGCGCACGACGGGCGGCGCGACGGCCAAGAGCGCGCCGGGCTGGGCCTTGATATGCACGATGTCGTTGCGGGGGGCCGGTTCGTCCTCGGGAGCATCCGCCGAGGAGCGGACCACGACCGGCTGCACGGTGGAAGCGGCACCCGCACGCACTTGCAGCGGGATCGCGGGCTGTTTCAGGATGCGGTAGGCGCGGCTGGGCGGATGGAAATAGGCGAATTCGAACGCCGGGATTTCCTTGATGTTCGCGTCTTCCGGCGAAACCACTTGCTCGAAGGATTTCACGCCGGCCAGCCCCAGCGGGTCGTTGGAGCCGACATTGGCATTGGGCTGGTAGGCCTTGAATCGAGGCCAGTTGAATTCCGGCAGCTTCAAGCCATCGAGATTCCCCTGGCCGGAGATGGCGATCTTGAGCGTGATGGGATCGCCCGCCGCAAGCTCGGTAGGATTGGCGGCGACGCTCCAGTCGAATTCGCCCACCGCACCGGTGAAGGAAGGCGGAACATTGGCGGCCGGAAGCGGGAGCACGTTCATCACCAGATTGCTGCTGCTCAAGTTCACGGGCCGGCGTTGGAAGCGTGGCGCGAAAAAATCGAGCGGATCGCCTCCGTCATTTCGCCCACGCAAAAGCAGGGTCAGGGAGACGTCCACCGGACCAAGCGAGAGGTTGCCGGCTTTGGCCGCGCTCACCGCCCATTTAAAGGCGACCACCGTGTAGGCCGTGCCGCCGATCTGGGTATTGGATTGGGTATGCGGCGCCTGTTTGTGGATGACGAAGCCATCGCTCTTCAATTGAGGAGCCTGCAACCCCTCGCCACGCGTCGCCAGATACAACTGGATTTCGATGGGGATGATTTCGCCGACGTAGATTTCCTGTTTCGGGACGACCAGTTTGACGAACGCGAGCTGGTTCTGCTGCCCCGCGAGATCGTTCTTGGTCACGGTGACGTTGACGGGCTGGGTCGCCAGCGTCTGGCCATCCACCACCACGCGCACGGCGGGGATGGTGTAGCTGCCGGGCTGCCGGCCGGTGACGGCATAGTTCAGAATGCGCCGGGAAATCGTCTGGCCATTGCTGATCTCGACGGTGGAGGACTGGCCGGCCGGGGTGATGTTGAGGCCGCCGCCATTGCCGAAGGTGCCGATGCTTTGCGGCGTCCCGCCCTCGACGATGATTTGCAGCGTGCCGGTCTCGCCTGCCATCAGGGTGTCCCGTTCCATCCGGGCGGTAACCGTGGCGGCGGCGGCATGGAGCTGGAGCCAGACGAGCAGCGCCAGGGCAAGCGCACCGCGCCAGTGAAACGTGCAGCCGGGATGTGGAAAGCGGAGCGCGCGCATTACCAATCCTTGAACGTGCGATCGTTGGGCGAACGTTTTTTGGTCTGGTTGGGCACGAAAATCAGGGCTTTCTCTTCGCCCTTCTGCGCATCGAGCAACTGCCGCGCCTGGGCCGGGCTCATCTGGCCGAGTTGGGCGTACTGCGCCTGCTCCGCGGCGGCATCCGGTTTTTCCTCTCCCCCTGATCCGCCGGCTTGCGAACCTTCCTGCTTCTCGCGCTCCTCCTGTTCCTTCTGTTGCCCGGACTTCGCCTGCTGCTGTTCCTGCTTTTCTTGTTTTTGCTCCTGCTGCTGCTGGTTTTGGGCTTGCTGCGTCGACGAATCCTGCTCCTTCTTCTCGGAGTCTTTTTGGTCCTGCGAGGATTGATCCTTCTGCTCCTGTTGATTCTTTTGATCCTTGGACTGGTTCTTCTGATCCTTCTTTTCCTCGTTATCCTTCTGATCGTCGGACGGGTCCTGGGAGTTTTGATCCTGCTGCTCGGGTTGTTGCTGTTTCAATTCCTCGAGCTTCTTTTGCACCAGTTCGCGGTTGAACTGGGCATCCATGTCGTTCGTATTGAGCTTGATGGCCGCATCGTAATGCTGGAGCGCCTGCTGCCAGGAGGTCATCCGTTCCTTGGGGTCCGAATTGGCCTCGCCGAGGCGGTACTGCGTGTTGCCCAGGTTGTAATAGGCGAGTTGCTGCAATGTCAGGTCCGGCGCCGCCGCGGCACTCTGGAACTGCTCGAGCGCCTGATCGAACTTTTTGGCCTGATACGCCGCCGCGCCCGCGTTGTAGCGCAACCGCGGATCGGTCGGATGGCGCTTGATCAGTTCCTCGTAGTCCTCCAGCGACCCTTTGTATTCTTTGGCCTGATATTTCTTCTGAGCGCTGGAAGGACTGCCTGACGCAGGCGAGATCGAAAGCAAGACCGCCAGAATCGAAACCGCGGCCGCGGCCCCACTCGCGCCCGCGAGCGTGGAGCGGGACGCGCGTTTCCGGTCGGGGAGCAGGGCTTCGATCATGAGCAGGAGGATGCCGATGCTCAGCGGCCAGAAGTATTGTTCCCGGGCTTTGCGCATGAGTTTGGTGGAGCGGTCGGACGTGGGGAGGGGCGCGAGGCCTTTTTGGTACAAGACCTCCATCGGGTTCCCGCCCTGCAAAGGCAGATAAAACCCGTTCCCGGCGGTGGCGAGCTGCTGGAGCAGCCCTTCGTTCAATCGGCTCTTCACCACGTTGCCCGCTTCATCTTTGACATACACCAATTTCCCGGATTCGTCGCGCACCTGCAGTAATTCTCCGGCCGGGCTGCCCACGCCGATGGTGAAAATGCGCATGCCTTCCCCGGCAGCGCTTTGCGCGACTTCGAGGGCTTTTTCCTCGTGATCCTCGCCGTCGGTCATCAGCACCAGGATTTTGTGATTCTCCACTTCGTCCTCTTCGAAGGCTTTGCGGGCCGCTTCGATCGCTTCGCCGATGGCCGTGCCGCCTTGGGGAATGATGCTTGGATCGAGAATCTGGACGCTCTGGCGGAAGGCTTCGTCGTCGAGCGTGAGCGGGCATTGGAGAAAGGCCGTGCCCGCGAAGGCGATCAAACCGAGGCGGTCGTACTTGGCCAGCTTTTGAAGATCGAGCGCGGCGAGTTTAGCGCGCGTGAGGCGGTTGGGGGCAGTGTCCGCGGCGAACATGCTGCGGGATGTATCGATGGCGATGATGATATCGCGGCTGCGCTGGGAAGCCTGTTCCCAGGAGAAGCCCCATTGCGGGCGGGCGAGGGCCAGCAGCAAAAACGCGAGGGCGGCGAGCAACAGAACGCGCCGGAGCTTCTGCATTCCGGCGGTGGCCCCGACGCTGATCTCGGTGAGGTAGCGGTTGCGGACGAACTGGCGGATCACCTCCTGGCGCTTGCGCCAGGTCCACCACAGGAACCAGCCGGCGAGCGGCACCAGGATCAGCGCGAGCCAAAGAACGCGGGGATGTCCGAAAATCATGGGAGCCTCCTCCAGACGGTGTTGGCCAGAATGACCTCCAACAAAAGGAGCGCGACGCCAGCCAGGACGAACCAGGGAAACAACTCCCGATAGAGCTGATACTTCTGGGTTTCGACCTCGGTCTTCTCGAGTTGATCGATCTCCTCGTAAATCGTGCGCAGCTCGGTGGTGGTGCCCGCGCGAAAGTATTTGCCCCCGGTTTTTTGGGCGACTTCGGTCAAGGTCTCTTCGTCAATGTCGACCTTCTGTTCCGCGTAAGCCCGGCGGCCGAAGGGGTCGGTGTACGGGACACGCGCGATGCCCCGGGTGCCGACGCCGATGGTGTAGATGCGGACTCCAAGGGCCTGCGCCGCTTCGGCGGCCGTCAGGGGCGGGACTTTCCCGGCATTGTTTTGGCCATCGGTCATGAGCACCACGACGCGGCTCTTGGCCTCGACCTCGCGGAGGCGGTTGGCGGCGGCGGAGATGGCCGAGCCGATGGCGGTGCCGTCCTCGAGTTTGCCCAATTCGAGCCGGTTCAAGTTCTGGAGGAGAAACTCGTGATCGAGCGTGAGCGGGGCCGCGATATACGCGCGGCCCGCGAAGGCCACGAGGCCGATGCGGTCGTTCGCGCGCATCTCGACGAACTGGCGGACGACGTCCTTGGCGATGACCAATCGGTTCACCGGCTCGCCGCGCAGTTCGAAATCCTCGGCCGCCATGCTGCCGGACAGATCGATGGCCAGGACAATATCGATGCCGCTGGCGCGCACCTTGGGGCGGCCTTCGCCGATTTGCGGACGGGCCAGCGCAATAAGGAGCAGGATCAAGGCGAGCCAGCGGAGGCGCGCCAGAATCTTGCCGACCCCCGACCGTTGCAGCCCGGTGACCGCCTTGACCAATTGCACCGACGAGTAGAGGAAAGAGGCGGGGCGCCCCAGACGGCTCTTGAGCCAGGCCAGCAGGGGAATCAACGCCAGCAGCAACAGGAGCCAGGGATAGGCGAAGCTGGGCATCATGCGGCACGCACCTCGCTTTCGGCGGCCGCGGCCGGGGCGGCTGGGGTGGCCATCGGAGCTGTTTCGTCGATCAGCCGGAGGGCCGCGTCGAGCAGCGCTTGAAGCTGATCCTGGTTCGGTTCGTGGCGGGCGAATTTGACCAGATCGCACTGCGTGAGGAAGTCCTGCAGCATGGCTTTCTGGGGATCGGTGAGCCGCGGGCTGCGACGCGCCTCCTCCAGAAACTCCTCGGTGGTGCGCTCGGGAGCACGCAGGTCGAAGCGCTCTTCGAGATACACGCGCAGCACATCCGAAACGAGCGAACAGAACCGATAGGGATCGGAGAGCAACTCTCCGGCGGCGCGCAGCCGGTCCTTGGCCCGACGATGCGGAGGAATCACGACGGCAGCCTGGGGGCGCGCAGGTTTTTTGAAATATTTGCGGTAGAGGAAGTAAGCCGCCGCGGCGGCGAGCAGGCCGGCCAGCAGCCAGAGCAACCAGGCATAGGAAGGCGCGAGGGGAACCGGGTCTTTGATGCCCCGGATATCGAGAATGTCCTCGTTGGTGCCGCCCCCCGGAGACGCGGGCAGCACCAGGGCGGCGGGGTTCGTCGCCGCCGTCATGCAACGCACGCAGACAAGGGCAGCCCCGGCCCACAGGGCTGAGGTCCGCCCGGCGTGCGACGCTTGAATGGAGTGGCCCAGCCGCATGGTTTAGCCGCGCGCGCGGCGTTTCTCCCGCGCGTCGAAGAATTTTCCGAGCGCCCCGGCGTAGGGTTCGCCGGTGCGGAGTTGAATGGCATCGATCCGCGCGGCGGCAAACACGCGCTTCAATTCCTGCTGCGACCGGAGCTGGCGTTCGGCAAAGGCTTTTCGCTTGCGGGCGTCGCCGGTGTTGACTTCCACCAGCTCCCCGGTTTCGGCATCGCGCAGCAGCAAATATCCGAGGCTCGGCAGCTCGAGTTCGTGCTTGTCGGTAATCTGGACGGCCACGAGATCGTGCTTGCGATTGGCTTGCTTGAGCGCGCTCGCGGAAACTTGCAGGAGCGTGGGCGTGAGCAGCGGGCGCATCGGCGAAGCGGCGGTGACCACGCTCGAGGCGCTTTTCGGCTCGCCGAGAAAATCCGAGAGGAGCACGGCAATGGCGCGATGGCGCGTCACCTGGTTCAGAAAATCGAGGGCGATCTTGAGGTCGGTGCCTTTCTGGCGCGGCTCGTAGAGCAGGATTTCCCGGATGACGCGCAAGACATGGCGCCGGCCCTTCTTCGGCGGAATGAACTTCTCGACCTCCTCCGTGAAGAGAACGAGCCCGACCTTGTCGTTGTTGCGGATGGCGGAGAAGGCGAGCACCGAGGCGATTTCCGCCGCGAGTTCGCGCTTGGTCTGCTCGCCCGAGCCGAAGAGGCCGGAGCCGCTGAGATCGACGAGCAGCATCACGGTCAGCTCCCGCTCTTCGACGAACTTCTTGATGAAGGGATGATTCATCCGCGCGGTCACGTTCCAGTCGATGGCGCGCACTTCGTCGCCGGGCTGGTACTCGCGCACCTCCTCGAAGTTCATCCCCTGCCCCTTGAACACCGAGTGGTACTGGCCCGCGAGCGATTCGTTCACCAGACGCAGGGTCCGGAGTTCGATCTGGCGAATTTTCTTAAGTATCTCGCGAGGCAGCATGCGCGGGCAGCGGAAAGCCGGAGAGCCGGGCGGCCGGGCCGGCGCTTAGGGCACCGGCAATTCGTCGAAAATCTTCTGCACGATCGTTTCGCTGGTCTTCTCCTCGGCCTCGGCTTCGTAAGTGATCGCGACGCGATGCCGGAGCACATCCATGCCGATGCTTTTGACATCCTGGGGCGTGACATAACCGCGTCCCTTAAGAAAGGCGTGCGCCTTGGCGGCGAGGGTGAGCGCGATCGTAGCGCGGGGCGAAGCGCCCATCAGGATCAGATCCTTCACGTCGATCTTATACTCCTGCGGCTCCCGCGTGGCACAGACCAGATCGACGATGTAATCCTTCACCTTGTCGTCGATATAAATGTCGTTGATCACTTGCCGGGCCTGAAGGATGTCGGCCGGCTCGACGACCGGCTTGACCGAAGGAGGAGGCGTAGTCCGCGCCATCAAATCGAGAATCTGCCGCTCCTCCGTCCGGCTGGGATAGACAATCTTCAGCTTCAACATGAAGCGATCCACCTGCGCCTCGGGCAGCGGGTAGGTGCCTTCCTGTTCGATCGGATTTTGCGTGGCGAGGACGAGGAACGGTTCCTCCAGCCGGAAGGTCTGGTCGCCGATGGTCACCTGTTTCTCCTGCATCGCCTCGAGCAGGGCGCTCTGGACCTTGGCGGGGGCGCGGTTGATTTCGTCGGCGAGGACGAGATTGGCGAAGACCGGGCCGCGCCGGGTGGTGAACTGGCCCGAC
>CAYZKY010000164.1:0-13591 GCA_964478815.1 uncultured Verrucomicrobiota bacterium
CGGAGCCGCTTGAGCTTGCCGTTCTCGTCCTCGAGTTGGCGCAGCCGCCGGGCATCGGATACCTCCAGGCTGCCGTACTTCGCCTTCATCTTGTAGAACGATGCCGGGCTGAGGCCGTGCTTACGGCAAACCTCCACTGTCGGCAGACCTGCCTCCTGCTCCTGGATCATCCCAATGATCTGTTCCCCGGAAAAACGGCTCTTCCTCATTCGTCTGCTCCCTCCTTGGGGCAGACTCTACATTACATTGAGGGAGCCAGCGGGGGGCAGGTCAACCGCGCAGATTGCTTCTTCGGCCGATACGAATACCTGCTCCGGCGTGAGGGTGGAGACTGGAAGGTAGCCCGCAAGAAGATCCTGTTGCTCAACGATAATATCCCGACCGTCGTCGACATCAATTCGATCTGAAAACGAAAGCACTGCTCCGGAGTGGAAGGGTAAACCCGATCACCCGGAAGGATTTTCTGCAATTCTCCCAAATGTTCGGGTCGCATATCACTTCGCTCGTCAGACTGACGCGGATAACAACAAACCGTCCGCGCGATCCCTGACGAGAGGAGAGCGAGATGTCTGACGGGAACGCCGAATCTTTTCATAGCGCCAGCCTTGAGTTGCCGTGGGCCGAGAACTGGTCCGGCCACCCGGACATCCAGCTCAAACTGTTGATGAGCGATATCGAAGGTGGCCGTTATGCCGTTCGGATGCGCTTTCGCGCCGGGCTTCAAATCGTGCCGCACAAACATACCGGCGAAGTTCACGCCTATACCTTCTCGGGCAAGTGGAACTATCTCGAATACCAGGACAGCCCGGCCAATGTCGCCGGCTCCTATCTGTTTGAACCTCAGGGCACCAGCCACACACTCAAGATCGCCGACGACGCCGGCGAATGGACCGAGATTCTGTTCATTCTTTACGGCGCGATGCTGCACATGGACGAGGCGGGCAATATCATCGGCGTCACCGATGCCGGCAGCGTGATTGACGAATACGCGACGCGCCTGCGCGAACAGGGCGCGGCCCTGCCCGCATCGCTGCCCCTTGGTGGGCGCATGGCCTACCGCGCGCTTCCCTGAGCAGGCGCCGCCATCTCGTTCGACCACATTCAGAGAGTTGTCCATGAACGCCAACAGCAGCATCGAGATCATGCAACAGGAACTAGCTGCGCTTCGCACGCTTGTCGCGCAGCAGGGCCTGCGGCTCACCGCGCTTGAGGATTGCGCCGCGATTGAACGCCTGCAGTACATGTACGGCTATTTCATGGACAATCGCATGTTCGATGAAATGGTCGATCTGTTCACCGACAACGACCCGTGGATGGAGATCGGCCAGCGCGGCCGTTACGTCGCAAAGGCGCGGATCGGCGAATTCCTGCTCACGGTGCTGGGCGGCGGTCGCTGGGGCCTGCTGCGCAACGAAGTGATCAACCACGTGCAGATGCAGCCGATCATCACGCTGGCCGCCGATGGTCAGAGCGCGAAAGCGCGGCTGCGGGCACAGATCCACGGCAATTCACCGCCGACCACCGGCCATTTCCTTTTTGCCGAGGGCGTCTACGAGAACGAATACGTCAAGGAAGACGGGGTGTGGAAGATCAAGGGCCTCGCCGTGGCGATGACCTTCTATGCCACGCTCGAACGTGAGAAGATCTGGTTCCCTTCCGCCCCGCCCAGCGAAACCATGCCGCCCGACCTGCCGAGCATGGCCGTCGAGCCCGGCCTCGGCCGCCAGTTCGTACCGTGGCACTTTGCCCACCCAATTGCCGGATATCCGCTGAAGATCCCCGCCTCCGCCGGGCAGGAAGGCACCGATCAGTGACTGCTCACGGACTAACGACCCCTGGGCGAATTGCCGTCACAGGCGCCTCCGGACCATTCAGCCAAGGCGTGGTGCGCCATCTGCTCGAGTGGGGCGTCCCGGCCAGCGATCTGGTGCTGCTGACCCGCAGCCCCGCCAAGCTGGCAGAATTTGCCGCCAGCGGTGCCGCAGTGCGCTTCGGCGATTTTGACGATCTTGACGCCATGCGTGAAGGTCTGGCGGGCGTCGCCAAGATGCTGATGATCAGCGCGCTGAAGGTCGGCTTCCGAATTCCGCAGCACACACGCGCCATTGAAGCCGCGCGCCAGGCGGGGGTCGGCCATGTGATCTACACCTCGTTCATCGGCAAGGAACCGGACAATCCTTCGCTGGCGGTGGTTGACCATCGCGGCACCGAGGACGCTCTGCGCCAGTCGGGCCTGATCTGGACATCACTGCGCGACGCGCAGTATTCAGATGCCTTCGTCGAAGCCGCCCCGCGCGTGCCGCTGCGCACCGGCGTGTGGGAAGGCGCGACGCTGGACGGCAGGATGCCGTTCGTCACGCGCCATGACTGCATCCGCAGCGCCGCCGCGGCGCTTCTGGCCAAGGGCACGAAAAATCGCACATATAACATCACCGGTCCCGAAGGGCTGACGTACCGCGCGGTGTCGCAGATCATCGCAGACGTGGCAGGCAAGCCGATCCGCTGGATCGATGTCACGCCCGAAGAGCGCTATGCTTTCTTCGACGGCCTCGGCATCCCGCGTGAAGCTGTGCCGGACCAGAGCGTGGATGGCGTGCCATGGTCAAGCGACGACATGGTGTCGCTTGAAATCGGCATCCGCGACGGCTGGTTCGATATCGAATCCGACGACGTGTTCACGCTGACCGGCCAGCGGCCGCAATCATTCCGCGATTTTGCCATGACCCGGCAAGTCGATCTGCAGACGCTGGCAGCCGAGGGCGCCGACCAGTGAAGGCAGTAGATCTTGTCAATTACGCCGATGTGATCGTTGTCGGCGGCGGCTCCGCCGGTTGTGCCATGGCCGCGCGACTGGCCGAAGCAGGCGTGCCGACCTTGCTGGTCGAAGCCGGGAAAAGCGACGTTTCCTTGCGCAGCTACGTCCCGGCGCTGACCGTGGCAGTGGTCAACAATCCCGAATTCGACCGCAGCATCGAGGCTGAACCGGACGAGTCGCTCGGCGGCCGCAAGTATCTCTGGCCCGCCGCACGGCGGCTTGGCGGCGGCAGCGCGATCAACGGCATGATCTATGTGCGCGGCCACAAGCACGACTACGACAGCTGGGCCGCCAACGGCGCCATCGGCTGGAGCTTCGAAGATGTGGTCCCTTTCTTCCGCCGCATGGAAAACGTCGAGACGGGCGGCAACGCCTATCGCGGCAGCAGTGGTCCGATCCGGGTTTCGCAAAATCGCGTGGCCTATCCGGTCATCGATGCGTTCGTCGATGCGGCAGATTCACTCGGCATCAAGCGCAATCCCGACCAGAACGGCGCGCAATCGGGCGAGGGGGCATGGTTCGCCGAGACCACGCAGATGAACGGGCTGCGCTGCAGTTCGGCGCGGGGTTACTTGCGGGGCAACCTTGATCGCGCGCGGCTGCGCGTGCTGACCGAGGCCGACGTGCTCAAGGTCGAGATCGAGAACGGTCGCGCCACCGGCGTGAGGGTGCTCCATGGCGGCACCGAACATGTGCTGCGCGCGCGTTCGGGCGTGGTAGTGTCGGCCGGCACGCTCAATTCGCCCAAGTTGCTTATGCTGTCAGGCGTCGGTCCGGCGGACGAGCTGGCCGCGCATGGCATCCCCTGCCATGCAGACAGCCCCGAGGTCGGCGCGAACCTGCAGGAACATGTTGGTACGCACGTGATCCTCGCCACGCGCACACGCTCGATCAATAGCGATACGCGCGGGCTTGCTGCCATCGGCCAAGGACTCGACTTCCTGTTGCGCCGGCGCGGTGCGCTGACCACCTCGATGTGCCACGCCAACGCCTTTGCCCGCACAAACGCATCCGAAATCGTGCCCGATGTGCAGGTCTCACTGACCGCGATGGCCTATTCGTTCGGCGAAAACGGGCGCGCCCTGCTGCTCAAACGGCCAGCGGTCAGCGTCACGATTTGTCTGGCTCGCCCCGACGGACGCGGGCGCGTCACTCTGCGCTCTTCAGACCCCTCCGATCCGCCGCTCGTCCGGCACCGCCTGCTGGGCAGCGACGCCGATGTCGAGCGCATCGCCCGCGGTGTCGAGATCGCGCGCGAGATCGCTGCCCAAGAACCACTGGCGGCGATGATTGAGGGCGAAATTGCGCCGGCCGCGCAAGTTACCGGCGCAGCGCTGCGCCAACATGTGCGCACCACCGCGATCCCGCTCTACCACCCGGTCGGGACCTGCCGCATGGGCAGCGATCCGGCCTCGGTGGTCGATCCCGACCTTGCCGTGAGGGGTGTGTCGGGCCTGTGGGTGGCGGACGCCTCGGTCATGCCAACCCTGCCCGTCGGCAACACCAACTCCACCGCCATGATGATCGGGGACAAGGGCGCAACCCATGTCCTCAAGGCCATTCGCAACTTCTAATTCAATCCAAAAAGAATCAGGGAGAGGAAACCATGAGCAT
This sequence comes from uncultured Verrucomicrobiota bacterium, assembly GCA_964478815.1. GTDB lineage: Bacteria > Verrucomicrobiota > Verrucomicrobiia > Limisphaerales > SXQI01 > DASVNK01. The sequence goes on from CAYZKY010000164.1 coordinate 4,430, forward strand.
GACTAAACAGACCTACGCCAGAGCATTGCGTCTCGGCCTATTGGCAACGGCCAGCGCTGCGGTATATGCCGCCGCTACCCCTGCGGTCGCACAAGACGCAGTGCAGGCAGATACCACGGCAGAAAAGAACACTGACGTGGGCATCGCCGAAATCGTCGTGACCGCGCAGTTCCGCAGCCAGAAGGTTCAGGACACGCCGATCGCGATCACCGCAATCAGCGCCGACACGCTCGCCGCCAAGGGCCAGGTCAGCATCACCGATCTTGGCGCAACCGCTCCGAACGTCAACCTAACCAACTCGACCGGCCTCAACGGCAGCGCGGTTGCCGCATTCATCCGCGGCGTTGGCCAAGGCGATTCCAGCTTCGCGCTCGAACCGGGCGTCGGCATCTACATCGACGATATCTACTACGGCACGACCTATGGTGCCGTCATGGACCTGACCGATCTTGATCGCGTCGAAGTGCTGCGCGGTCCGCAGGGCACGCTGGCCGGCAAGAACTCGCTGGGCGGCGCGGTGAAGCTGTTCTCCGCCAAGCCGAACGAAGATGCCGGCGGCTTCGTTGAAGGCACCTATGGTCGCTTCAACCGCATCGACATCCGCGCAAGCGCCAATATCCCGGTCGCCGATGGCGTTTATGCACGCATCTCGGGCGTGTCGAAAAACACCGACGGCTACATGCAGCTGCTTGACTATGGCTGCGTTAATCCGGCCGGAGGCATCCCTGCGACCGGCGGCAGCAACGACTGCAAGAACGGCACCGAAGGCGGGGTCGACATGAAGGCCCTGCGCGCCGCGCTGCGCATCGCGCCAACCGGCTCCCGGTTGGAAATCAACGTGATCGGCGATGTTGCCCAGAATAATTCCGAACAGATGGCGACCAAACTGGTGTATGCCAACAACCCCGGCACCCGGTCGTATGACGCGGCCAATCCGGCGGGCGGCATTCCGTTCGACAACCGGTTTATCACCTGCGGCCAGTGCTACACTTCGTATGCTACTTATGCGGGCGGCGGCAATTACACCTCCGGCTTCCCGCCAGTGTTCCCGTTCACCCTGTTCCCTAACCTTCAGGTCGCACCGGGCGGGTTCTCGACAAGCCCGAAGAGCACGGTCAAGAGCTGGGGCATGGTCGGCACGATCGATTATGCGCTATCGGATTCAATCAGCCTGAAGTCGATCACCGGCTACCGCTCTGCCAAGGGCACCAGCGGCATCGATCTTGACGGTTCGCCGCTGGCGATCCTGCTGCAGGAATTCGGCTACTCGCACCGCCAATTTACCCAGGAACTGCGTCTTTCGGCCAAGATCGGCACGATCGCCGACCTGACCATCGGCGGCTACTACTACGACGCCAACGACCACCTGAACGGCCGTGCGCAGATCCCGAACGTCGCGTTCGACTTCCTCAACGACGATCCGGTATCGAACGTAAGCAAGTCGGTGTTCGGCCACCTCGAAGTGCGCCCGGTGGAGAACCTGACGCTGATCGGCGGGCTGCGCTACACCGACGACAAGAAGACCTATACCTTCGGCCGTCGTAACGCAGACGGTTCCGCGATCTCGCCGGTCAACTTCCCGCTCAACATCCTGTTGTTCGGGCTGGACGGCAGCTCCTCGACCTTCAAGGGAAACCGCGTCGACTATCGCATCGGTGCGAACTATCGCTGGAGCCCCGAGCTGATGACCTATGCGCAGGTTTCGACCGGCTACAAGGGCGGTGGCATCAATCCGCGTCCGTACTTCGCCAGCCAGGTTCAGCCGTTCAATCCTGAAACGCTGACCACTTACGAAATCGGCTTCAAGTCGGATTTGTTCGATCGCAAGGTGCGCCTCAACGCATCGGCTTTTTACAACGACTACAAGAACATGCAGATCCAGTTGCAGTTATGCCCGGCCTTTGCCGATCCGTTCCCGTGCGCAGCGCTCGCCAATGCCGGCAACGCCCACGTGAAGGGCGTCGAACTGGAAGCAACCGTCAAGCCGGTCGCCGGACTGACGCTGGAAGGGAACGTCGGCTACCTCGATTTCAAATATACCTCGGTCAACGCCCTCACCGGCATCACAAAGGGCATGAAAGCACCGTTCAATAACAATTGGCAGGCCTCGGCATCGATCCAGTATGAAGCAAGCCTGGGTTCGGCCGGAACGCTGACCCCGCGCATCGACTGGACCTACCAGTCGAGCTTCTATTACAACGCCGTGAATACGCCGCTCGATCTCGTCGATGCGCGTGGTCTGTTCAACGCTCGCCTGACCTATGAAGACACCAGCAAGAACTGGTCGCTGAGCGTCACCGTCAGCAATCTCGGTGACAAGTTCTACTACCTCGGCACCAGTTACAATAGCACCTACGGTGTTGCCACCGGCGCCGTTGGCCGTCCGCGCGAGTGGGCTGTTACGGTTCGCCGCAACTTCTGACCTCACGAGTGCCCGGGGCGATCATCCGCTCCGGGCACCACCTTTTCTGCCCTGCTGAATACCAGGATCCCTGATTGATGGCCTTCGCATTACAAGTGCCGCAGCTGCAACATCCCGTTGACGTGTTCATCGCCGGAGCTTGGCGGCGCGCACATTCCGGGCGCGATATCGCGGTGGTGTCGCCCGTCTCGGGCGAAGTCATCGCCACCGTCGGCGAAGCTGATGAAGTCGATGTTGCCGATGCCGTCGCAGCCGCGCGGCAGGCATTTGACCATGGTCCGTGGCCGCGTCTTTCACCGTCCGAACGCGCCGAGTTCTTGCGCCGGATGGGCGAAATCCTGCGCGCCCGCATTCCCGAACTTGCGGATGCTTGGGTCGAGCAGATCGGCGCACTGGCCACCGTCGCACCCATTGTAATCACCGGCGGCGTGGACTGGTTCAATTTCTATGCTGATCTGGCAGAAAGCTACCCGTGGCGCGAGGAACGCCCGCTCAAGGACTCTCCCGGCACCGGCCTGATTTTCCGTGAGCCTGTCGGCGTCGTTGCCGCCATCGCGCCGTGGAACAATCCGTTCGGCATCATGACCGGCAAGATCGCACCGGCGCTCCTCGCCGGATGCACCGTGGTGATGAAGCCGGCGCCGGAAACGCCAATCGAGGCCTATATCATTGCCGAGGCCGCCAAGGCCGCTGGGCTGCCAGCAGGCGTGATCAATCTCGTCACCGCTCACCGCGATGCCTCCGACAGCCTCGTCCGGCATCCCGGCGTCGACAAGGTCAGCTTTACCGGCTCGGTCGTCGCAGGTACTCACATCGCCGCGGTCTGCGGTGCGCGCATGGCGCGTTGCACGACCGAGCTTGGCGGCAAATCTGCTGCAATCGTGCTTGATGATGCCGACATCCCCGACGTCGCCCGTACCTTGGCGCGGACCATAACGATGTCCGCCGGTCAGATCTGCGCAATCCTCAGCCGTGCCATCGTGCCGGCGCATCGCGTCGAGGAATTCGTTGCCGCTGCTGTCGCCGAGATGCAGCAGGTGCGTATCGGCCATCCGCGCGATCCCGCGTCCGAAATGGGACCGCTGGCAATGAGCCGTCAGCGCGAGAAGGTCGAGGCGTTCGTCCGGCAGGCCGTGGTCGAAGGCGCCATACTGGCAACCGGCGGCAAGCGTCCCGCACATATCGACGGCGGCTGTTTCTTCGAGCCGACTTTGTTGCATGGTGTTTCTGCCGACAACATCGCCGCACGCGAGGAAATCTTCGGCCCTGTACTCACCGTGATCGGATATGACAGTTTAGAGCAGGCGATCGACCTCGCCAACGCCACGCCCTATGGCCTTTACGGCACTGTCTTCACCCATGACGCCGACGCCTTCATGCGCGTGGCGCGCGGCGTACGCGGCGGCACGCTGACGCAAAACATCTTCCGATTCGACAGCGCGCTGCCGTTTGGCGGGTTCAAGATGTCTGGCTGCGGGCGCGAAGGCGGCAAGGAAGGCCTTGACGGCTTCACCGAATACAAGTCGGTTATTCCGGCTTGAACCAGCCCAAGGACGCCTTCAATGGCGAATGACCGCGCTGTCCTGCGCTTGCCCGCGCGGCGTATTCCCGTGCCGTCGTCGATCAGCGCAGAGGCGCAGACTGTCCTATCCGCTGCTGCTGCCACGGCGATGCAGTGGGGAGAATATCCGGCCTTGGATGATGTGGCCGGCTGGCAGGAATACCGCAGGGTTGCCGACGGCAACATGATGATGATGCTGGGCGCTATCGTGCAGCAATTGCAGCCATTCGAGATAGCCCTCGTCAAGGCTGGCGCAGCAAGTGCTCATCAGATCGATGCCCGTGCGTGCGCTGTTGGCCGTGTACTGCTGTCGGTCCATGGCGGCGCACTGATCGCTGGCGGCGGCACGGTGTGCGGCCTCCTCGCGCACGTCCAAGCCGTAGCCACAGGCGCGCTGGTAGTAGCACCCGACTACCGGATGCCCCCAGAGCATCCGTATCCCGCAGCACTCGACGATTGCATGGCAATATATCGTACTGTGCTGGAAGAGCACGATCCCGCTGAAGTCGTATTGCACGGCATGTCGGCAGGCGGCAATCTGGCTGCGGCGATGGTGCTGCGAGCCAAGACCGAAGGGCTGCCGATGCCGGCGGGCCTGATCCTTGAAACGCCCGAAATAGATCTCACCGAATCTGGCGATACCTTCCATACCAACGCCATCATCGACAACGTGCTGCAACGAGCGCTGGGACCGATCAACGCGCTGTACGCGAACGGGGCCGACCTGTCGGACCCGCTGCTCTCGCCGCTGTTCGGTGACCTAAGCGGTTTTCCGCCGACGTTACTGACGGCCGGCACGCGAGACATGTTCCTGTCAAATGCGGTGCGGATGCTCCACCGCCTCCGAGCGGCAGGTGCCCGGGCGGAACTGCTGGTTTATGAGGCGATGCCGCACGGCGGCTTCTTCGGCACGCCCGAAGACATGCTGGTCAAGCAGGACATTCGCCGTTTTGCCGAACAGTGCTGGAGCCGTGCCTGATCAATACCCGAAAGATTAAGGCGTTGTCGGGCTGCGGATGCGCGCTAAGCCGACTGGCGCCACCGAGACGATGGCAAAAGGCATAGGCCGCAGGGCCGCGAACCTTGCGATAAAACTGGATACCACCCGATGGCGGCGGCAACACCACGCTGGTGATCAGCTCGCCGCGCGCCAGAGCGGTTTCGATGTGTGGCGTCTTGCCGGGCAGGCGGTGGAAGTCGGTCATCGCAATCGAGCGCGCGCAAGGCTACGGGCATCTCGCTAGGCAGCGTTGCGCTGGTATTACTGCTTGACGGTTGGTGTCCGCCGTTTCCGGAATATCATCTCAATTACCCGAGCAAGCGCCAGCTTTCTCTCGCTTTTTCGCTGCAGGTCGATACCCTGCGCAACCACCGGCGCTGAAACGCAGGTGCCGCATTCAACCAGGAATTGCCCCGCCTGCCGAGAACTGCTAGGGTTTACCCCCTCGCTTTAGACTGTGCGAGCTGGACGGTTCGTCATCATGAGAAAATCGCACCTGACGCTGCGGCAACTGGAAATCTTCCTCGCTGTGGTCGAACTTGGCAGTTTCCGGCGTGCCGGAGAATCACTGAATCTGGCGCCGGTGGTGATCGGCGAACACGTGCGCACATTGGAAAACCGCCTCGGCAGCGGACTGTTCGAGCGACGCAGCGGTTCGCGCCCGGCGCTGACCGTCCTTGGCGAGCGCGTGCTGCAGCGCGCACGCGAGGTAATGGCTGCGGTTTCCAGGCTTGAAAGCGAAGCTGTATCCGCCGCCGAAGGCTCGCGGTGGAAGTTTGCGTTCCTGCCGTTCATGTCCCGACATCTTGCAGGCCGCATCGTCGAATTGCGCCAACGCTTCGCCGATACCCAAATCGTGACCACAGTGCGCGATGAGCTGATCTTAGACCTGATCCGCAAGGTAGTGTCGGGCGAAGTGACACTGGCCATGACCATCACCAGCGAAGACGTGTTGCAGAACTTGCCGCCCGACATAGAGGTACGCGTGGTGATCGACGAGCCGGTCGCCTTCTTCGTTTCGTGTGATCATCCGCTGGCCGCCCGTCGGCGCTTGTCGGTCGACGATCTGCGTGCCTTTCCCCTTGCTATGCTGCCGCGCCCGCACCCGCTGCGGTTGGTGGTTGATTCCGTGCTCGAATCATGCGGTCTGGCCGGCATCGAATGCTCATTCGAAACCGACGACTACAGCCAGATTCTCACCGAGATATCGCACAGCAACTGCATCGGCTGCCTGTTCGCCGAAGTGACGTCATCGGATGCAGTCGCACATCGATTGCAAATACTCGACATTGATTTCCACCTTCCTACACCGCAAGCAATCATGCTTCTGCCCCGCAACGCAGGCGCCGACCGGCGGCTGACCGTGACTGCCGATTTCCTCGCCAATCACTATCGCTCCGACGCCGCCGTCGCGCGTACCCGGTTGGAAAGCAGTTCGGTCTGATCTCTCGTGCAAATGCCGAAGGCATTTATGACTATGATTGAACAGGGGCGCACGCTCAATCAAGTTGGCGACTGGCAAGGCGGCATCCGACATTAAGTCGGGGCGGAAGGGTATTCCCTAACATGTGCTAGCCTAAACCTGACTATGCTCATGACCCGACAGGAGATATCACCCACATAATATCGGGCAAAATACCAAGTAGAAAACTGGCTACCACAGGCCGGGCGGGGCCTTGTCCTCGACGATCGAGAGGACCATCTGATGGACAGCAAACCGGGCACATCGCCCGAAGCGCTCAAGCAATTCTTTGCGGCAGCGGTGCGCGTCGTTGGCGCGCAATGGGTGCGCACCGCGGCCGACGATGTGGCACCCTATGGCTGGGTCGCCATTCCATTCGAGAACGAAGTCCATATGCCAGTCGGCGTGGTCTCGCCCGGTTCGGTTGAGGAGTTGCAGACCGTTGTCGCCGCCGCGCAGCAGCAGGGCGTGCCGGTCTGGCCGACCTCTACCGGGCGCAACATCGGCTATGGCTCATCAAGCGTGGCAGATCGCGGCACAGTGGTGCTCGATCTGCGGCGCATGGACCGCATCACCGATTTCGACCCCGAACTAGGCACGGTCGTTGTCGAACCGGGCGTGACCTACAGCCAGCTTCAGGACTTCCTCAAAGAACACGGCGCCAACTTCTGGCTCGATTTTCCTGGTCCCGGCCCGATCGTCTCGCCGATAGGCAACACCCTCGAACGCGGGCATGGCGTCACGCCCTATGGCGATCACTTCGCTCACAGTTGCGGATACGAGGTGCTGCTGGCGGATGACCTGCTGTTTCGCACCGGTTTTGGCGGGGTCAAGGACACTGGCAGCTGGCAGGCTTATCGCTACGGCTTCGGACCGACACTTGACGGCATCTTCACGCAGTCCAACTTCGGCATTGTGACCAAGATGGGCCTGTGGCTGATGCCTGCACCCGAAAGTTTCCGCACGGTGATCGCGGTCTGGCCGGATGACGACGATCTCGTCAAGCTGACCGAAACTGTGCGCGGGCTGCGCATGGACGGCACCATCGCTACCGAGGGCGTGATGGGCAACGCCACAATCTTCCTTGCCGCCACTTCGGTCCGCGCTGATCACCATAGTGGTCCCACCGCAATGCCCAACGATGTGGCCATCGCCGCCGCGCAAAAGGCCGGTCTCGGTGCCTGGAACTATGTGTTCACACTCTATGGCCGCGCCGATCGGGTCGCTGCCGATTATGCCGAAGCGAAGCGCCGTCTCGAAGCGTCGGGCGCAACGATCATGGACGCGCGCGACGAACAGGCGATCAACGAACTGACGTTGAAGTCATTCGCGCTGTTCAATTGGACCGGCGGTGGAGGACTGATCTGGTGCTCGCCGGTTGCGCCCTTGCGCGGTACGGAAATGAAGCGTCAGTTCGCCATCGCCCGTGAAGTGCTTGATCGCCACGGCATGGACTTCATGGTCGGCATCGCCTTTGCCGAACGCGCCGCGCTCAACGTCATGCCGCTGTTGTTTGATCGCAACGACAAGGACTGGATGGCCCGCGCGAACAAGTGCTTCGCCGAACTGGTCGATGCGATCGCCGCCGCCGGATATGGCATCTATCGCACATCGATCGGCTACATGGACCAGGTCGCCCGCAACCACGGCGAGGCGAACGTCGAAGTCAACCGCCGCATCAAGCGCGCCCTCGATCCCAAGGGGATCATCGCGCCGGGCAAGTCGGGAATCCGGATATGAACCCTTTCAGCGCTCCCGGCGCTGCCCTTGCGGCGCTGATCGCCACTGCCTTGATTCCATCACCGGCTCCGGCAGACGACTTATCCCGCGCCCGCCCGCAAACGCCCGAACACTTGTGGGCAACAACCTGCGGCTATTGCCATGCAGGACCGATGCGCGCGCCCGAACTGCGCGGGCGCAAGCTTCCCGAGGCGATGATCGTCAGCTTCGCCCGCAATGGCGCTGCCGGAATGCCGCCGTTCCACCCCAGCGCCATCAGTGACGGCGACCTGCGCAACCTGGCCCGCTGGATATCGCGCCAGCCCGCACCGGCACCAGCTTCCGCAGCGGCCGGCAATCCATGATCTCGCGCCGCCACTTCATCGTGTCGAGCGCGGGTGCGGCGGCGCTTGCCTCGGTGCCATTGGCCGCCCGCACGGCGCCGTCCGGCCTGATTGTGGTCGATCCCTCGATCCTTGCCAGCCGGCCCCCGGCAGGCGCCATGACCATGACCGGCCACGCCTTGCTCCAGGCGATCCTACCGCAGATCGATACACTGTCTGGTCTTGATGGCGTGGTGCGCGAGGCTGACGCGCTACTGCTGGCCGAACTGGTCCGCTTTCATCCGAGCCTGCGCTGGCATGCAGTCAGGCTGCCCCGAGGCGCGACGACTGCGTTTGGTTCTCTCCGCCAAGCTGCCCTGCAAGTCCGCGTTAATCACTCTTGACGCACAGCGCAGCACATACCTGATACTAGGGTCCAAACCCAATCAGCCTCTTGAAAATTGGCGCGCACATTGATTCAGGGAGTCTCCGCTGAGGCAGGAGGCTTTGAGGATTCGCGTTCGTTGTTCTGGTTATCAGATGAAGCTTGGGCTGCCATTGAGCCACCCTTGCCGAAGAACCAGCCTGGAGCGTCGGGTCGATGATCGCAGGGTGATCTCAGGGATCGGGGATTTCGACAGCGCTCGGCTCATGCTCGATCGAGAGCTTGGCCAG
>CAYZKY010000165.1:0-13548 GCA_964478815.1 uncultured Verrucomicrobiota bacterium
AGAACCTCGCCACCCTCCGCCGCCTCGCCCTGAATCTGCTCAAACGGGACACCGCTCGGAAGCGCAGTCTCCGCGGCAAACAACTCGACGCCAGCTGGAACCATGCCTATTTACTCCAATTACTCGGTTTTTAGATGCGTTGGCCCTGCCCGAATTGAGTCCGTTCATTGACTCCAACCCTCCCCTCGATCTACGATGACCGCGTGAAACCCCATCTCCCATTGCGGCTCAGCGTTACCCTGCTGACAGGAATGGCCAGCTTGCTCCTGGCGGGCTGTTCCACCGCGCAACAAGGGTTGTCACACTGAGGAACGACCGATGTTAGTTCAATCCTGCATACCCGTCATCCCCAGCGCGGATCTGGAGAAGAGTCTCCGCTTTTGGGTCGAAGGGATGGGCCTCACCATGGACCGCCCCATGCGGCGGGAGGGGAAGCTCATCGGGTGCATGGTTCACCATGAGGATCTCTACTTTTGGCTGAACGAACGCGAGGGCTCATCCATCGCGCCCGCGGACTTCGACGGCATTCGACTTTACTGGGCACCTTGCGATATCCACGCCCTCCGGGACCACCTCCAGCGCCTTGGCTTCGCCGTGTCCGAAATCACCGACCGGGACTACGGCCAAACCGAGTTCTTCGTGACCGATGACGACGGCCATTCCCACTGCTTCGGCGTCGCCACGAAGAAGATCGCTGGCGCGTAACCCTTCGCGTGCGCAAGGCACGCTCGCCTCGGCATTTACCTCCCGATTGGAACCGCGCCGCAAGCCTTGCCCGAGGGCTTACCGCAGGGCAAAATCCCACTATCTGAGTCCGGGGCGCTTGGCGGGGGCCTGGTAATTCTCGTGCCAGGTCAGTTGCCAGAGGCGGTCGAGTTTCACCGTTTCCGCGTGCCCGTCGTAGAAGGCGACGTTGATGGCGCCCGGGAGCTTCAGGGCGGCTGGATGGTTGGTGGAGACATTCCGCGGGCGTGAGCCGTGCCGGGGGAGATTGTAGGCAGCCATGACTCCGGGGCGGCCGGACAACCAGCCCGCTCGCAAGTTTTCCGCGGGCGGATCGGTGGCGCGGGGGCCTTCTCCCGGCAGGAGCCGCCACCACCAGGGGTTGCCGCCATCCGCGAAGAGGGGAGCCAGAGAGGCATCCCGAATCTGATCTTCCGTTTCGTATCGTTCCGGCTGCTGGAGCCCGGTCTCGTTGCGGCCCCACCAGCCGCCGGTGATCCAGATGTTCGGGCCATAACTGCCCGCCGGCTGCCGCGCCCTCGGAGCGTCATGGGCGTTTTGCCCCCACCAGAACCAGCCGAACGGGACATCCACAGCCCAGGCGGTATCGACTGCGCCGGGGTACGTTTCCGGCGGATGATAGTTCGGCAGGACGGTGCGCGCCAGCTTCGCCCGTTCGGGTGCGGCCGGGCAGATGGAGCCTCTGGCAGGCTTGCCCCAATCGTCGGCCCACCATTGGGCCTGGCCGTTTTGAATGTGGTGCGATTGCTCGACGATCGTCCCGGTTTCCAGGTTGAACCCGGTCCAAAAGCGTCCCGCGTCGTTATCGACCGCGACCTTGAAGCCGAGGGTCATCTGCCGAAGGTTGCCCAGGCAAACGATGGTGTGGGCCCTGGCCTTGGACTGCGAAAGACTCGTTAACAGCAGACTCGCGAGAATGGCGATGACCGCGATGACCACGAGCAACTCGATCAACGTGAACGCACGGAGAGCCGAAAGCCTTGTGTTCATGGACGCGAGTAGCGTATCACGACCGAGAGCGGAGCGAACCAGCCATTTCAAGGCACAGGCTCAGCTGGATACGGTGAAAAACGTCTTGCAGGCAACCCGATGGTGGCTGGACGCGAAGTATGTCAGCCAAGGCGGTAGTGAACGCGTGGCGCAATTGCAGGATTTCGTTAGGGAAGCAACCTCCGGACTGCTTGGCGAATCGCGAAGCTGTATTCGGGAAGCAATCCATCTGTGGGGTTCGTCGTTTTGTCGACGATCCGCTCGGCATCCGTCAGACTCCCAATGCCCTCAATGAAGGTCTCGATGGCTACCCTCCGCCAGCCAGTCAAGACCCTATGCTGCAGATTTAGGGCGGCAATCGTGTCCTTGGCGTCGTCGTCATCAGGATTTGCCGGACGGATTTCGCCGGAGATATCGAAGGCGAAACGGATTTCACAGTCAGGACCGGTCGGAAGGACAGGAACAGGATCATTCTCGCGGTGAGAAGCCCCGAAGAGATCTTGCTTGGCGACTTTGTTGGGAGTGCCACTTCCACTGACGAGCAAGGCCGCCACGATGTTGCGGTGGTCCATGTCTTCCCCGAGGTCACAGCCGTAAGTTTTACCAGCCGCCTCGAGCTCTTGCTGGCACACTGATCGTGGCTTCAAGTGCTCGTTGTGGACAGCAAACTTCAGCCGGGAGCCGTGATCCTGCAGCCCCCCGAACCGCTGCGAATCGATGGCCGCACCCGTGTAAGCGCAGAGCCCGTATTGTTCGTGCGTCAATTCCAAGCGAAGCTGGCGGGCACGAGTGCCTCCACCGGGAGCCCTCGTGCCGGCGAAGGTCGGGTAATCCAAGCCATGCCCGACGGGTGTTTGCGCGAGCACATACTCGCGGATGGCAGGCGGCGGTTCCACCGGTTTGGCGATCCACCTCATTTGCCAATGAGTTTTATACGTTCGATCATGGACATCGCTCGCTGAAGCTCATCGCTGTTTCCGATCTCTTCTTTGAGGCGGCGGGCTTCGCCGAGTGCCTCGTCGAGCTGTTTCGCCGCGATCAGGGCGAAGACCTTGGCCAAGCGCTCCTTGATCTCGCGGTTGCACCTGCTCCCATCCATCAAGACCTCGACCACCCAGTTGGAATCCATGCCGAAGGAGAGGGCGGGCCTCGAGACCTGTCCGTCGCGCATGAGGCGTATTTCCTCGGGCTGCAATTCTCCGATGACTTGGGGCGAATGGGAGGTGCAAACGAACTGAATCGCCGGGAACGTTTCCTTGAGGTCACGCGCAATCCGGCGCTGCCAGATCGGATGGAGATGGACATCGATTTCATCGATCAGGACCAAGCCGGGCGTCTGGGTCAGCACCCGCGGCCAGGGTTCATCTTCCGGGCCGAGTTCGTCTGAGGGAAGCAGGTAAGCATTCTGCGTCACTGCCTTGATGGCCAAGTCAGCAATCAGGGCCAGCATCATGCGTTGTCCGGCACTCAGGTTGTCGAAGGGCTGCGCATGGCCATCGATAGACAGAACGATCTGATCCCGATCGGTATCGAACCAAACATCGCTTGCCCCAGGGACGCTGCGGAGGATTGCCCGCCGCACGACTTCGAATCCTGGACGCGCCTTGCCAGCACGGTTGCCTCGCTCGGTCGTCTCCCGGCTAAACCAGTTGTGCAATTCGGCAAACCGAATGCGCTCACCGAAGCAGTCATAGAAGGCGGCCCACCTGCGTGCTGGCCCATTGGTTTTCGCCTTCGGAACCCGCTCGTTCGAGGGAAGCCAGGCTCGTCCGGCTCCGTAATATGCCAGGACCGGGCAGCGCGGGTCGTCGTCCAAGTGCTCGCTCACAGAGGCCAGCAATACCTCCGTCAGCGCTGTCTCGGCCTTCGCGTTCGAGGTTCGCACTCCATCGGCTCGAATCTGACGGGTCCACTCGATATTGTCTTTTTTCCAGATCCGGCCTTTCGCCCGGACAATCACAGGGCGCCGTTCCTGGAACTGGATGCGATCACCGTGCGTTTGAGGTTCAAGGCGAATCTCTGAGGGAAGAATGTTTCTGCCACTGCCCATCAAGGTAGAGTCGGGAGGCCGGATCAGCCAGACACTGGCGGCGATGGCCAAAGCATCCAGCAAGGTCGTTTTGCCCGCACCGTTTTCTCCCACGAGCAGAGTGAAGCGCGGATGCAGGTCGATGGACAACTTCTCGAACTTCTTGAAGTTCTCCAAGTAAAGTTCATCTATTCTCATCGGTCGGTCGCATACTATACACTCTTGCGCTCGGATGCAGCGCCATCTTTTCCGCGCTACCTATCCTCGTGTCGAACTCGAAAACACCGGATTCGGAATAGGTCAGATGCGTTTGAGCCGGGGGCCTTTGGGGGTGTCTTCGATGAGCCAGCCTTGGGCTTTGAGCTCGTCGCGGATGGCGTCGGAGCGAGCGAAGTTTTTGGCCTTGCGCGCGGCCTGGCGTTCGTCGAGGAGGGCCTGGAGTTCGGGCGGGGCCGAATCGGCGGCGGGCTGGCCGGAGCCAAGGCCGAAGATGTCGTCGAGCTTGCGCCAGGCAGCGAGGTGAGCGGCGGCTTCGGGGGCGGCGAGTCGGTTCTCGGCGATGGCGCGGTTGGTGCCACGAATCCATTCGAAGACGGCACCCCAGGCGGCGGAGATGTTGAAATCGCGGGAAAGCGCCTGAGCGACTTCCTGAACGATGGCACCGGAAGGTTCGGCAACGGCCGCTCCGGCGAGTTCGGTGAGTTTGCCGACGAGTTCGTCGATGCGGCCCAGCGCGGACCGAGCGCCGTTGAGGCCCTCGATGGTGAAGTTGAAAGAATCGCGGTAGTGGGCGGAGAGGAGGAGGAACCGGATTTCGCGGCCGGTGTAGCCTTTGGCGAGGAGGTCGCGGAGGGTGAAGTAATTGCCGAGGGACTTGGCCATCTTTTTGCCCTCGACGAGCAGGTGCGCGCCGTGGAGCCAATACTTCACGAATTTCTGCCCGGCGGCCTGTTCGCCCGCGCCTTCGCTCTGGGCGATTTCGTCTTCGTGGTGGGGGAAGATGAGATCTTCGCCGCCGAGGTGGAGATCGAAGCTCGCGCCGAGGAGCTTCATGCTCATGGCGCTGCACTCGATATGCCAGCCGGGCCGGCCTTCGCCCCAGGGGCTGGGCCAGAAGACGGCGCCATCGTCAGGAACACGGCTCTTCCAAAGCGCGAAATCGGCGACCGATTCCTTGGCGTATTCGTCGGCGCTCACGCGTTCGCCGACGCGCATCTCCTCAAAGTTCAGGTTCGCGAGCTGCCCGTATTTGCAACCACCATCGCGGTACTTTTGGATGCTGAAGTAGACCGAGCCATCGGTGGCCACATACGCGAAGCCGCGTTCGATCAAGCGGTCCACGAGGCGGATGATCTCGGGGATGAAATCGGTGGCGTGCGGGAGATCGTGGGGCGGGCGGCAATTGAGGGCTCGGAAATCGTCGAGGAAGGCGCGTTCATATTCGCCGGTGAAGTCCTTGAGCGAGCGCCCCGTCTGGCGGACGGCCTTGATGATCTTGTCCTCCACGTCGGTGATGTTCATGACGTGGCGGACCTGGTAGCCGCTGAATTCGAGGAAGCGGCGGACGAGGTCGGCGGAGACGAAGGTGCGGAAATTCCCGATATGGGCGAAATTATGGACGGTCGGGCCGCAGCAGTACAGGCCTACTTGGCGTCCTTGGGGATCGAGCGGCTGGAAGGGTTCGAGCGAGCGGCTCAGGGTGTTGAACAGTTCGAGAGGCATGAATCGGGTGCTCACGTTAAGGATGCGCGGCGGCTTGGCCAGCCGAATCGGCCGGTGTGGCCAGCATGGAGAGGAGCGCACGGACGGCGTGCGCGTGGGTGTTCACCCGGAGCGGCAGGGGAAAGTCGGAAGGTGTTTCGAGGTTATACCCTTGGCGGCTTTTGTGCTCCAGGAGGTAAATCGCCTCCGCCCAGAGAGGACGCTCCGCGGCCGGAATGCGCGGGCGGATAATGCCGCCGTGGCACGGAAAATCGTCGACCATGCTCGCGGTTTCGATGGGGCACACCGGCCGCACGGACTCGATCAACGCTTCCGCCAGAGAGGGCCGGTCGTCGGGATTGACCTCGTACACATAGAAACCATTCGCCTCCCAGTCTTCGTGCAGGAGAATCATGAGATCGAAGTTGGGCTGGCGTTCGAGCCAGGAAACGTGGGAGAGGATTTCGAGGGCGCGCGGATTTCGATATTCGCGGTTCAAATCGATGCCCCCGATATTCTCGCGGCTGTTCCGCCGGAAGCCCGTGGGATTCAGCAACGGCACCAGCCAGAGATCGAGACTCTCCGGCCATTGGTTTTCTTCCAAAAGATGGAGCAGCGCCATCGGCCCGCTCGGTTCATCGCCGTGAATGCCGGAGGAAATATAGACGCGGCGTTCGGCCTTGGGTGCAACCCGGCGGTACGCGCGCAGATTCATTTCGGAGCCGGTGAAGAATTCGTCGCATTCCCAGCCTGCCACCGTCGCGGCTCGATGAATGCGGGCGGCGACGTGGTCGACGTCGATGCTCTCGCCCTCATAGCGCCCGCGATTCTTCCCCAATCGCTGCATGACCGCCGCATCAATTCGCCGCGACTAGTTCCCTGGCTTCCGGAACCGCGGGGGCGCCTTCCTGGTCGCTGAAGCCATGCTTGTCCCACTTGGGATCGAGGCCGAGATCGCGCAGCATTTGCAGGTCTTTTTCGACGGGCTGATTGAGCGTGGTGAGGTAATTGCCCACCATGAGGGCGCTCGCGCCGGCCATGAAGACCATGCTTTGCAGCTCGCGCAAATTCACCGTGCGGCCGCCCGCGATCATGATTTCCTGTCGCGGCAGGATGAAGCGGAAACAGGCGATGGTGTGGAGAATCTCCAGCGGCGGCAGCGCGGGGCGATCGCCAAAGGGCGTGCCGGGAATTGGGTTCAGGAAGTTCAGGGGGACGATATGCACGGCCAGATCGCGCAGCGAGAAGGCCATGTCGCAACGGTCTTCCTTCGTCTCGCCCATGCCCATGATGCCGCCGGAGCAAATCTTGATGCCCGCGGCCTTCAGGTGCCGAATCGTCTCGACGCGGTCTTCATAGGTGTGCGTGGTGCAGACCTGGCCGAAGAAGCGTTGCGAGCTCTCGAGGTTGTGATTGTAGCATTCGAGGCCGGCTTCGCGCAGGCGCTGGGCGACGCGGGGGTTCTTGATGATGCCGAGGGAGGCATCGGGGCGGGTCTTGCCGCTGGCCTTCAGTTCGGAGAGGCGGTCGCAGATCTGGTCGAGGATGGGGCCTTCATCGAGGCCTTTCCAGGCGGCGACGAGCCCGAGGGCGGTGACGCCGTTGCCCTGGGCTTCGTCGGCGGCGGTCAGGACGGGCGGAAGATCGACGAGGCCGTAGCGCGGGGAATCGGTCTGGTAGGCGGCGGATTGGGAGCAGAACTTGCAGTTTTCGGAGCAGCCGCCGGCCTTCACATTCACGATGGAGCAGAGATGGATCTTGTTGCCCTTGAAGTGCTCGCGGATGCGGTTGGCCCAGGCCAGGAGGAGGTAGATATCGGCACTGGTTTCGAGGTGGAAGAGCCATTGCCCTTCCTCCCGGGAAATGGATTGGCCGGCCAAGACGCGGCCGCCGAGTTCGGCGATGCGGGTGGCGGAGTCGATGGCGTCAATGCGCGTGGCGCTCATGGTTGACGAAGGTACCGGGGACCGCGCCGCCCGCAAGGAGGAATTGCAGGGGACGGCGGGGTAAAATTTTGGGGGCGGGGAGGGGCATTACGGGGTTTTTTGAGGTTTTTCGGGGGCGGGAAGGGGCAGGGGAGGGCGTGGCCGGGCAGCGGGGGAGGCGGAACGCGGAACGTGGAAGATGGGGATGTGGAATATGTGGAAGGTGTGGAATTGCGGGGGATTCTGCGTGGAACGGGGTGGAAGATGTGAATGAGGACGAGGGGGTTGGCCGAGAAACTCGCGGCTTCTATTCGTCTTTTTTCCGCCGATGCCATTCTCGGATGTCGGGATTGGGGCCGGGGAAGACGCGCTCTCTGATTTGCCGGGCCGCGCGCATCCGTTCGTTCGGGGTCATCGCGCGGTGTTGCGAGGCATCCCAGGCCGCAGCTTCCTTGAAGCTTCGTGACTTGTGAACGATGCGTTCCACGGAGGCAGAATAGGCGGTTTAAGGTCTGGATGAAAGGATAATGGGTGGGCGTTTTCGAGGGAGACAACGCAGGATCGAGTTCGGGAGAACTGGTGGTTCAGCGCCAAGCGCGCGGCTCGTTCCACGGCCTGGTGCCGCCAGCGGAGGGTCCACTCGGGCGTGATCCCCAAGTCCCCCAACTCGCATACGGCCACTTGTCCGGCGATCTCGGGTTCGATCAGCTTGCGGACGCTCTTTTTCCCGACGCCACTCGCTCCTGTCACGAGAAAGAACATTTTCGGGGAAGGCTCACGGAGGGGTCGGTTGGCGGCAATGAAGATCCGCAAACGACGAATCTGACCTGCGCGTTTGTTCAGCGTCGCAATTCGCCTAATCCTGGAAGCGTAGAAGGCGTAGGACAATGTTTTGACCAAATCGTCTTCGGGCGTGGATACATGGATCCCGTTTGTCCACGCGGCGACGCGAATCCGCTCAGTTGTTTGATTTTACTTTACGACCCCAATCCGATTTCTCTGTATTTTTTTCATCGACTCCAGAAAACTCTTCCCAAAAGTGCTTTATGAATGACGATCCTGAAGGGCTGGATATCGTTGGGTATTGGACTGAAATGAAGTTGGCCATTCTCCAGGACTATGCGACCGCCTATGCACAAGTCCTCAAAGATCAACGAGCCATCAGGCACGTCGCCTACATTGATGGTTTCGCCGGGGCGGGTGCTCACATATCAAAGCAAAGTGGCGCATTGATACAGGGTAGCCCGGCGCGCGCTCTCTCAATTCAACCGCCTTTCTCGCACTATCACTTTGTGGAAATGGACGAGGATCGAGCTGATCGGCTGCGATTGATGTCCTCACCAAGTAACGCGACTGTTTATCATGGTGATTGCAACGAAGTTTTGCTGAAACAAGTGTTTCCTCAGTGCCGTTATGAAGATTATCGACGGGCGCTATGCCTTTTGGATCCGTACAAGCTCAATCCAAATTGGGAAGTCGTCCAGACAGCCGGAAAAATGCAAAGCATCGAAATTTTTCTAAACTTTATGATCATGGACGCGAACATGAATGCGTTGAAGAAAAACCCGGAAAGCGTCACGCCGGAACAAGCACAGCGAATGACAAACTTTTGGGGTGATGATTCTTGGCGCCAAGCCGCCTATAGAACAGAGAGGGGCTTATTCGAGGAAATTGAAGAGAAGGGAACGAATGAGGCAGTGGTTGAAGCGTATTGCGAACGCTTGAAAAGCGTTGCTGGATTTAAGTACGTTCCGGAACCCCTGCCAATGCGCAACACTCGAGGCACCGTCATTTACTACCTTCTTTTCGCTTCGCACAATTCCACTGGCAACAGGATTGCGGAGCATATTTTTAAGAAGTATCGTAATCGTGTAGCCAGAAGATGAGCGACAAATCAAAGATTGAATGGACCGATGCGACCTGGAATCCGGTTCGTGGATGCACGAAAATCAGCCCAGGATGCCGGCACTGTTATGCGGAGACGTTCGCTGAACGATTTCGGGGAGTTCCAAACCACCCGTTTGAGTTCGGTTTTGATTTGCGACTGGTTCCAGAAAAACTCGGGGATCCGCTTCGCTGGGGCGCTTCTCGAATGATCTTTGTGAACTCAATGAGCGATCTGTTCCATGATGATGTTTCTGACGATTACATTGTAATGGTCGCTCGGGTAATGATGGCAGCGAACTGGCACACTTACCAGGTTCTCACCAAACGTGCTGATCGACTGAGGCAATTGCTGGAGGGAAAACTGCGCTTCGCAGCTCAAGTCCATCATATTTGGTGGGGCGTCAGCGTAGAGAACTGCCAACATGGACTACCGC
This sequence comes from uncultured Verrucomicrobiota bacterium, assembly GCA_964478815.1. Lineage (GTDB taxonomy): Bacteria > Verrucomicrobiota > Verrucomicrobiia > Limisphaerales > SXQI01 > DASVNK01. The sequence goes on from CAYZKY010000165.1 coordinate 9,711, forward strand.
GCCTTGACGTGCTCCGCCAATCCCCTGCGAAGGTTCGGTTTCTTTCAATTGAACCACTTTTGGAGGACTTGGGTGCAATCAATCTGACCGGAATTAACTGGGTAATCGTTGGAGGAAAAAGCGGTCCTGGAGCTCGGCCGATTTGTGCTGAGTGGGTCCGAAGCATTCAAACGCAATGCCAAACTTTGGGAGTAGCATTTTTCTTTAAGCAATGGGGAGGAGTTCGGAAGTCATTAAGAGGCAGAACTCTCGACGGTCGTACTTTCAGCGAATTCCCGAAGGTTCCCCAAATTGAGCCACCCTCATCCGAGATTCGAAAAGGGAAGTTGGAGGTTCTAGAAGCGGATTTTGCTACCTAATTAAACGGCGCTATGTAGTAGTTAGTAAATAGTTACGCGGCGCAGGTGCTTTCAATAATAGGAACGACACGTAAATCCGATTCGATTACGGCCGAATAGATTGTTTTCCTATATCGTGCGGAGAGGTGGTTAATTCTATGAACGCCGAGCGAGCGTTGAATGGGACCCGTTTGGAAAAACTTCCAGGCCCGGCGAATGGAATTTTTCTGTGGAGAGAAAAAACTGTAAAAAGAACGCCAGAATTGTTCGGTCGCGCGAAATCGATAATTCATTTCGGCGGAGCGTCTCCGCGAAACAGGCGCTCCCTATCGACCAGCTTGCCGGCAGACGCTTCATCCATAGACCGCTGGAACGATTCGGGGATCCAGGAATCGTCGGGCGGAGAATCAAAGTGAGCTAGGACTTTAGATCGCTCCGCCGGTGGGAGCGCTTCCATTTCGGCGATAATCGCCTCGGCTGTCATGCGGATAAACTAGGATGTGAATTCGGGCACGCCAATGTGCTCACCGCTTTCGAGTGCGGTTGGAAGTGGTGAAAACACTGATTTTATGGATTCTGTGAAGGCGAGGGGCTCTGAGGCGGCGGGTGCCATCTGTTGCTGGGCCACGGTGCATCCGCCGTGTCCAGCGATTTTTCATTGGGTTGCGTGTGCTTCGGGTTTGAATCAGCCTGGTTCGCCGGATCCCAATTCGGAGACCATGCGCCAGAGGGGGTCGCTTTCGCCGCTTTTATGACCTGGAGGGGGGGTAGCCATCGAAGGCGGGGTTGGGCTGTTTGAGCTACGGGCCGATGGCTTCCTTGTCATAAGTTCGGACAAAGCCGCGAAGGGCCGATTCGATTCGGTCGATCCCTTTGGGTTGGGGCGTGCATTTTGCAGTTATATTGCACTAGGTAAGTTCTTTGCCAGCGGGCGTCTGGGTGCGGCCAGCCGTCGATGCAACGCTTTCAGCGTAGGAGGGATGTGGGGTGTGACCTGGGGTAGTTCCCTGTTCCTTTTCGACCTGCTTACCGCCCATGATCAGACAACAATTGGCGTTGATTATCAACGGTTTACAAGACTGATCATGGAAAGCCCCGCTCAGGCACGGATGAGCGGGACAACCCCAGGCTGAAGGGTGGAATCCCGTTGGGATGCTGGGCGGCGGGCACTCATCGATGAAAAAGCCGAGGGTCAATTCTTCGTCGAGCCGCTTCTTCTGGGCGGGATCGTTGGTCTCGAGCATCTGTCGTGTGATAACGACCAAGTCCTCGGCGGGAAGCTGGCGACGACGCGCCAGATCAGCCGCGAACTGGACGATCCCAGGCTGAAGGATAGAATCCCGTTGGGATGCTGGGCGGCAGGCACTCATCGATGAAAAAGCCGAGGGTCAATTCTGCGTCGAGCCGCTTCTTTTCGGCGGGATCGTTGGTTTCAAGCATCTGTCGCGTGATAAGGACCAAGTCCCCGGCGGGAAGCTGGCGGCGGCGCGCCAGATCAGCCGCGAACTGGACGACGCGCGATGGTTCGTCCCGAGGCAGCCAATTGATGTCGTCGATGATTTCGTCTGCCGTCATGCGGTTGCAACGGAGCTGACATCGGTACGCCGAAGGGAGCGGATTTCAAGGGCGGGTGCGAAGGGGTGTGCTTAAAAGTGGGTGAGGAGCAAGAAGCCGAAGTGGAAAGGACAGACGCGTGGGAGGGGGGGGGACCGTCCCGGCGAGGGCGCCGGACGGAACACGCGGGGGCGCGTGTGCTGCCCGGACAAGGCTGCGACCGGATCAGGGCATGGGGGGCTCGCCCACTTTTAATCACACCCGGTGCGAAGCGAGTTGAGTCTGCATTTCGGAAAAAACGTCATGGAAAGCAGGAGGACGGCGTGCGATTTTCCTCTCATGAAGTGTGGCCGATCGATGGCGGTGAAGGGCCGACCTTCGCTCTAAGAAAGAACTGCAAGACCGGGATGGAGCCGCTGATTTCATTTCGCCAGGTGAACCACTGGTTCGGCGAGGGGGCGTTGCGAAAGCAGATCCTTTTCGAGGTCAGCACCGAGATCTTTCCGGGGGAGATCGTGATCCTGACGGGGCCTTCCGGCTCGGGGAAGACGACGACGCTGACGCTGGCGGGAGGGTTGCGGTCGGTGCAGGAGGGGAGCGTGCGGATTTTCGGCCAGGAATTGCGCGGAGCGAGCGTGGACGAATTTGTCGGCGTCCGCCGGAAGATCGGTTTCATCTTCCAGGCGCACAATCTGTTGGATTCCTTGACTGTGGGGCAGAACGTGCAGATGGCGCTCTCGCTGCATGCGCCGGCCTCGGCGGCGTCGCGCGCCCAGATTGTCGACTTGCTGGAGGAAGTGGGGCTGGTGGATCACATCGATAAATATCCGCGCCAGCTTTCCACGGGCCAAAAGCAACGGGTGGCCATCGCCCGCGCCTTGATCGCGAAACCGCAAATTGTCCTGGCCGACGAACCGACGGCATCGCTGGACAAACATGCGGGACGGGAAGTGGTGAAGCTGTTGCATGACCTGGCGCGCAAGCGGAAATGCGCCATTCTGCTCGTCACCCACGACAACCGCATTCTCGACATGGCGGATCGCACGCTCACGCTGGAAGACGGCCGGCTCACCTCCTCGGCGCTCGGCTTGGCCTCGAGCGCGGGCCAGATTCTGCACAGCCTCGCCAGCATCAACCGGCGGGGAGACCTGCTGGGCCACCTGGAAGATCTGCCCGACAAGGAGTTCGTGGCGCTGCTCGAAGATTCCACCACCGAGCTGGACCAACTGCTGCGCACCATCGAAGCGGCGCAAACGCATCTTTCCGAATCGACGCTCGATCAGGTGTTGCAAGCATTCACGCTGAAGGTCGGCCAGCTTCTCGCGGCCGACCGCAGCTCCATTTTTTTGGTGGACCACCCGCGGGAGATTCTCCGAAGCAAGGTCGCGCAGGGTTCGGGAGGCGAATCGATCGAAATCGTCGTGCCGATCAGCCAGGGGATCGCCGGCCATGTCGCCCGAACCGGCGAGAGCTTGAACATCGCGGACGCCTACGCTCATCCTTTATTTAACCGTGAGCCCGATCTTCGCACCGGCTATCGAACGCGCACGATCCTGTGCCTGCCGATTTACGATCGCTCGCGCAAAATCATCGCCGTGGCCCAGCTCCTGAACAAGCGGGACCACCAGCTTTTCACCGAAGCGGACGAACGACGCTTCGATAATTTCGTGAGTTCCCTGGCCGTCGTCCTGGAAACGTGTCTGCGCCTGAAGAAGTAAAGGGCATGGTTCAGAGAGACTCGGCCAGGAAATGGCGGAAGAACCAGCTTGTCGGGTGGTTATTCGTCAGCGGAAACCAAGCGCTCTCCCTAATGCCGAAAATGGCGGAGGCCGGTGAAGGCCATGGCGAGGCCGCGTTCGTCGGCGGCGGCGATGACTTCGGCATCGCGCAGGGAGCCGCCGGGCTGGATGGCGGCGGTGGCACCGGCTTCGGCGGCGGCGATGAGG
>CAYZKY010000166.1:0-13345 GCA_964478815.1 uncultured Verrucomicrobiota bacterium
TGGAACCATGCCTATTTGCTCCAATTACTCGGATTTTAGATGCGTTTGCCCTGTTTTTTCGGATTGCGCGAGGGGAAGGATTACGCTAGCGTTTCCACCATGTCTCCCCAGACACTGCAGCTTTCGTTTGCAGGCGTACGCGCTGAATCGAGCTTTATTATCTTTTCCCCCGACCACGGCTTGGTCTCGGAGCACTGCAGCGAGGAGGACGCACGGGCGGCTTTCGACCATTACGTGGCCGATCTGGAATGCGGCGATTATCTGCCGTTCCTATTGCGGCGCACGGACGAGGATTGGGATTTTGCGTAGCGGAGGTTGAGCCCGGCAGGGAATTCCAAAGTCGTTAACCCGTCTCCCCGGTCGCGATAACGGAACCGGTGCGGCCTTGCGCCAGCGCCGCGTCCGAATCCCGGCCTTTCCAAGCCCGCCAATGCCGGCCATCCGACCGGCGTTAGCGGCTTTGCCTCATTCCGGCCGGAAGCTATGCGGCCGGAGCCGGCGTGACATCCTCGATCTTGGCGTTTTGCTCCAGGAAATCGACCACCTTGGTGAGGAGCAATTGTTCGTGGATGCCCGGGAGCTGGTCGCGCTTCCGCAAATCCTTCACGAGGTCGTCCGGCTTCACGCGGGCCTGCTGGGCCATCTGATAAATCCGCGCCCCCATGTCCTCATCCGTGACTTTGATCGATTCCTGCGCCGCGATTCTTTTCAGGATCAGCGAGAGCTTCACCTTTTCCTTGGCCGCGGTACTGGCGTGGCCGTAAATCTCGTCCTTGCTGGCGTCGATCTGCTCGTTGCTCAGGCCGCGCTGCTGGTTTTCGTGGACGATATCGTAGACGACTTGCGCGGTGGCGTTCTGCACCATCGATTCCGGCAGCTCGATCTGGATGAGGCGGCCCAGCTCTTCGACGACCTGGTTGCGAATGCTCCGCCGGGTGTTGAGGGTGAGTTCGTTGTCGAGGTCGCGGCGGACGCCTTCGCGCAGCTTTTCGAGGCTTTCGGCGTTCCAAAGCTTGGCGAATTCTTCGGTCAGCTCCGGCAGAATTTTTTCCTTCACCTGGACGATTTCGACGTCGTAAACACCTTGTTTTCCGGCCAACTGCGGCGCCACGAAATCCTGCGGGAATTCCACCTGCACGGTCCGCTTCTCGCCTTTGCTGCCGCCGGCGAGTTGCTCGGTGAAGCCGGGGATGAAATGCCCGGCCTTGATCTCCATCCAGAAATTCTCCTGCTGGGTCAGGCCGCGCGCGGTCGGGGCAAATTCGGTGAGGGGCTTGCCTTCGCTCGTGCCGGTGTAGTTGACCACCACAATGTCGCCCGTGGCGGCGGGGCGCTCCACGTCGTTAAAGCTCGCCTGCCGCTCGCGCAGAACATTCAGGGCGCGTTCGAGGTCGGCGTCCGTGGCGGTGCGGCGCTCGCGTTTCGCCGGAAGGCCCTTGTACTCGGGCAGTTCGAACTTGGGGGCCGTCTCGAACGTGGCGCGATACTGGAAATCCTTGCCCCGCTCGAACTGGAGTTTCTCGACCTTGGGCGAGCCGATGATCCACAGTTTGTGCTCGTCGACGACCTTCTTGAAGCTCTCTTCCACGAGCGCATTGATGACCTCGGGCTCGATCTCCCGCCCGAAATTCTTCTCGATCAGCGAGCGGGGCGTCTTGCCGGGGCGGAAACCCGGGAGCCGCGCGCGCTGCTGAAAAGCGGTCGTGACGCGATTAAACGCGCCTTCGACGGTTTGCGTATCCACTTCCACGCGCATCACTTTGTTGCACGGGGCATCGGTTTCGAATGTAATGTTCACAGTCGCAGAAATCGCGCTCAACGCGGCGCGAGCCGGACACCATAGGGAAGCCTCCCGGGGGTGTCAAATATTGCGCCCGATTCAAAAATTAGCGCCAGGGCGCGTGATCCGTATCGGGACCGCGCGAAGTCTTGTGTCGGGCGGGAAATCGAGCAGATTCGGAGCAGATATGATTCGAGATTACGCCGCTGGGTTTTTGCTGTCTGCGGCCTGCCTCTGGGCCGCGGATCGTCCGCAGTGGGGCGAGGCCTGGTCGCGCAACATGGTATCGGCGGAGCAGGGGTTGCCGGCGGATTTCGACCTCGCCGCGGGCCGGAACATTCTCTGGCGGGCGCGGCTGGGCACGGAGGCGCATTCCACGCCGGTGATAGCGCGGGGCCGGGTGTACATCGGCACGAATAACGGGCAGCCGCGGGACCCTCAACACGAAGGCGACCGCGGCGTGCTGATGTGCTTCGACGAGCGGGATGGTTCGTTTCTCTGGCAACTGGTGGTGCCCAAACTCGAGGAGGATCGGTATTTCGACTGGCCGAACAGTGGGATTTCCTCCCCGGCCACGGTCGATGGGGATCGGGTTTACATCGTCAGCAATCGCGGGGAGGTGTTGTGCCTCGACCCCAGCGGGTTGGCGGATGGCAATGCCGGACCGTTCACGCGCGAGTCGGAGCACATGCGGCGGCCGGGCGGGCCGGTCGTCACGGCCGGGCCGAAGGATGCGGACATCGTGTGGCTCTTCGACATGGTGAGCGGCGCGGGCATCTGGAATCACGACGGGGCGCACAGCTCGATCCTGGTGGATGGCGATTTCCTCTATTTGAATACCGGCACGGGGGTGGACAATACCCATCGGAAAATTCGCACGCCGGACGCGCCGAGCCTGATCGTGCTCGACAAGCGGACCGGGCGGCTGCTCGCGCGCGAGCGCGAAGGGATCGCGCCGAATATTTTTCATTGCACCTGGTCGTCGCCCTCGCTCGGCATGGTCGGTGGGCGGAAAGCGGTCTTTTTCGCGGCGGGCAACGGCATGATCTACGCGTTCGAGCCGCTCGCGCAGGCCCCGCCGCCCGGCGAAGTGGCCACGTTGAAAAAATTCTGGCAATTCGATTTCGATCCCAAAGGGCCCAAGACCGGGGTGCATCGCTTCAACACGAACCGGCGCGAGGGGCCCAGCAATATTCAGGGCCTGCCGGTCTTTCACGCGGGGCGGATCTTCGTCGCGGGGGGAGGGGATCTGTGGTGGGGCAAGAACGAGGCCTGGCTCAAGTGCCTTGATGCGGAGCGGGGCGCCGAGGTGTGGAGCTACCCGATTCCGCCGCATGTGATGTCCACTCCGGCGGTGGCGGAGGGGCTGGTCTTCATCGCGGATTGCGGGCGCCGGCTCCATTGCGTCGATGCGGCCACCGGCCAGCCGTCCTGGACGCACGAGATGGAAGGATTGGAAATCTGGGCCTCGCCGCTCGTGGCCGATGGGAAAGTGTACTTGGGAACAAGGAAAGGGGACTTCGCGGTGTTCGCGGCTTCGAAAGAGAAGCGGGTGCTCTTCCAGACGAAATTTTCCGCGCCGATCAGTTCCACTGTCGCGGCGGCCAACGGCACGCTCTACGTGGCGACCATGACGGAACTCTTCGCGATCCGCCAAAGCGCGAAACCCGCGTCCACGCGCTAACGCCTGGCCGTCCGGGCCTTCCTGCGGCTCCGATGCCGGACGACGACGGCGCCAGGGTGCGCCTGGCCGTTTGGAGCTTTAGCGGCGGACGGAGCGAATGGCCGGGTGAGCACGGCGATGGCATGGCGCCACGCATCCGTCCGCACCATGTCGAGATTGGCGGAGGACTGGAAAAACGAGCTGAAGTTGATGTACTCACCGGATTTCAGCAGTGGCAAGGCATTGGCCATAACACAACCTAAGCAGGAAACTTGCCACCCTCAACTCCGCGAAATTCTGGCCGAATTTGCCTCGTTTCGCCCAGCAAGCTGGCGAGATTTCGCCGGGCTGACCCCGTGGAGCCACCCGTCGCGGGCTGGATGTCCGGCCTCCGCCAGGTGCGGTTTGCCCGCCGTGCGCCGATGGCCCAAGTCGGTTGTCCGGATGGCCCTGCCTCCGATGGCCAGAGAGTTCGAGCGATTTAGTGACTCTGTGCTTGTCATTTTTCCGTCACATCGGCACTATGTGTTCGTTCAAGGCATCGACGGCAGTGTAATTATCCGTTGGGGGCCACTTGGACCAGTTATGCTGGGCGAATCTATAGGTTTCACACATCGAGCCGGTGGCGGACTGAAAGCAAGTGCCCTCCGTGGGTCAGCCCAAGCCAGCGGCTGTCTTCCCCAATCGGCCCTGTTTTTCAGGCGAGCTTTTCCCTGGCGGCAACGCCGGGTTTTCCCGGATGGGGTCACCGGGCTGGCCATCTCGACGAGGCGCAGCGCTCGCCGCAACTTTCAGACGGGCTCTAACACCAAAGTGGCACTGACACCCTCGACCCGAGAGTGAACTCTGAGGATGTGAAATTGAATGAATCCCTGGCCAGCTCCGCCCCGGAGCCGTCCAAGGCGTGCCGGAGCACCCTTCCGCCGGTTCCCGCCCGCGCGCCGGCGCTTTCGGTCCCGCCGGAGCCGGCGCTGCCCGAGGATCTCGTCGAGCGTATCCTCGAGCGCCTGGGCTTTGCCGGCCGGCCCGCTCCGGCCATCGGGTTTCTGCGCCAGATTTATGGCGAATGGTGCCGCCGCGTGCCGTTCGACAACGTCCGCAAGCTGATCCACCTCGCGGCCGGCCCCTTCAGCCCCCTGCCGGGCGGTGCTCCGGAAGATTTCTTCCGCGGCTGGCTGAAGCACGGCGCCGGGGGGACATGCTGGGCCGGGGCGGGGGCGCTGCAGGCGCTCCTCCAGGCCCTCGGCTTCGAGGCCGAGCGGGTCGTCGGCACCATGCTGGTCGCGCCCGATCTGTCGCCCAATCACGGCACCGTCATCGTGAATTTCGAGAAGGCCCGCTATTTGGTCGACAGTTCGATGTTGCATGGGGAGCCCCTCCGGCTCGAGATCGATGTGCCGACTTCCGTCTGGCATCCGGCCTGGGGAGTTCGCTGCGCCTTGCGCCGCGGCCAGTGGCATGTGCATTGGCGCGCGCTGCCGCAGCTCGATGGGCTCGAGTGCCGGCTCGATCTGGCCGGGGTGGAGCAGGGCGACTTCGCGGCGCGCTACGAGCAAACGCGCGGATGGGGGCCGTTCAATTACGAGGCCGCGGCGCGCCTCAATCGCGGCCAGGAAGTGATCGGACTGGCCTCCGGCCATGCGGTGATCCTCCATGCGGACGGCACGCACACGCGCGAGCCGCTGACCCCCGCGGAGCGGCGGGCCTTCCTGATCGAAGAGATCGGCCTGAGCGAGGAGATCGTCGCCCAACTCCCGAATGATCGGCCCACCCCTCCGCCCCCATGGTTGCGCACCGCCCGGAACGGGGCCGATCCATCGCCGTAAATCGCCACCCCCTCCGGCGCGGCCCGGCCTGCGCTTTCTCGTTTACCCGGGCGCCGGACCGGTGTTACAAGTCTGCGCCGTCCGGTCGGGAATGGATCGCGCGCGCCGAATCGACTCCTGCCTGTCGCCATTCAGCCAGTAAATCCTTGGCGCCAGGCAACGATACTGCTTCGTAGCCCGCGTCCGCTCCGGCCGCAAAACTGAGAACGTGAACCGCCTCGCCGCCATCCTAGCCGCAGTGTGGCTGCAAGCCTCGATCCTCGCGGGCCAGCCCGATCTTCCCCTGGAGGCCAGCTACGATCTGGGGAATCTGACGTTCGCGGACATGAGCCGGGATTTGCATGCCGGCCTCGAAGCGTCGCTGAAATCCCGCTTTACGCCGCACTGGCTGGGGCTCGACTTCACGGTCGAACCCGCCGTTCGTTTCGATGGAGCCGCCGGAGTCCGGCTCTCGACCGGCTTCGTCGAGGCCATCCAGCGCCTCGCTCACGCCCACGCGCTCAATCGGGTCGAGCGCGGCTATTTCCAGCGGTATCTGAAATCGCTGGATCGCGGCGGGACGGGCGGCTCGAGCGTCCTGCCGGATCGCGATCGCGCCGAGTATTGGACCCTGGAAGTCATGAACGCCCGCATGACCGCGGCCAATGCCATGCTGGCCGTGGTGGCTTCCATGCATCTGTGCGAGATCAGCCTGGGCTATTTCGAAAAGTACCGCGCGCGGCTGGGAAGCGGCGAGATGGCAGCCGTCCCTTCGGTCACCGCTTTCCTGACTCCCGAAGAATGGCAGGAAGTGGTCGAAGCGGGGGTTCGCGTCTCCCTTCTGGCGGGTTGGACCTTCGATGCCGTCGCGCCCCTGTTCGAGGGTTTCGACCGGATGAAGCACCGGCCTTCCTGGACCACCGCTTTCCTGCCGCCGGGCGCCCGCTTCAGCCGTGTCAAAAAGCGCCTCGAAGAAATCCAGGGCGAGTTCCTGAAAGACTGACGGGCGTTCGCCCGGGCCGGGCGCGTCGTGGCGGCGGCCCAAAGTTTTCGCGCGACTTGCCGGCGGCTCGGCGTTACCATCGCGGCTCAATCCCTTAATTGAGACGTGTTATGACGACGATGCATCCGGAGGTCACGAAATTCCTGGCCCAGCAGCCCCTCAAAATGTTCATCGACGGCCACTGGGTCGAAGCCGCGGGCGGCGGCACCTTCGAAACGCGCGACCCCGGCGATAACAAATTGCTCGCCCGCGTCACGGCTGGCGGCGAAGCCGACGTGGATCGCGCCGTGAAGGCCGCGCACGAAGCCTTCCGCAAGAGCGGTTGGGCGGGCCTGCCCGCGAATGAACGCGCCGTCTTCCTGCACCGTCTTGCGGATTTGGTCGACAAGCACCGCGAAATCCTCGCGCAGTTCGAATCGCTTGATGTAGGCAAACCGCTCGCCGCCGCGATGGCCGGCGACATCCCCAATGTTTCCGCCAGCCTCCGCTACTTCGCCGACCTCTCCGTCCACACCCGCCGCCGCGAGCCCATCGCGGTTCCGGGACACGAGGCCCGCTCCGTCCGCCTGCCCTACGGCGTCTGCGGTTTCATTTTCCCCTGGAATTTTCCGCTCCTCCTGATGGGGTGGGGGATCTCCCCCGCGCTCGCGGCCGGCAACACCGTCGTCATCAAGCCCGCCGAGGACACCCCGCTCTCCACGTTGTACTTCGCGAAGCTTGTCGAGCAAGCCGGTCTGCCCAAGGGCGTCGTGAACGTCGTCACCGGTCTCGGCGAAACCGCCGGCGCCGCCCTCTCGCGCCACACCGGGCTCCGCCGCATGTCCTTCACCGGTTCGCCGGAGGTGGGACGCCTCGTCGGCGAAGCGTGCGGCCGCAACCTCGTCCCCGTGAAGCTGGAACTCGGCGGCAAGGGTGCCGCGATCGTCTTCGACGACGTCGATGTCGACGCCACCGCCAAATCCCTCGCGGCGGCCATCACCCTCAATACCGGCCAGGTCTGCTGCACCGCCACCCGCTGGGTCGTCCATGAGAAAGTCCTCGACCGCCTCGTCCAAACCGCCAGCGCCGCGCTCACCGCCACCCGCATCGGCCACGAATGGGACGCCGATACCCAGATGGGGCCGGTCGTCAGCGAGAAGCAGCGCCAGCGCGTGCTCGGCTATCTTGAACGCAGCCAGAAGGAAGGCGCCAAAATGCTGCTCTCCGGCGGCCCGGCCGTCGTCAAGGGCCACGAAGGCGGCTTCTACGTGAAACCCGCCTTGCTCACCGGCTCGCCCGACAATGTCGCGTGCCGCGAGGAAATCTTCGGCCCGGTGGCTTACGTGATGCCCTTCCGCGACGAAGATCAGGCCGTCGAACTGGTCAACCGCTCCACCTACGGCCTCGCCAATAGCGTCTGGTCGGGCAACCTCGACCGCGCGAATCGCGTCGCCGAGGCCATGATCGCCGGCAATAGCTGGATCAACGCCCACAACGTCTTTCCCTTCGGCGTGCCCTACGGCGGCTGCAATCTCAGCGGCCTCGGCGGCGGCGTGAACTGCCCCGAAACCTATTTCGACTACCTCCGCCCCCAATCCATCGTCCGCCCCTTGGCCTGACGTGCGCCTCCACCCCGATCTTGACGCCACCCGTTCGGAGTTCCGCCTTTAGGCGGTTCGGAGATGTGCCTGCTCGGGGAGCACGGGACACCCCATCCCGCTCCGTCTAATTTCCGACTTCGGGTTGAATTTTGCCCGGCCCTCTGTAAGCTGCCGCGATGGATCAGTTGATGCAGTACGTGCCGGTGCTGATGCTCCTGGCTTTGGCGACCGCCTTCGCGGGCGGGACGCTGATCGCCTCGGTGGTCTTCGGCAAAGTAGGCAAGCGCTACAAGATCAAGGACACCCCCTACGAATGCGGCATGCTGCCCATCGGCGATGGGAACACCCGGATGTCCGTGAAGTTCTACCTCGTCGCCATCCTCTTCGTCCTGTTCGATATCGAAGTGGTCTTCCTCTATCCCTGGGCGGTCGTCTACCGCGACATGCTCCGCGACAACGCCAACCTCATCTTCGGCTCCATGCTCTCCTTCCTCGGCATCCTTTTCGTCGGCTACATCTACGCCCTCAAGAAAGGAGCCTTCGACTGGAAACGGTCGTGATCCGATCCAGCTCCCAGGCTGCCATTCCATCACCGTTTGGAACTCGCAAGCTAGCGTGCGAAAACAGCGTGTTCCTCGCTCCGCAGCCCCGATTCGAGCCCCTTCAGAATCCCCGCGCGGTCGCGGCCCAACAAGGCTCCCCTATCGAGCCAAAGTCCCGGAAATACCCGGCTCCGCACGATCCCCGCGGCATCCGCCGCCAGGGGCTGATACCCGGAACCTTCCAGGTGCCACCAATCGATCTCTCCATCCCGCGTGCGCCAGAGCAAATATTCCCGCACGCCCGCCTCGGCGTATACGTCCCGTTTTTCGTGCGCGTCGATCGCGCTCGAACTCGCCGCGACTTCGACGACCAGCTCGGGCGCTCCCAGAATATAGCCCGCCCCATCGATCCGGCTTTGCCCGCCGTGGCTGGCCAGGCGGAACAAGGCGATATCGGGCTGGGGCACATCTCGCGGCCCGAGCCGAACGGTGGTGTTCGAGGCCGCTTCCACTCCAGGCGTGCGGGCGCAGTAAACGCTCGTCCAGCCTTGGAGAATGTTGTCGGGCAGCCCATGTTGGTCGGCACGGACGGGGGATCCCATAAAAACCGTTCCTCGGATCAGTTCGGCCTTTTTGACCTCCGGCATCGCCTCGTAGCGGCGCAGAAACTCCGCGGCCTCGAGATGTTCCCCATTTTCCAGCGGGGGAAGATCGAGGGCGTGCGGGCGTTCTGGAGCCAAGACTGGCATCGCCAAAAGATGCGTGGGCCGGGCGGGATTGTCAAAGGCAGCGCGGTCCATCCCGTGAGAGCACAGGTATCCCCTCTGGGGACAGTCCCCCGCACAATCCTGCACTTCAGCCCATGTCCCTCCTGACCGCCAACGCCATTTCCGTTCGTTACAACGACCGGGTCATCCTCGATCGCCTCACCCTCGCCATCGAGGAGCGCGACCGCATCGGCATGGTCGGCCGGAACGGCTGCGGCAAATCCACCCTCGTCCGGATCATCGCGGGCGAGATCGCGCCCGACTCCGGCGCCATCACCGGCCGGCGCGGCCTGCAAATCGGCTACCTCCCCCAGGAGTTCGCGCTCGACCCGGCGCTCACCGCCGTCGAAAACGTCCGCGCCGGAGCCCGGCGCGTTCTCGAACTCCTCCGCGAGTTCGAAAGCCTCCCTGGCGACTCCTCCCGCCATCACGAACTCGAACACGAAATCGCCGCCCGCGACGGCTGGTCGCTCGACACCCGGATCGAGATGGCGATGGAGCGGCTGCATTGCCCCGCTCCGGACCGGGACATCGCGACCCTTTCCGGCGGCGAACAACGCCGCCTCGCCCTCTGCCGCGCCCTCATCTCCCAGCCCGATCTGCTCATCCTCGATGAGCCCACCAACCACCTCGATACGGAATCGATCGAATGGCTGGCCGAATTCCTGTCCGACTACGCCGGAGCCTTCCTGCTCGTCACCCATGATCGCTATTTTCTGGATCGCACCGCCGGCCGCATCGTCGAGATCGCCCAGGGTGGCACCTTTTCCCACACCGGGAATTACACCGATTATCTCATCGCCAAGGCCGAGCGCGAAGCCGGCGCGGCGACGGTCGAGCACAAGCGGCAAATGTTCCTGCGCCGCGAGCTCGAATGGGTCCGGCGCGGCCCGAAAGCGCGCACGACGAAATCCAAAAGCCGGCTCGATCACTATTTCGAAGTCGCCGGCGCGGCGCCGCCGGAGCTGGATCGCGAAGTCGATCTGGTCATCCCGCCGCCCCCGCCCTTGGCGAACCGGATTGTCGAGCTCGAACAAGTCGGCGTGCAGATCGAGGATCGCACGCTCTTCTCCGGCCTGTCGCTGAGCTTCGTCGCCGGTCAGCGCGTCGGAGTTTTCGGCCGCAACGGCCTGGGCAAGACGACCCTCCTCCGCGTGATCCTCGGCCAGCAAGCACCCACCGTCGGCACGGTCAAGATCGGGCCGCTCACCAGGTTCAACTATGTCGACCAGGGCCGCCTCCAACTAAATCCCGAACGAACCGTCCTCGAGGAAATCAGCGACGGCTCCGAATTCGTCATCTTCGGCGACGAACGCCTCTCCTTGCGGGCGTATCTCAAGCGCTTCCTCTTTACCGATGAGCGGATCGTCGCCCGCGTGAAGCACCTGAGCGGCGGCGAGCGCAGCCGCCTCCTGCTCGCCCGCATCCTCAAGAACGGCGGCAATTTCCTCGTGCTGGACGAGCCCACCAACGATCTCGACCTCCCGACCCTCCGCGTCCTGGAAGAGGCGCTCGAGGCCTTTCCCGGAGTCGTCGTGGTCGTCAGCCACGATCGCTACTTCCTCAACCGCGTCTGCACCGCCATCCTCGCCTTCGAGGGCCACGGCCGCATCGCGTACAGCGAAGGCGATTACGATTACTACCTCGAGAAGAAGGCCCGCCTCGCGCCTCCGCCCTCGTTCGCGGCCCCGCCCGCCGCCCGGTCCGCTCCTGCGCCCGCCGCCGCCGCTGCCAAGCCGCGCAAGCTTTCCTTCAAGGAAACGCGCGAACTGGAGGGCATGGAGGCAGCCATCGCCGCGGACGAGGAGGAAGTCGCCCGGATCGAAGCCCTCTTTCTGGAGCCCGATTTCCATCGCCAGCACGGCCACCGCTCCGCCGAAATCCACGCGGAACTCGCCGCCGCCCGCGAACGCGTGGCCGCCCTCTACGCCCGCTGGGAGGAACTCGAAGCCCTCCGCCACGCCACCCCCGCGAAGTAGCTCCCTCCGAAAATCCTCGCGCCCAACCCCTCCCCTCTTTCCCCCCCGCGCCCTCCCCGCCGTGGCCGTGCGCCAGCACCCTCACGGAAACCGGAACCGATAAAACCAGCCCGCCCCAGCCGCCGCCCCCCATCCGACCGCGTACTGCCCTCCCCCCAACCGCTATTTGCTATTTGCGATTTCCGCGCCTCCCTCTGCTTCCCTTCCCCCTCTGCGCCCTCTGCGCGCTCGGTGAACTCTGTGTTAAGCCACGCGCCCCGGCTCCCAAGGCCGCGCTGCCAGCACCCCTCACGGAAACCGGAACCGATAAAACCGGCTCGGCCACCCCGCCGCGTTGGCCTCCCGGAACACCCCCAGCCCCGCCTCGCTCAACACCTTCGTCCCCACCGCCTCCCACGCCGCCGCTCCCAAACTCCCCGCCGCCTCGATCACCACCGGCAACCTCGCCGCCCCCCGAATCCCGAACCCGAACCCATCCACCCCCACACTCAACTCCTCCGCCTGCGGATCCCACACCGCCGTCGGCGCTCCCCCAAACGTCGCCCCCCAACCCTTCGCCCCCGGCAAGTAATACACCGTCGCGGGCGTCCCGAAGAACTGATTCCCCAGATCGGGAGCCGCGTCCCCCTTGAACAAGACAGCTTGGAGGTTCGTGCAACCCCCAAACGAATATTCACCCAGCGAATCCACTGACTCGGGGATTGCGATCCACTTCAATCCCGTGCATTCAAGGAAACTGAAAGCATCCACCTTCACGAGAGAGTCGGGTAATGAAACGGTGGTCATCTGGCCCGCGCCCCAGAACGCCCACGGAACAATGGTTTTGACTCCATCCGGCACCGCATAGTCTCCGGACCGTCCGGCTGGGTACTGAAACAAATTGGTCATGGCCTTGTCGAACAGCACGCCATCCCTGCTGGCGTAATGTGCATGCGTAGGATCGACTTCTATCGCCCGGAGCTGCAAGCACTTCACAAAGGCCCTGGGCATAATGTTTATTACCGTCGAGGGGATAAAAACGTTCGTTAGGCCCGAAAAGGAAAATGCACCCGACCCGATATATTCGACCGTCTTTGGGATTCCCACGCTCGTGATACGGTCGCCCGTGAAAGCATTGTCCGCGATCCCCACGACCGGTCGGCTCTCGTATAACTCGGGAATCTCGATGAACTCGCGAAACACCCCTGTACCACCACGAAGAACAACCGCTTCATTCCCGATGGGATGAATGAATAGTCCGGGACACACATCCCACGCTCCGCCCATGTAAATGGGCTCCTTCCCCAAGCCCGTCAGGTCGGCCGGCACGTCCGGCAACAACGTTGGCGTAATCTCAAAATCCGGCGTCTCTCCCCAATGGGTGGAGTTCTCATAAAACACCTCTCCCGCAAAGTAACGAAGACGGACCTTCACTGGCGTCCCGTAGTTTCCGGGAATAATGATCGTCCCGCCATCGAAATACCCGGTGGCGACCGGTGGATTCGTGCGAAAGCTCGCCGCTTTGCCGACTTGGGTAACCACACCGTTGGGAGCCACGAGACACAGCGTCACCTTCATCCCGGGTATGTAGCCAAACCCTTCCGGTCTCCCCGAACACAACAGGAACGGGGCATCCACCACCCCGGCCACCTTGTTGTTGAAGTTAACCGCCCCCTGCCCAATGCTCGACACCGCACCCGCCCAACCCAGCAGCCAAACCGCCGCCACCGCCACCCCCTTCCGGCCCCACCCACCCCGCCTCGCTCGCCTCGATTCCACTCGCTCTCCGCTCCCCGAAAGCTCCGCCCCACCCTCCCCTCCGAAACCTTCCGCACCTCGAGTCATGTCAGGCATAGCGCAAACCCCAGCATACCCCGTGCCCAGCCGGACTCCAACCCGATCCCAAAATCCTGTTCATCCTGTAAATCCTGTCTTCTATCCGCAGTCTTCCTCCCTTCCCCCTCTGCGAACTCTGTGCCCTCGGTGAACTCTGTGTTAAGCCAAGCGCCCCGGCTCCCAAGGCCGCCCCTCCAGCACCCACCATGCCAAAAACCGCCCCAAATTTTTTTTCACTTTCTTCAGGGGTCAGACAGTCTTTGACATACCTCCCCTCCCTACACTTCCCCCCAACAAACGGTCCGAAGACCGTCCCTGAACGAAAACAAAAACGAACGATAACAAACGAAACCAAACGAACACCGCATGAAAACGAACCCCTCCAAAGCCAGCCCCCTCCACCACCTCGCC
>CAYZKY010000167.1:0-13319 GCA_964478815.1 uncultured Verrucomicrobiota bacterium
CGGGGCGAGGGGCGGGGGTGAGAAAGCGCGGCAAGCGGGTCATTTTGCGAGCAGGAAGTCCGAGTTACACGGGTTGCGTGAGGGTGGGCGCACGGGCTGGGCGGCGGCAGGATGGGGGATGCCGGGAGCGGGCGAGGTTTCAGGGTGGGTGGGGCTGGAGGTTGGTGGGATTCGAGCGATGGGAATGTAGACTTCCGGGGCGATGGGAGGGGGTTAGAAAGCGCGACAAGCGGGTCATTTTGCGTGCAGGAAGTCCTATTTACGCGGGTTTCGTGAGGGTGGGCGCGAGGGATTGGCGGTGGCAGGATGGGGCGCGCCGGGAGGGGGGCGACTAGGGCCATTGGGTCATGCGACAACCTTCCGAGCCGCTTCCCGGAGGAAGGGACCCGGCGAGGCGGCGGGGTCGCGCAACGGAGAATCGGAACAGGAGGGGCGAAGGGTTCGCGCCTGTTGTTCGGAATCGATCCGGGCGACCGCGAGTTGGGGTTCGCGATCATGGCAAGAGCTTAGCATGATCGGGTGGGAAATCAATGTAGCATTTGTAGAGTCTACATTTTAATGATCGATCACCCCAAGGACGCGAATGATTTCGACCCTTTCGGGCACAGGCCGCCAAAAAGGAATATCGTTGCCCTCCGGTGCCGCGCTTATCCGATTGACTCTGTAGGAGGAGGGCGGTACGGATGGCAGGGCAATGGCCGAAGCACTCCAGTATGACGTTTTCTTGAGCCACAGCTCGAAGGACAAGCCCGTGGTGAGGGCGATAGCGGAGCGGTTGCGGGCGGATGGGGTGAAGGTGTGGTTCGATGAACTGGTGCTCAAGCCTGGGGACAGCATCCCAGCGAAGATCGAGGAGAGGCTTGGAGCTTTGGGGGTGCTAGTGCGCTCTGTTTGTCGGCCAATGCTTTCGGATCGCAATGGGGGGAGGCAGGTCAGAAAAGGTATCAATAAGCACTTGACTCACTACAATAAACAGTCGAGTATCAATCAGCACTGGCCATGAACGGATCTGAGCGCTTAGCAGGCCCGAACGTGGTCCAACAAATCAAAGATGCATGTCTTGATGATGACGTCTTTCTCAGCAGGATCACCCAGACAAACATTGTCCTTTGGGGACTTTCGCGAGTCGTCCTTATTCAAGCGCTAATCCGACACATCGATGAAGGTTGCAAAATACACATCAAGGTCTACCCGACCGGCGGGCAAGGCTATCACGGGAGCCTACTGTTGGACTCAGAGGACTCCGACACGGTCTATTTCGAAGTGAAATTGCAAGACAACCGAGTGCAGGTCAACCTGAGCAGGGCTTGGCTGCAAGTGAAGGCACACAGCACGGGTTATCCACCTCTGCCGAGATAAACCAACCCGATTTTGCCATGAGCAATCATCCAGAAACCTGTTTCGCATGCGGTGAGGGGCGCTACCAAGAGATGTTCGAGGACTATCGTCTCGACCTCCCCGAAGCCGAGACCTTGACAGTGCCGAAACTTCTTATCTTCCGCTGCGACAAATGCGGTGAAGACACAATCCCACCCGAGTCGTCGCGGCGCATCGAGGCGGCCGCTGAACAACACCAAGACACGCTTCCTGCTGCAGCAGTTCGTTCATTTCTGGAGCAGTTCCAGGTTGACCAAACAGAAGCGGCGGAGGCACTCGGAATGGGCGGGAAAACGCTGCATCGGTGGGCGCGCGGCACGCAACGCGTGAGCCGCTCAATGGGTTACTTTTTGCGCGCCCTGATGGCTCACCCAGCAGTCTATGAGTGGATCAGGGACCGACGCTGGCGACGCGCGGAACAAACCGCAAACCAGACGGTCGCCTTGCAACTCGGTGGCTACTGGCAAGCTGAGTATCACGTCCGCTTCCCGGCTAGCAGTGGGCGAATGAGCGGAACCCGATTGGAAGCCGTTCCGGAACTGGCAATCCGTAAGTTCAACGCCGCACGCGGACTCCTGATTGCAAACGTGCAATGAACACTTTTTGGGTCACCTTTTATTCCTACAAGGGTGGCGTTGGCCGCACCATGGCCTTGGCCAATGTCGCGGCTATGCTCGCCAAGGAAGGGCGTCGGGTATTGCTGATTGATTTCGACCTCGAAGCCCCAGGATTGGACGCTTTCGAAGGGCTTGGATGCGTCAAGGGACATTCGGGGGTGGTCGAATACGTGGCCGAGTATCTCGCGACAGGAAAGGCGCCGCCAATCGGCTCTTTTGTGCGTGAATGCCTACCTACCTCGACGCATCTCCGAGGGAAGTTGTGGCTGATGCCAAGTGGCAAAAAAGATCAACAGTACAACCGGGACCGCGCTCGGATCAACTGGACAGACCTTTACGACAAGTACGATGGAGAGCGCTTCGTTGACAATTGGAAGGCCGACGTCGAGAAAACCTATGCTCCCGATTACGTCCTGATTGATTCCCGAACAGGCCTGACGGATGTCGGTGGAATCTGCACGCTGCACTTGCCGCAGTTGGTGGTGTTGATTTATGCCCTTAACGACCAGAACATCCATGGCATCGCGGGCGTGGCACGGGCTTTAAGCAAAGCCGAGAATACCCGAC
This sequence comes from uncultured Verrucomicrobiota bacterium, assembly GCA_964478815.1. Lineage (GTDB taxonomy): Bacteria > Verrucomicrobiota > Verrucomicrobiia > Limisphaerales > SXQI01 > DASVNK01. The sequence goes on from CAYZKY010000167.1 coordinate 2,562, forward strand.
CCCCACAGCTGTTAACCGTTGCCAGTCCCGTACCGCCACTACCCAAAGAGAAAACCGGTTTGTTGCAAAAGCGACTTGAACTGGCTGAGAAAGAGTTGGGAACCAAGCCTCACTGCCAGATTCATTATGATGCAAGAGTCCCTTTAAAGGAGCAGATTGTAATTTGGGAAGACCTCGATCCAGAGTTCTCGGAGATCAGCCGCCGCAACCCGACCTTGGCTGCGGCACGTGGGTTTGGATCTCGCTTAGCTCATGAATACACTTTGCTGCGCGAAAAGATCACCGAGTATGATGTCCGAGGGCTCGACTTTCTCATCAAGGAGGCGGGGCGAGCGATTGAGGAACTTGACGACGAGCGTGCCAGTGAGGCTGTTGAAGCTCTCAAGCGCGAGTATCCTGACAGAGCGGAGTGCTACTACCAGGTGGCGCAAGTCTCCCGCGCTTTCGGGCGAATTGGCGAGGTTGAAGGAGCCCTCCGAAAAGCGATTGAAGTCGATCCATTCTTTTCGCCCGCGTATGGTGAGTTAGTGGGACTTCTGAAGGTCAAGAAACGCTACCATGAGGCCATTACGCTCTGCCAAGCTCGGCTGAAAGCCATCAAGAACACCGCAGGCTCTGGCATTGAGGACTCGTTACGAACGGATTTGGGCCAACTTTGCATGACGGCGGGTGAATACGAGGAAGCGGTGGAGACCTACGAACCTTTGCCTCGCAGATTGACCACCGAGGAACCAGATCTCTCATTGCTGGCTAACGCTTTCAATTATTCAGAAGCCCGCCGAAGAGCTGGCCGGCCCGTTCCGATGGCAGACATCAAGGAAATTGTAGCTCTCTATGAGCGGGGCGCTGCAACCGAGGGCGTTGGTTCCGCCGTGATCCGACTCAATCACATGCAAGCGATGCACATTCCGTACGCAATGCTCGGCGACATTGATCGTTCCCGGCAGTTGCTGCAGCAGGTGCAAGACTTGGCGGTAGCAGTTTCGCCACGCGAACGCATCTTCTCAGTTGCCACCTACAATGACATTCCTGCAGATCAGCTACTTCAACAAACAAAGGCGATGATCGAGGCTCTAGATAGCGGCAAACTGTGGGACGGGATGCAGCTTTCCCTGCCGCGCTACTAAGATGGCCGATGTCGCCACCTTGACCTTAATCTGAGCAGTGGCTTAACAACTGGCTGCAGTGCCGGCCGCAGCAGCCGGAGGCGACATGGCTTTGGCCCTCCAGAATTTTAGCGGGCGTTGTGCCGGAACCATGGCATGGAGATGGATGAGCGATACGTCTGGGATTGAGCGTGAGTTTGTGACTCAGGGTTTGTTCCGCCCCGTTGGGGCTTGGGGCGGATTTGCGAATTTGAATCCAGGTGTCGCTCCCGTTGGTCGCTTCTGAACCGTGGCGGAAGAACGGATACTGGCGCGCGTCCACGATTTGCTTGCGCTGGACGGCTTGAGGACAGGCAAACCGACGAGTAGGGCCGGTTGGTCTAACTGGGTGTGAAGGGAGTGGAACGGCACGAGAGATGGAGCCGGGAGGGAGGAGGGGATAGCCGGGCGTGGCTAGGGCGGCGGCATTTTCCCTGGCGGAGTTGTTGGTGTTGGTGGCGGTGTGCGCGATTCTGGCGCTGGTGTTCAGGCCAAGCCTCGCGAAGACGCGGCCGAGGGCGCACCGGATCGTGTGCGTGAACAATCTGAAGCACGTAGCGTTGGCGAGCCGGATTTACGCGGTGGATCATGGGGATCGGTTCCCGTACGCGGCCCAGAGCAATCAGGTGAATCTCGCGACGCTGACGGCGGCGGCTTACTACACCTGGATCACGAACGAGCTGACGACACCGAAGATTCTGGTGTGCCCGACGGATGGGACGCGGCGGGAGGCGGCAGCGTGGACGAACCTGCATTCGAAGAATTTGAGCTACTACCCGGACGACGGGATAAGCTACAAACTCTGACGGCGGCGTAGGCGCATCTGCTTCGTTGCTCACTTGGTCAGAGGCCACTGCGGGCATCTTTCCGCGTTCGCGCCTCGCATCTGCACCTGCGGCGCTCGTCAGCCTTCGTAGCCTATCCCGCCGTCCGGGTAGTATTTCATCGGCCTGTATGCGGATGAACTGCGGTGGGAATCGATTCTGGGGGGCGACCGGAATCTCACGATGGGGGGGATGCCGCTGCCTTCCGACGTGGCGCGGGGGACGAACCTGGCCAGGCTGGGCTGGTCGGCCGAGCTGCATCAGGGGGATGGGAACCTGGCGGTGGCGGACGGGAGCGTGCGGCACCAGACGGCAGGGCATCTGGATCGGATGCGGACGAACTTTCTGCACCACGGGGAGTGGATGCTGCTGATGCCGTGAGGGCGGCGGCCATCGAAATTCCAGGCATTAGAGATGACATGAGTTGTTGGCAGGCGAGCGCGGAGGCGCTACACCCGCCAACAACTCATGTCATCTCTTACGCTTTCAACCGTTCGAGCAATGCGGGCAGCCCGAGGAAAGTTACTTCGGCCCCGCCCAGCTTCCGGCGAAAGGCCCGCTCGACGTCCTGCGACACCACGACGATCTCGGCCTCGGGATAAGCGCGGGCGTACGCTTGCGCGCCCTCGGGGCTGAAACGGTCCGCCGACCACTTGCATTCGACGGCCAGCGGCTGCCGGCCCCGGGGCGCCCAGACGAAATCCACCTCGTGCCCGTGCTTGTCGCGCCAAAACCGCACGTCGCGGCTCTGCGTCGCGGCCTGGATTTCGTTGAGGACGAAATGCTCCCACAGATGCCCGAGGTCCTCCTGCCGCAGGGCCGTCCAGCCGCGGTGCGCGCAGACGAAGCCAGTATCGAAACCATAAACCTTGGGCGCGGCGACGATCTCCGCCTGCCGGCGGCTGGCGAACGGGCGGAGGACATGAACGACCAGGGTTGCCTCGAGAACCCGCAGGTAATTATTGATGGTCGTGCGGCTCACCTCGCACGGTCCGGCAAACCTGGACGCCTCGAACAGGCCGCCGCTTTGCGCGAGCAACAACTCAAAAAGTGTCTGGAAGGCGTGCCGCCGCTCGAGACGGAACAGCTCCTGGATGTCTTTTGCCCAATAAGCGTCCATCCATTCCTGGAACTCGCGCTCCGGCAGCTCCGGCGAAAGGAAATAAGGCGGCAGCCCTCCGTGGAGCAGACGATGCTGGAGATTCGGCTTCTTGAAATCCGCCATGTCCGCCAGCGTCATCGGAGTCAACCACAGGGCGGCTTTGCGTCCTGCCAGGGTGTCACGGAACTTGCGGGCTGCGCCGAGTGTGGAAGAACCGGTGGCCACGATCCGCACGTCCGGGAAATGGTCCGCCGCAATCTTCAGGAGTTCGGAGGGGTGGCCGAGGCGATGAATCTCGTCGAGCACCACGCGGCGTCCCCGCAAAGCGCGCAGGAACTCTTCGGGATCGGCCAGTTCACGTCGCACGCGGGGCAGTTCGCAATCGAAGTAATCGATATTCGGCAGGCTCCGGCAGAGCACGGTCTTGCCCACGCGGCGGACGCCCGAGAGCCAAATGATCGATCGGGTGCGCCAGAGAGTTTCGATCCGTTCGAGCCAGGTTTGGCGTGCGATCACGGAAAGTAGTATGGCGTTTGGCGCTACTAAACGCAATTGTAATTGCGATTGGAACCAAGCGTTGAGTGCGTTGGGACGCTTGGCCTCGGCTGGAGTTCCAGCTTCAGACGGTTCGGGCGCCGCAGACCCGCGTAAACGCTGGATTCCCAACGATTTGCGGGCGAGGCTCAGCGCGGTGCCGCCCGGCGCCGCTGCTGGTGGCCTCCGCCGAGAATCATTCCAAATGCGGATTGAAAATCGGGCGGTGGGCGGCTAGGGTATTTCGAGATGCTCGATGACCGGTCGTATATGCGCGAGCCCGCGTATGGAACGCAGAAGTCCATCGCGGTCATCATGGTGGTGATTCTGGGAGTTTGCTACGTCCTCCAGTCCATCGCCTATTCGTACAGCTCGACCGGGGTGGGCCTGCTGCGGGATCTGGCGCTGACGGACAGCGTGCTCCGCCGCGGCCATCTCTGGCAGTTGCTGACGTTTCAGTTTCTGCACGGCGGCTTCCTGCACGTTCTGTTGAACTGTGTGTTCCTGTACCAGATCGGCTCGGTGCTGGAACATACGTTTTCGCGCCAGCATTGGCTCCAGATTTACTTCGGGGCCGGCATCGCGGGGGGGCTCTTGCATGCGGTCGGGAATCTCGTGCTGCCTTCCAATTTTCCGGGCAGCGTCGTGGGGGCCTCGGCGGGGCTGTCCGGACTGCTGGCGGCGTTCTGCTTTATGTATCCGGGGGAGATCATCCGCTTCATGCTGATCCTGCCCATTCCGGCGAAGGTGCTGTTCTTCGCCAGCATTTTTCTCTCGCTGTTCGGCATTCTGGTCCCGGCGGGTGTGCCCGGCGTGGCGCATGGGGCGCATCTGGGCGGATTGCTCTTCGGCTACGCCTACGTGCGGTGGATGATGCATTGGGACTGGCGCTGGCCCTCCTTCGATTTCTTCCAGCCCGCTCAGCCCGCCGCCCGCCCGCGCCGGGCCGCGACGGCCTGGCCGAAACAAGGCGCGGCCGAAGAGCCGGAGCTGCCTTCGGAAGAGTTCATCAGCCGCGAGGTGGATCCGATCCTGGACAAAATCTCCGCGCACGGCATGCAAAGCCTGACCGATCGGGAGAAGCGCATTCTCGAATTGGCGCGCTCCCGCATGGCCAAACGCTGACCGGCCGGGTGGAAGGGGGCCGGCGGCGGGCGAGACGCCCGCCGCAGACAGCCGAGACGGCTATCCTCCCCCGACCAAAGGCTGGGCACGAGGTGCGCGGGATGGCCGCTGGGTTGGCGCATGTGATCGGTCGCGGCTCTGGAGTTACGCACCTTTGAGCACGAATCATTCAAGCCCGGTTTCGGATCTCCGCGTCGAGGGGATGACCTGCCAGAATTGCGCGCGGCATGTCCGCGAAGCCATCGTGGCGGTGCCGGGCGTGAAGGAGGCGAAGGTCGAACTCGAGCAGGGCCGGGCGCAAGTGCGTTGGTCGGCGGCTCCCGATCTGCCCGCGGTCCTGCGCAGCCTGGAGCAGGCGGGTTATCCCGGACGCGTTCAGGAACCTGAGCACGAGCACGAGGCCGAGCACCACGGTTCGGGCTGGAAGAGCGGGCTCATCCTGGGACTGACCGTCACTCTGATTCTAATGGCGCTCGAATGGGGTGCGCGCGTGGGGACGACGCGCTGGTATCAGTGGCTTTCCTTTGCGCTGGTGCTCCCCGTGCAAGTCTGGGCTGGGCGGCCGTTTTACCAGGGGGCGTGGCGTCAGCTCAAGCAAGGCCGGTCGAACATGGACACGCTGGTCGCGCTCGGCTCCACGACGGCGTTTCTGTACAGCGTATTCGGCTTGTTCGCGGGGTGGCCGGGGCATCTCTTTTTCATGGATGCCGCGGCGATTCTCAGCCTGGTGAGCCTTGGCCATCATCTGGAGGCCAAGGCCAGCGCGCAGGCCGGGGCATCGCTCCGGGCGCTGTTCCAGCTCGCGCCGCCCACCGCGCGCCGTGTCGACGGCGATGACGTTGAGCGGTCGGTGCCCGCCTCCGAAATCAAGGTGGGCGACCGGGTCGTCCTGGCGCCGGGGGATCGCGTGCCGGTGGATGGCACGGTGCAGGAAGGTGCGTCGGCCCTCGATGAATCGATGCTGACCGGGGAAGCCCTGCCGATCGAGAAGACGGCTGGCTCCAAGGTCTACGCCGGCACGATCAATTCGAACGGGCGGCTCGTGATCGAGGTCACCGCCAGCGGCGAGGCCACGGCGCTGGCCCAGATCATCCAGGTGGTTGAGCAGGCCCAAAACAGCCGGGCCAATATTCAGCGCCTCGGCGACCGCGTCAGCAGTATCTTTGTGCCGATCGTCATCGCCATTGCGCTGGGCGCGGCCCTGTGGTGGGGATTGTCCCCCGAATCCGCCCGCCAGGTTCATGAGTGGCTCGCCCGCTTCCTGTGGCACGGCCATTCGCCCGAGGGTGCGCTGGCCGCCGCGGTGTTTCATGCGGCGGCGGTGCTCATTATCGCCTGCCCCTGCGCGATGGGCCTTGCGACGCCGGTGGCCATCATGGCCGGCACGAACGTCGCGGCCCGCCGTGGCATCCTGATCCGCGACGGTGTCGCGCTGGAAAAGGCCGGGAAGATCACTTCCGTGTTGTTCGACAAGACGGGGACGCTTACCCAGGGCAAGCTCTCGGTCGCCGCGGTCGAACCGACCGGATCGCTCGACCGCGCGGCGATCGAACGACTGGCCGCTGCGCTGGCCCGGCCTTCGGCGCACCCGCTCAGCAAAGCCGTTGCCACGCTCGCTTCCGATGTGGCCGAACCGCTCGACCAATGGCGCGAAATCCGCGGTGCGGGCGTGGAGGCGCTGCGTCAAGGAGTTCCCATCCGTCTGGGCCGTCTTGATTGGCTCAAGTCTTTTGGGATTGATACCTCCAGATTGGAACCGATCGCCGCGAAGTGGCGCGCTCAGGGAGCGACCGTTATCGGGCTTGCCTTGGGCACCGAGGCGCTTGCGTCGCTTGCGTTGCGGGATTCACCCAAGCCGCGCGCGCGGGAGGTGATTGAGGAGCTTCGCCGCGCGGGACTCGGCATTTACCTCGTGACGGGCGACCATCGCGAAACCGCGCTCGCCATTGCTCGCGAACTGGGGATTGCGGAGGCGAACGTTCACGCCGAGACCCGGCCCGAAGGCAAGGTCGAAGTCATCCGCCGCCTTCAGCAATCCGGCCAGAGCGTGGCTTTCGCTGGGGACGGCATTAACGACGCGCCCGCTCTCGAACAAGCGGATCTCGGCATCGCGCTGCTCAATGCCAGCGATGTCGCCCGGGAATCCGCCGATATCGTCCTGCTGCGGGCGGATGTCGAAGCCATCCCCACAGCCATCCGCCTCGCCCAAGCCACTCTCCGCACGATCAAGCAGAACCTCTTCTGGGCCTTCTTTTACAATGCCGCGGCCGTGCCGCTGGCCGCGCTCGGCTTTCTCAGCCCGATCATCTCGGCGCTCGCGATGGGCCTCTCTGATTTTATTGTGATTGGGAATGCGCTGCGGCTGCGCCGGTGGCGGGGTCCTGCCCCGTGAAGACGACGGCGACTCAAGGAATATCCAGACATCTGAATTCTCCCGGCCGAATGCCACGGATCTCCTTCCGCAACTGATCCGCCGCGGCTTGGATGCGGCGAAGATCGTTTGTCGAAAGTTCCAGAATGGAAAGAGACCGACTCGTCAGATTCTGCTGATAGCGGATGTTTAGATCCGAGGTAATGAAGAGATCGAACTTGCCTTCGGCGGAGCGGATCAGATCGCCATTTTTGATTCCTCCCTAATTCCAGTTCGCGTTCCAGATGAGACGAATGCGCTTGGTCTTTCGACCGCTGGCTGCGTGGCTCGTCGGTCACAGAGCGCAAGGCTATGCTCCCTCCTCGCGCCTTGCCAGCGGCCAAAATCCCGGCGCGCCTTCGTCTCATCTGGAACGCGAACTGGAATAACCACATTTCTGGGCGGTGGTGCAATGGTGACCGTCCAGCAGGCGATGGATCGGCCAAGGCACGCACTCATCCAGCAGTATCTTCACGCACAGACTGGCGCCAGCAGCACGGACTCCGATCGCTCAAGAACACGAAGTGCCGAATCCCGGGAGACCGACGGAAAACACTCCAGAAATTCCTCCAACGTGTAGTCGCGTTGGAGGTACTCAAAGAGGGATCGGACCGGAACGCGCGTCCCTTTGAAAACTGGAGTGCCCCCCAGGATATCGGGGTCAACTGTAATCAGGTCCACCGCCATCATGATTTAGAGGTTAGCGCAGCTCGCGGCCTGTCGCAAATCTGGGATAATCACGCCTGCTCGAACTCAACCGAGGCCAGCGTTTTGCGCATCGTTTGCACAAGCGAACGGTGTTGGGAGCATCAAACGCCATAATACGTCTCGTAGACTTTGGCGGCTTCGGGGCGGGCTTTTTCCCAGGTCCAGGGGGTTTCGGTGAAGCGGTCGGGGCTGAGGCTGCGGACGTAGGGAGAGGGTTTGGGATCGAAGAGGGATTCGACGAGCATTTTGCCGATGCCGCCGGAGCCGGAGATGCCGTGGGCGTTGCAGCCGCCGCACATGACGAAGCCGGGGACGCGCGCGCTTTCGCCGATGAGGAAGCGGCCATCGGGCGTGAAGGTGGGCCAGCCTTTGCCGACGGTGGGTTTCGAGGCGGCTGTCACCTTCGGAAACAACGCAGAGAAACTGGCGGTGAAACTGTCGAGCACCGGCCAGTCCGTCGTGACGGGCGGCGGCGCATCCGCCAGCGGATAGGAGCGCGGATCGAGATGGAGCGAGCGCGGCTCCCATCCGCCGAGGAGCAGGCCACCGTCGCGGACGCGGCCGTAGAGCGTCAACTCCGGCACGCGGAAGCAGGGGAGATCGGGCGTCAATCCTGCCATCGCGGCCGTGACGAAATATTCGTGGCGGACGGGGACGATGGGCAGCTCGAGTCCGGCCAACTTCGCAACGTGGTAGGCGTGCGCGCCCGCCGCATTGATCACGCGCTGGCATTTCACCGGCCCCTGATTGGTCTCGACACCGGCGACGCGGCCTCCCTGCAAATTGATGCCGGTGACGGTGACGGACGTCTCGAACCTCACCCCCATGCTGCGGCTCGCGTGCTCATAAGCGCGAGCGACGTGTTTGGGCGTCATCCAGCCATCGGAGGGGCACCAGATGACGGCTTTCACGGCGGAGAAATCCATCATGGGCCAATGGCGTTGTGCCTCGGCGTTGTCGATCAGGTGCGCCTCCAGCCCCGCTTCGTCGGCGGCTTGCTTGAGGCGTTTGAATTCTTCGACGCGGCGGTCGCTCAGGGCGATCCGCAATGAACCGGTCTCGTGCCAGTCGGGTTTGACGTCCGACTTCTGCAAGGCGCGGAAGGTGGCGACGGAATGCATGGCCAGGTGAGTGCGTTCGACGGAATCGCGCACCTGGCCGCACAAGCCGGCTCCCTGAGACGTGGTAGCTTCGGCGAGAGCACCGGCGCGTTCGAGGACGAGGATGTCTTTCTGGCCGGCCTTGGCCAGGGCGTAGGCCGCGCCGCAACCGATGGCGCCGCCGCCCACGATGATGGTTTGTGCGTCGGGCAGGCTCATGGTTTCCTCCCCTGGGCGAGCGAGAGCATTTTCAAATACCAGCGGATGAACCCGTCCACGTTGTATTCCTTGTAAGTCGAGTAGGGGCCAGGCCGGTAGGCGGTGGAATTGACCCCGGTTTGCTGACGCTCGCAGATCAGCCAATCCTGCTCGGAGGTCAGTTGCCAGAAGGGCATGACTTTATCGAGTTGATAGTCGCGGCCTTCGACCGCTTTCTCATCGACGAGCCAGTAGACGCGGATGGCGGTCTGCTGCGGCCCGGCCGGGAGCAGGCGCGTGCTGACGCCGTGATCGCAGCTTGAATGGTTCCAGAAATTCGGCAGGGCGCGCATCCGCAACGTGCCGACATCGGGATCGCGATAGTCGCCCATCAGGGGCGCAACCTGTTGGCCATCCATCGATTCGCTGACCCAGCCGTCGACGAGCGCGGTGCGGTTGGCCGACCACCAGATGTTGTATTCGGCGTCGGGGAAGGTCGTCATGCCGGTGGCTTTGTGGGTGACAGTGAGGCCGTCGTCGGCCCATTTCTGCTCGCTGCGCGAAACGGCGCTTTGCATCTGCTCGCGAATGTGGGGCAGGGTGTCGTCGATGTTGTAATGGTCGAAATTGGCTTTGATATACTGCGGGTGATTCAGGTTGCAGTGGTAGCACTCGCGGTTGTTTTCCCAGACGAGCTTCCAGTTCGCCTTCACCAGGTAGTCGACGGCCTTGGCGACTTTGGCGCGGCGGAAGCCTTGCGGACGAAGGAGCGGCGCGAGGGATTTCTCGGCGGCGGCGAAGGGCGACGGATTCGCGGCGAGCGAGATGAAGATCAAGCCTTCGAGGTCGTGGGCATGCACCGGGGAAAGGCCGAGCTGCGATTTGTCGAGATCGTCCTGCATGCCGCGACAGGCGATGAGGCGGCCATCGAGGCCATAGGCCCACTGATGGTAGGGACAGACGAGGCGTCCGGCATGGCCGGTATCGTCGGTGCAGACGATCGAGCCGCGATGCCGGCAGACGTTGTGAAAGGCGCGGATGGCGCCGTCGTCACCACGGATGACGACGATGGGATCGGTATCGACCTGGAGCGTGAAGTAATCGCCAGGCTTGGGAATCTCGCAGCCATGCCCGGCGAAGAGCCAGCCTTGCCGCCAGACGGCTTCGGTATCGGCGCGGTAAACCGTGTCGTCGGAATAGAAGCGGCTGGGAAGCGTGCATCCGGGCCGGCGTTCGGCGATCAGGGACTCGATCATGTTCACCATACAGTAACCGCAACATGATCCCGGAAGTGGGGCGGCCTCGCAACGCTCTTGTGCCGGCCGGGGGCGATCGGAAGGGGCGGTCGCCGGGGACGACCGATCGAGTGGTGAGTGGTGAATGAAAGGGCGGGAAGTGGTGGATGGGGCGGGTTGGAAGCGGGACGACGGACTGGTTTTCACTGGGCGAGGCGCGGAGCAGATGACGCTCGTTTTGAGCACGGGAACCCACGGGACGGGAGTTGGGCGCGGGCCGGGCGCTGGAAATGTAGACTTCCGGGGTGGCGGGAGGGGGTTGGAACGCGTGAAGGGCGGGTCATTTTGGCCCAAGGAAGTCCTATTTACGCGGGTTC
>CAYZKY010000168.1:0-12952 GCA_964478815.1 uncultured Verrucomicrobiota bacterium
GCTTCGTCACCCAGCCAACTCGCCCCTCCCCTTTCTTCATAGAAAAAAGGGTAGGCCGGTCGGTATCGATTCCAACCCTAGTTTTCTTCCAGCAATGAGACCCTCTCGACCCGTCGACATCGGGAGATTTGCCGAAATCCGCGCCCACCCACCCCTCCCTCGCCCCGAGCCCCGCCCGGCCATGCCCCATCGAATCGCCTTGCCCGGTCGCCCAAAACAGCCCCGTCCCGCTGGCTTCTGGTCCACCTCACCCGGGCTCGTTTTTCGAAAATCTGTAAAGCCCCCTTACACTTTTTCCGAACTTTGAAGCCCCCCTTCCATTCGGCTGTTCTCATTCTGTTCCGATACCAGTTGATACCCAACGATTTGGCGCAATCCGGCAACAAAACCTCCGGGTTGGCATGGTCGCTGCTGGATAACTCTCGCCCGGTTGCCTTGGGTTGATCCAAGCGACGGTGGTGTGGAAGATATGAAAGTAAACGTTAAAATGTCGGTGGCCGCAGCTCTCGGAGTGCTGGCCTTGTCCCCTGCGAGCCAGGCGGTGAGCTTCGATTACAGCAGCATTCCCGATGCTGGCATCGAGTTTGATGGCGCGAGCCACTTTTCCTTTGTCGGCCCCATCGCCGGGTTCGACTTCCAGGTTGATACTGGAAGTGCCGCTACCTTCTTCGGCAACATTGATGGCGTCTTCACCATCGGCGCGGTCGTTGCCGAAGGCGGCGGATTCTCCGCTCCGGTCAGCGGCAGCGGCACGATCACCATTTTCGACGGCGGCGTCCTCACGGCCGACATCGAGTGGGTCAAGATTTTCCAGCGCGGCACCGGTTCCACCTTGAACGTCGAAGGCGCGGTCAACATGACCAACATCCAGTACGTCGGCGGGGCCAACGCGGACCTCGAAGAACTGGCTAACATCGGTTGGGCCTACAACGTCCTGACCTTCCAGTTCATTCCGGCCAAGTCGCTCAATCAGTTGAAGAATCAAGCCCTGAAGACCAGCTTCTCCGGCTCTATCTTCGCGGAGCAGGTTCCGGACGGCGGCACTTCGGCCGTTCTCCTCGGGATCGGCTTGATCGGTTTCGGCGCTCTCGTTCGCCGCCGGAGCTAATTGTTTCCCACCACTTTCGCCAAGCGCGTGAGCCCCAAGCTCATGCGCTTTTTGCTTTTTCTGCGCCAGTTCCGGTTCGGTCTTCCCGCTGTTCCGCCTCTGTCAAAAACTTCAAAAAATCGTAAAACATCTTTACGAGTTGTCGTTCTCTCCTCGCGACATCCGAATTTCAATGATCGTCCTATCAACCACTTGCGAATAATTTATTGCCCCGAGACAACCCGGTACACACTTTGCTTAGCTGCGACATGTGGATTGCTCAAGTGGTTTGCGATCCCTCACTGACTGCGTATGAAATCAAAACAGAAATTAATGACGTTAGCCCTCAGCGCGCTCGCGCTCGGGTCCGTCCAAAGCCAGGCTGTAAGCTTCGACTTCAGCACGGCTACGGGCACGGGCCTGATTGCGTTCGACGGGGCTGGAAACTTCTCGTTCGGTTCCCCCGCCTTCGAGATCGACACCGGTAGCGCCATCGACCTGCTTGGCGACATCAGCGGCACGTTCGCGATCGGCGCGATCGGCGGTGGCTACGCCACCGTCACGGGTGCCGGCTCGATCACGATTGATGACGGAGCGACCGATCTCACCGCCGATCTCGACCTCGTCGACATCGCGGTTATCGGCACCGGTGGCAACATCAATGTCTTCGGTGCTCTGAACCTCAGCAACATCAGCTACGCGGGTGCCAACGCGGACCTCGTGGCCCTGTTTAACGACGGTTCCGGCGCTCTGGTCATTACCTTCCAGTTCGTCCCCGGCGTTCCACTTACCGCTCTGAAGAGTGGCGTTCATGAAACGTCCTTCTCCGGCAGCATCTTCAGCCGGAGCAGCATCGTCCCGGACGGTGGCGCTTCCGCGATCCTCCTCGGTGCCGGCCTCCTCGGCCTCGCCGCGTTCAATCGCCGCCAGAGCTAAGCTCCAGTTTAGGATTAGGCTTCAAGAAAAGCATGGGCGCAAGCCCATGCTTTTTTATTGTCCGCCGGACATGACTCAGAGCAGATGGGATTGCCGTCCACCGCAGGCCATTGCGAGCGCCGCTGCCGGCCAAGGGCCGCTGCCGCGGGGTCCGATCCTCGAAACCAACCCCTTCCGCGCCGAGTGATCTTGGGACGACAGCGCCGCCGGATTCCCGCCTGGAGGTGGAGCCATTCGGCCCGATTTCTGTAAAGTTTTCTTACGGTTTTTCCCGATTCCGACTCAAATAGGCGTCGGTGTATTTATGAATAAGCGACGCATAAAGCGTTGTTGTTGAGTTGGATACAGGTGCCTCCAGTTGCCGGAATCAAAAAATGGCATCACCCTTGCTTGACAGCCGTGAGCCGATTCCAGAAGAATCACCCCCTGGCTCGCCGCCAATATACCGATGAACAGGAGAATTATTGCTTACAAAGAACTGCTGATGGTGCTCGCGTGTCTGGGTGCATCGAGCAGCCATGCCGGCTCGACCGCGGACTGGCCTTCCATCACCGGAAGTGTCACGTACGATGACGAGACCAGGAATTTCACCGGTGAAGTCTATTACGATCCTGAGGGCAGTCCGCGGATCGCGGCCGATAAAAAGCCGGGCGACTTCGGCGGTATTCTTGCCGGCGCATGGCCGGAACAGAATACCACCATCGACGGCTCCATGAGTGGAAATGTGGATCCGCTCATGTTCTTCAGCGGCCATGCCGTCAACGGAACGCTCGCCCCTGGCGTGTTCAATTACAACTTTGCTGCCCCGATGATCGTTCCGTTGGGCACCGTCGCGTTGAGCGTCAGCATCTCCTTTGGCCAGACCCTGTCCGACGCGACGGGAGTCGGCACGTTTTCCACGCCGGTCGGTGCCACGACATCGATTGCGCGCATCGGTGGGGTGGACGTTATAGGCTCGGGCGGCCCCATCACGAATCCCGCCAATGGCGTTCCCGATACCGACTCCTTCAGCTTTCCGACGGTGAGCGTGGTCATTCCTTACACCGGGCAGGCGACCATGGCGATGCATGTCTCGTTCACCCTCGGTGCCGCGAGCAGCTCCGGGTTTTCCGGCACCCTCCTGGTGACCCCGATCGCCAAGCCTCTCCCGGATGCCGGTTCCTCGGCCGCCCTGTTGGGGCTCGCGCTGGCCGGAATCGCGGCCGTCCGCCGCCGCTCCGCCTAGTCCATTCGGCTCTATCTTTTTAATTGCAGTGCCGGCCTTCGGGCCGGCCTTTTTGTTGGTGCGCTCCATTTTCCGTTTTTTCAAAAAGCGTAAACAATCTTTACACATTTTCGTGAAACTGAAGGGAATTCCGGGTGCCGATTTACCGAATCGAGACACCTAACAGCATGATGGCGAATAGCTTGGGCCTGGGATGGAGGCGGGGCTATTCGGCTTGGCACACCCTGTGCTAGGTATGGATCGAGAGAAGTGACCATACTCACGAACACTTTTTACGAAAAACATGAAAGCTCTATCAACTACACTATCAGCCTTGGTGCTCCTCGGGGTAGCGACCAGCCAGGCTGGCTCCACGGCGAATACCGCAGGCATCAGCAGCGGTTTCACTCTGAACGGGGAACAGTTCTTGTTCAACGGCTCGGTCGAACTCCGTCCGTATGACGAAGTCCAGGAAGCGGCTGTCGGCTACAAGGGCGGTGCCTTGTTCAGCGGCGGCAGCGGTGGATCGTCTGGCGGAGTTTCCGTCGATAGCAACATGAGCGGCGATACCGACCCGTTGATGTTCTTCAGCGGCAATGCCAGCAATAGCACGGGTGGCCCTGTCGGCTATGTCTACGGTTTCTTCGCTCCGATGGTTGTTCCTGGCGGCACGACGCATCTCGCGATCAGCCTCTCCTACGGCCAAACCCTCTCGGATGGCGACGGTGGCGGTGCGACCTCCACCCCTACGGGTGCGTTTACCGCTTCGGGCGGAGTTGGGTTGTCCGACTACGTCTTCGCCGGTGGCGCGATCGCCAATCCTGCGGACGGCATCCCGGATACCGACACATTCCCGTTCCCGACCGACAGCATCATTATCCCCTACAGCGGGGAAGCCGTGATGAATGTCTCGGTGGCTTTCATGCTGGATAGCTTTGCCAGCTCCGGCTTCTCCGGCACCCTGCTCGTGACCCCGATCACCCGGGTTCCGGATGCGGGCAGCTCCCTCATGCTCCTCGGCTTCGGCCTCGCGGGCATGGCGGCCCTCCGCCGCAAGGTTTCCTAATCGAAGCCCACAACATTTCAGAAAGCCGGCCTTCGGGTCGGCTTTTTTGTTCTTTCGGAGACTCAGATCAGCCACCCAGCGAAAAAAATAGGGGGGGGTGGCCTTGAAATAGTCCTCCACCGTCCGAGTTGCCCCGGCGGCCCCCTTCCCGTACTCTGAGGGCATGCAAGGGCCGGGATCGAAACGGTATCGGGGCCAGGCGGTCTACATGTTCGCCTTCGACGTGGCCTACGAAATGGGCAAGGACCGGATTACCGAGCTCTTGGGCCAGAAGGTCGAGCAATTCAAAGTCGATGGCTCGAAACGCACCCCGCGCCACCCCTTCTTCGCCCGGCCGCAGATGGTTCGCCTGCCCCCCATCGAGTGGAACACCCCTCAGGGAAGAGTCGCCACCGAGCGGACGGTCAAGATACTCCCCATCGGCGCCATCAGCATCACGGTGCGGGTCCCGTTCGCCGTCGATCGCCTGATCGAGCTGGTGCCGATGCACGATCTCGACCTCGGGGATCGCAGTCTGCATCAGGAAGTCCGCGTCCTCGCCGAGCAGGTCTATTCCGAACTCCGCCCCCACATGCTCCGGCCGCTGGAGTACCTGCCCGAGGAGGAGGCTTACACGGTTTTCTGCCTCGAAAGCGGCCCCGCCCTCGGCGAACGAAAAGATGCCGAGCGCTGGCTGGAGGAATCGCTCCGGGAAGTCGCGGCGGTTCTCACCCAGGAGCCTGCCGTGGAAGACCTCTCCGACCAGGAGGCCGCCGAATCGACCTGCCGTTACCTGAGCTATTACCGGAACGACCTGATCGTCCTGGATTGGGACGCCGCCCTGATCCTCGACGAGCCGGAGGACTTCGCCGAAGCGCTCTACGTCCTTGAACTGGCCAATCTAAACCTCGCCGAACTGGAGGCCTACGACCGCCAGCTCGACCGCGCTCTCGAACGCTCCTACCGCGATATGCGCGACCGCTCCTCCCGCGGCCGCCGCGAGACTCTGCACGAATTGCGCGAGTTGCGGATCGATATGGCCCGTTACAACGACGAACTGAGCAACATCACCAAGTTTTTCGGGGACTGGCACCTGGCGCGGGTCTACGAAGCGATTTCCGGCCGGTTTCACCTGCCCCAGTGGAACAAGAATATCGAGTCCAAACTCCAGACCCTGGACAACATGTACCAACTGCTGCAGCACGATCAGTCGAACCGCTGGATGCTGATCCTCGAAACGACCATCGTCCTCCTCTTCATCATCGACCTCGTGGTATTGTTCTCGGGGTCGAAATGAGCGGGATTCCTCGGCTCAGTTTCCCGGAGGTCTCGGCCCGCCGGGACTCCCGGGACCGCCCGGTCCAAACCCGGGAGGACGGAACGTCTCGTTCAGGCCCGCGAGAAGCTGGGTTTCATCGAGCGAGCCCGATTTTCCGGCATCCCACTTTTCGAACCAGCGGCCAAAGCCCTCGCTGAACTCGGTCTTCGAAAGCTCGCCGTTCTTGTCGGCATCCAGCTCGTTCAGGAAGGCCGGCCCCATGAACATGCCGGGGCCAAATCCGCGCATCCCGCCCGGTCCGCCAAATCCGAAATCGATTTTCTGGCCTTCGGATTTGCCCTTGAGCTGATCCTTTACGGATGCCGCGCGCGCCGCCACGAAGGGCTTGATCGGCTTCGCGGGTTGCATCATGCCGGGCGGCCCGCCGAAACGCATCCCACCCCCGGGTCCGCCGGGGCCTTGCCCCGGGGCACCAAACCCACCGGGCCCACCTGGTCCACCTGGCCTGCCTGGGCCGCCTGCGATCAACACATCGCCCCCTCCGCCCGGCGCTCCCGGCCCACGCGGTCCGGGGGGAGGGCCAAAGCCGCTCATGTCGGGCGGAACCGCTTCGCCCGCCACTACTTTGTCGAAGCGGGCGAGCTTCGTCTCCGATTCATCGACCACGGCCGGGCGGATGGCCGCTGCCACCTCATCCACCTGTTTCAGCAATCGCTCCGGCCGGAAGATCGTTTCGCTGAACTCGCGCAGCCGGGCCAGGTACAAATCCTTGAAAGCCGGAACCTTGTAGATGCGTTCGAGCAGCCGTATTTCCCCCTGCCACGGCTTGTGAATGCTCAAGTTCTCCCGCAATTCCTGCGTGCCGAGCAGCGAAAACTGGCCGAACGCATGATCCAGATCCCAAGGAATGAAATGGAACTTGCCCGTCTTGGGATGCAGATAAACGTAATAGTTCTGGCCGATGGCGAGAATGCTATCCATCGTCGAAATCCAGGTCGTCACCGCCATGTACCGGGCCAGATTGTCGAGATCGACGAACTCGCCCAGCTTTTGCGCGAACTCGCCATCCTCCGCGTGGCTCACCAATTTGCTGAAATCGATCACCCGCTGTTTTTGCGCGGCGGTGAGATCGGTCTTCGGGTCGTAGACCTGCTGGTAGGCCGCCCAATCGTTGCCCAGGTCGGTAAAGGGCTCGCGCGTGACGGGTTTGAAAATGGCCCCTTGCTTGGCGCGGAAGTGGTATTCGGCGAAGTTTCCGTCCACATTCTCGATGGTCGAATACAGTCCAAGATACTGGCGGTCGAACGTGCCTGGGACGGTCACCGAGACGCGCGCATAGGCCGAACGGGGCGCGGGCACGCCGGCGTCGCGATACAGCCGGTAGCCGAGCACTTCGTTCATGTAGCTGGCGTCGGTCACGGAGTTGTGGAAGTTCAATTTGGCCACGCCGTGGAACTTCTGACCCCGTACGAAGTCGTTGAGATCGGCCTTCAAAGAACGCTTGTCGGTGTTGCGGGAGTTCATCCAGGTGCCGTTGCCCTTGTAGCGGACGGCTACATTGGTGAAGGCCTGGCCGTCGATCTCGATGTTGGCCGGAACGTAGTCGAACTCGACGCCGGACGCGGAGGCGAGCCCGTTGCGTTTGCCCTGTGCGCCTTGCAAGGGGATGCCGCCGGGCCGCCCCCCTGGACCACCGGGGCCGCCCGGGCCGGGCATCGGACCCGCCAGCGCGTTGATGCCGGACCGGAGGTCGTCCTGTTTGATGACCCCAGCCCGGTTCGTATCCCATTTCGTGAATAGTTTCTCCGCGAGTCCGCCAAATTCGGCCTTGGACACTTTGGAGTCGGCGTTCGCATCCCCTTCGCGCATGAGGCTGGGGGCCAGGAACATGCCGGGTCCGAAGCCGCCCCGGCCGAAGGGGCCCTGGGTCGGTTCGTCCGGCATCATGTTCTGCCAGTTCTCGGCGGTGAAGCTGAAGTGCGCGTTCCACACATTCGTGAAGCGGTAGGCATCGCCCACGGCGGCGGGAACGGTGGAAATTCCGAGAGCGGCCAGGGCCAGGGCGACGACGGCGCGCCGCAGGGTCGGCATGGAATCGTTCCCCGATCGTAACTTGACGATTTGGCGAGATCTCATCGCCGGTGATGACATCAGACGCCGCGCGGGGGTTACAGGAAAGACGGGGGTCAGGCCGCGCCGGCGGCGGCCGGGCAGAGCCATGCTTCCGTGGCTGCTCCCGTGCGGCGGCGGAACTCCTCCGGCAGCGCCCCGCAGAAGGCGTTCGCGGCGTCCGAGCGCACGAGATTGACCGTCACCCCGCCGAAGCCGCCCCCGCTGAGCCGCGCTCCCAGGCACCCGGGCAGATTCCGCGCGATCTCCACCAGCACGTCTAGCGGCGGAGTGCTGTTGCGAAAGCAATCGCGCGAACTTTCATGGCTCTGGAGAAAGTACTGCCCGGCTTGGGACAGGTCGCCGTCGCGGAGCGCCCGCAAGGCAAAGGCCACGCGCTGGTTCTCCCCCACGATGTGGCGGGCGCACTCGTATTCGCGGCCGGTGAGTTTGGCGCGGGCGGCCTCCAACTGCGCCGGATCGATGCGGCGGAGGAAATCGACGCCAAGTTTGGCCGCGGCTCGGTCGCAATTTTCTCGCAGCTCGTTGTAGCCGCCGCTCGCCAGTTCATGCTTCACCTTGGAATCGCAAACCACGACGACGAGCCCGGGTGGCAACGGCTCGAGACGGACGGTATTGGTCAGCGCGTCGATTTCGAGCGCATGCCCCTCCTGGCCGAACATCGAGCAGAGATAATCCAGCAAGCCGCAATTGAGCCCGACATACTCGGACTCCGCCGCGCCGCCCACTTGGGCGAAGCCAAGCCGTTCCGCCGGGGACAGTGGGGGAAGCCGTTCCCGTTCGCGCCGTGGTGCGGCTCCGAGGCCGGACGCCGTGAGCCGATACGGAAACAATTCGCGCACGATCAGCGCTGTCGCCATCAAGAGCGCCGCCGAACTCGCGAGTCCCGCGCCGAGCGGCACCGTGCTGTGGATCGCGCCATTAAAGCCGGTGAAGTGGACACCTCGGCGGCGCAGCACCCAGAGCACACTCTTCACGTAGTCCGGCCAGCCCGGCGTCGCGCCCTTTTCCAAACGGTCGATGTAGAAGGTGTGCCGCTCCGGGAACGCGGTCGTGGCCAAATGAATCTGCCCATCCAGGCGCGGCGATGCTCCGAAATACACATGGCGGTCGATGGCCATCGCGAGCACGAGCCCGCCATTGTAATCCGTATGATTGCCGAGCAATTCGAGCCGCCCCGGCGCGCGCACCGTCCGCACGGGCGATTCGCCGAAGGTGCGTTGAAAAAAATCTTTGAGCGCCCCGAATTCGTTCAAGCGATTCGAGCCTCCCTGCCTCAAACGACGTACCGCGGCGCGAAGACTTCCTGACCGCTGTGCTTGCGCAGCAATTCGGCAAACCGCGCTATCCCCCGGCGTTCGTCGGTGCCGAGATGGTAGTGAATGTGCCAGCCGAGGTAATCGCGCCGGAAATCCAGGTCGTACTCGCTCCGGCTGTTAATGATGTGGTCGAGGGTATCGAGGCCGAAATCGCGCGCTTCGCGCAGCTTTTGCCGCAGCCGCGTCGTGTCGACATCCCGCCGCAGCGCCCACACCGCGTAAACGAACGGCAGCCGCGTCAATTCGGACCACGCCGTGCCCAGATCCCAAATGGCGTGCTCGTGCGGCGCGCGTTGAAAATCGATCGCTGTATCCCCAATCAGCAACATGTAATCGGGCCGATCTTCGTAGCGGGACAGCGGTTTGAATTCGGGACGAATGCCGTGTTCCGCCAGGAGCACGCGCAAGAGATGCACGCTCGTCAATGAAGCCGGATCGCAATAAATCGTGCGCGCTTCCTCGATGGGCCGCCGATGCGCCAGGAACACGCTATACACCTCGCCGAGGCTCGCGATGGCCACCCCGTCCAGGATGTCGTACCGGTCGCGCAACAAGACTTCGGTAATGCTCAGCAACGCCGCGTCGAGCTCGTTCTTCAAGAGCATCTCGCCCAACCGTGACGGCGGGACAAACGCCACTTCGGACTCCACCCCCCGCGTGAGCGGAACGGCATTCAAATACGGAACCGATCCCACGCGGAACGGGGCCAGCGAATCCGCCAAGTCGAATTCCCGTTCGCGGGCGGACACCTCGTTCTCGCGTTCCAACTGTTCGCGCAGCCGGCCCTTGTCCGTCACGAGGCGTAATTTCGGCAGTTCGTCGGGCGACATGGGTCAGGCGGTGGCGAGATTATCCGCGAGCATCCGGGAAGCCGGCCGATCCGCCGCCGGGGCGGGCTCCGCATTTTCCCACCGGCGGAGCGGCTCGTAAAAGGTGTTCCGTTGCACCGGCACGCGGCCCACTTCGCGAATCGCTTTGACCAGTTCGGCTTCGGTTTGGAGTTGCGGCTGCCCACCGCCCGCCATGCGGAAGATATGTTCCTCCACGATCGTCCCGTGCAAATCGTCCGCGCCGTAGTTGAGCGCCACCTGCGCCAGCTTTAGTCCCAGCCCCACCCAGTACGCCGTGAGGTGCGGGAAGTTGTCGAGATAGATGCGGCTGACGGCAATCGTCCGCAGCGAATCGAATCCGCTCGGCGGGTGCTTCACCGGGATCTGATTGTTCTCGGGCTGATACGCGAGCGGCACGAAACTCACGAACCCGCTGGTTTGGTCCTGCAGCGCGCGCAATTGCCGTAAATGATCCACCCGATCCTCCAGCGATTCGACATGGCCGTAGAGCATCGTGCAGGTGCTTCGCTCCCCCAGGCGATGCCACGTTCGATGCACGTCGAGATACTCCGCCGCCGACTCCTTCCCCTTGGCGATCTGCGAACGGACCGCCGGCTGAAAAATCTCCGCCCCGCCGCCCGTCAACGAATTGAGACCCGCCGCGCGCAATGCCTCGAGCGTCTCCCGGACAGATTTTCGCGCCAGCCACGCCAGGTGCAGAATCTCGATGGCCGTAAAGCATTTCAGATGCAACCGGGGCTCGAGCGCGCTCAACTCGCGCAGCATCTCGAGATAGTAGCTGAAGGGCAGGGAAGGATGCAGCCCGCCGACGATGTGCAATTCGGTGATGCCAAGCGCCTGCGCTTCGTGCGCCTTCTGCACCATCTCGGGAACCGTCAGCTGAAAGCCGTCCGCATCCCGCTTCTTCCGCGCGAACGCGCAGAACTGGCAGCTCAGGATGCAATAGTTCGAATAATTGATGTAGCGATTGACGATGTAGCTGGCCTGGTTGCCGACCTTGCGTTGCCGCACCAAATCCGCGATCGCGCCGAGCGCATTCAGATCGCGCGATTGGAAAAGCCGGAGTGCGTCCGCTTCGTCGATTCGCTCGCCCGCCGCGACTTTGTCGTGCAGGTCGAGCAGTCCGCTATGCTTGAGGGCGTAGTTCATCGCACCATCCGAAAGGAAGGCCAGGCGACAGAGACGACGGTCGCGATCAGAAACACGATGCTGACGAGTGCGTTCAAGCGAAAGAAGGCGATGTTGACCCATTTCAGGCTCCGCCGGCGGGCCAGCCAGTGCTCGAGCAGCAGGCTCGTCAGAATGATCAACAGCCCCACGAAGTATGGCACGCGGAAGCGCAAAATCAATCCGAACACCGCCAGCAATCCCCACATCACCAGATGGACCAGGAAGGCGAACATGAGCGCATTCTGCGGCCCCCAGCGCACCACCAGCGAATGCAGCCCGCGCTTCCGGTCGAATTCGTAATCCTGCAAGGCATAGATGATATCGAACCCGACGAGCCAGCACACGACGGCCAGCGCCAGAATCACCGGCGGGAGCGTCAGCGTGCCTTGCACCGCCAGCCACGAGCCCAGAGGCGCGAGCGCCAGCGCGATCCCAAGATAGATATGCGTGAAATCGGTGAACCGCTTGGTCAGGGAATAGAAACACACGACGGCCAACGCCACCGGCGCCAGGTAAAAACAGGGACGATTGATCATCCACGCCATCGCCATGAACCCCGCCGCGCTCGCGATACAGAGCGTCCACGCGCTCGCGAGGGAGATGCTTCCCGCCGGAAGATGCCGGGCCGCCGTGCGTGGATTCTCGGCATCGAACTGCCGGTCCATAATCCGGTTGAAGGCCATCGCGCAGGTGCGCGCCGTCGCCACACAGCCGACGATCAGGCCGAAAAGCTTCCAGCCCGGCCAGCCCCGCGTGTCCCGCGCCGCCACCGCCATCGCCGCCAAGGCGAACGGCATCGCGAAGATCGTATGCGAGAGTTTGACGAACTCGCCCCACTTCACCAATTCGCCGAACATCCTCCCTATTCCTCCTCCTGCCAGCGCGGCGAAACCCGATGCCCGATTCCCATTTGATCCAGCACCCGCGCCACCACCGTGTCCGCCACCTCTTCGATGGTTTTCGGGCGCGTGTAGAACGCCGGATTCGCGGGCAGAATAATCGCCCCCGCCAGCATGAGCAGCTCCATGTTCTTCAACTGCACGAGATTGATCGGCGTTTCGCGGGGCACCAGAATCAGCTTCTTCCGCTCCTTCAGCATCACATCCGCCGTGCGGAGCATCACATCCTCGCTCAACCCGTGCGCGATTCGCCCCAGCGTTCCCATGCTCGAAGGAATCACCACCATGACATCCGCCGCGTTCGAGCCGCTCGCGAAGGGCGCGTTCATGCTCTTGATATTGTGCGTCTTCACGCCCTCGCGCAGCCGGAGGCCGCCCGGCCATTCCTGCGCGAGCACAGCCTGCCCGTAATTGCTGATAAGGAGATTCACCTCATGCTCGCGCGGGTCCAGGTTGTCGAGCAACCGCTGGGCATAAATCATCCCGCTCGCGCCGGTGATGGCGACCACGATCTTCACGTTGGGCCTGAAACTGCCGGACACCCCGCCATTTGCAAGGACTCGTTCGGCGGCGGCGCGGCGGCGGACTGGCCTGGTCACGCCGCTGTTCGGAGCCACATGCCGAAAACTGTGAGGTCGAGATTGCCTTCCGGCGCGTCTCCGCGTAGAGAAGGGGCGTCACATGAAAAAGAATTTGTTCGCCTGGGCGCTGCTGAGCGCCGTTGTGGTCATCTTCACCGGCTGCGCCTCCGTCCAGGACTATTCCTTGCGGTCCTATCAGGGCCCCCTGCCGATGGGCGATTATCAGCACCTGAACAGCGACACCTACGGCGCCAGCCCCCTCCCCGCGAAACTCTAAGTTCCTTCCGCGACCTGCGCGGCGAGGCTCCCGGGCCAGAGCCTCGTCAGGCGACTTCCCGCCTCGTGGGCCTTTTGTTCCAACCTTCGCTATTGGAACGAACGGGTGCGATCGGAAGTGGCGGTCATCTTCTTCCGGGTAGTGACAGCCGTCTCGGCTGTCGCGGCGGGCGTC
>CAYZKY010000169.1:0-12801 GCA_964478815.1 uncultured Verrucomicrobiota bacterium
CCGCCAACCCCTCCTCCCCAAAAAACAGGGGGGGGTGCCCACCCGTGGCCGTGCGCCAGCCGTGGCCGTGCGCCAGCCGTGGCCGTGCGCCAGCCGTGGCCGTGCGCCAGCACCCCATTCCAGAAATTCCACAAATTCCACATTTCCCATCCCTTCGCCCCCCGCTGCCCCCAACCCACCAAAAAAACCGGGGGGGGGTGCTCCCACGACCGCCTTCCCATTCTACATTTCCCGTCCGCCCCTCAAAAAAAAGGGGGGGGTGCCCCAGCCCTGCGCCAGCCGTGGCCGTGCGCCAGCACCCGCGCCTGGACAAAAATCGCCAACCTCCCACCCCGATTCGACATTTCCCCCCCTTCCCCCCAAAAAAAGTGGGGGGGGGTGTCCGACCCTCGCCCCGGCTTCCAGTGGGCGAGATTGGTGGTGACTTGGGGGAGGGAGGTCGGCATCGTGAGCGGAGGAGAGCCTCGATATGATTATTCCACCGACCTGGAATCTCCCGGATGCCATCAAACGCCGGCTGGGGCAGACGACCTACGGCCGCCAGCGGGCGATCGTGGAGGAGGGGCATTTGTTGCTCGTCCTGCACAAGGCTCCGGGGCCGGATGATGGGACGCGGGAGGGCGTATTGTTCTGGCGCACACCGGCGGGAGAATGGCAGGCGAGCCGCGGAGCCAGCGGGGCGGCGGCCGTGAAGCGGCATATCCAGACGTATCACGATGAAGAACACCGCCTGACGCAGGCTTATGAACAAGTGCCGGGCATCGCGGGCTTGTTCGACCTGCTCGAAGCGCTGACGCCCCTGGTGCGCGCGGCGCGCAACATGCACGAAGCGGTGCAGGCCGCGCGGGAGGCGATCCCGGGAGATGCGGCCATGATCGAGGCGCGGGATCTGGCTTACGAGGTGTCGCGAAACCTCGACTTATTGCTGGAGGATACGCGGAACGCGGTGCAGTACCGCACGGCCCGGGAGGCGGAGGCGCAGGCGAAGCTGGGGCAGGAGGCGCTGCGGGCGAGCCATCGGCTCAATACGCTGGCCGCGATGTTCTTTCCGTTAACCGCGATGGCGAGCGTCTTCGGGATGAACTTCGGGCACGGCCTGCCGACGAATCAGCCGGCCATTTTCTGGGCAGTCTTCGCGGTCGGCGTGAGTCTCGGCTTTTTCATGAAGTCCTGGGTGGTTCGCCGAGCGGAAGTACCGGCGAAAAAGTAATGGGCCGGGCGGGAGCGAAGCTCGCCGCCAGGGTTCCGCCGGGCCCGCCGTTCGCACTGTATAGTCGCAGTTTTTCGACAGGCTGCTAGGCTCGGGGCATGATGACGATTCTAGTGGGGACGAACCGGCCGGGCAGCAACACGCGGAAGGTCTGCCGGCTGATCGAGGAGATTTACGCCGAGCTGCGGGTGCCGCTGCAGGTCATCGACCTGGCGTCCCTGCCTCCGGAGATTTTTGAGCGATCCGCCTATGGCGAAAAGCCGGCGGCATTCCAGCCCTTTTCGGAAGGCATCTTGAAGGCGTCCGGGCTGGTGGTGGTGACGCCGGAATACAACGGGAGCGTGCCGGGGATTCTGAAGTACTTCATCGACATGCTGAAATTCCCGGAGAGCTTCGAGCGGAGGCCGGTCTGTTTCGTGGGGCTGGCGGCGGGGATGTGGGGCGCGTTGCGTCCGGTGGAGCAATTGCAGGCGATATTCGGTTATCGGAACGCGCATCTCTATCCCGAGCGGGTTTTTCTTCCCAAGGTGAACGATCTGCTGAATGATGACGGGCGTCTCAAAGACCCGGAGATTCACGCCCGCCTGCGCGCGCAAGCCGAGGGGTTTGTCGGATTTGTCGAAACGCTCCGGGGAATCAGATTGCGAGCCGGATAAACTTGATGAGTTCACATTTCTTAAATCGCCTGGCGGTATGCAGTTGGTCGCTCCAGCCGAAATCGCCGGAGGAATTAATCGACCAGGTGCTTCAGACGGGACTCCGGACGGTGCAGATCGCGCTCGACCCGATGCGCGAGGACCCGGAGGTGTGGGGGCGGACGAAGGAGCTGTGCAGCGAGAAGGGGCTGATCCTGATATCGGGGATGTTCGGCACGGTGGGCGAGGACTACACGACGATGGAGTCCATCAAGCTGACCGGAGGCGTGGTGCCCGACGCCACCTGGGAACAGAACTGGAAGAATATCCAGGCCAATGTGGAGCTGGCGAAGAAGCTCGGGATTCACCTGGTGACATTTCATGCGGGCTTCCTGCCACACGACCGAACGGATCC
The DNA here is from genome assembly GCA_964478815.1 of uncultured Verrucomicrobiota bacterium. GTDB lineage: Bacteria > Verrucomicrobiota > Verrucomicrobiia > Limisphaerales > SXQI01 > DASVNK01. The sequence goes on from CAYZKY010000169.1 coordinate 2,261, forward strand.
GGCTTACAAGAAGCTGAAAAGCCGGATCGGGCAGATCGCGGATTTGTTCGCGCGCAAGGGGTTGGAACTCGCCTTCGAAACGGGCCAGGAGGAGGCGGATACGCTGGAGCTTTTCCTGATCGAGCTGAACCGGCCGAACGTGGGAGTGAACTTCGACCCGGCGAATATGATCTTATACGATCAAGGCGATCCGATCGATGCGCTGTACACGCTGGGGAAACGGCTGAAGCAATGCCACATCAAGGATGCGCGCCGCACGCAGACGCCGGGCACCTGGGGCGAGGAAGTGGCGACGGGCACCGGCGAGGTGGACTGGAAAGGCTTCTTTGCCGCGCTGGATGAATTGCGCTTTCCGGGCTTCTGCGCGATCGAGCGGGAAGCGGGAACGCAGCGCCTGGCGGATATCCAGGCGGCGCGCGAGTTCGTGGCCAATTTGTAGCGATGTCCGACGCACGCAAGATTCGGATCGGCCTTGCCGGGCTGGGCTTCATGGCGGCGACGCACGTCAAGGCGAGCCGGCAGATTCCCGAGGCGGAGATTGTGGCCGTGTGCAATCCCAGCGGGCGGAATCTGGACGGCGACCTGACGAAGGTGGGCGGGAATATCGGGGCGGGCGACCCGGTGAAGCTGGACATGAGCCGGGTGAAAGCCGGGCGCGACTACGCGGCCTTGCTGGCGGATCCGGAGATCGACCTGATCGATATCTGCACGCCGACGCTCTCGCATCCCGAAATGCTGGAAGCGGCGCTGCGGGCCGGGAAGCATGTGCTTTGCGAAAAGCCGCTGGCCCGGAATTCGCAACTGGCGCGGCGGATGGCCGATGCCGCCCGGCTCGCGCAGACCTATGCCATGCCGGCGATGTGCATGCGCTTCTGGCCGGGGTGGGTGTGGCTGAAGGAAGCGATCCAGAGCGGCCGTTACGGAAACGTGCTGAGCGCGCGGTTCCGCCGCGTGGCCGAGCCGCCGGGCTGGGGCCAGAAGCATTTCGCCAAGGGCGAGTCTTCGGGCGGGGCGCTGCTGGATTTGCACATTCATGATGTCGATTTCGTGCAGTTCTGCTTCGGCGCGCCGCAGCGGGTCTTTGCGACCGGCTACTCGAAATACACCGGCGCGATCGATCATGTGGTGGCGCAGTTTGAGGTGGAGTCGGGCGCGATCGTGCAGGCGGAGGGCGGGTGGGCGATGTCCCCCGGATTCGGGTTCTCGATGAGCTACACGGTCAACTTCGAGCAAGCGACCGCCGACTTCGATCTCGCGCGGGCGCCTGACTCGTTGCTGAAGCTCTACCGTCCCGGGGCCGCGCCGGAAACGGTGGCTTGCGACGGGCCGGACGGCTACGTGGGCGAGCTGCGCTATTTCATCGATTGCATCCTGCGGGGCACGCCGCCGCAAGTGGTGACGCTGGACGATGCCGCGACGGCCATCCGCATCTGCGAGGCCGAGGAGGCCTCGATCCGGACGCGGAGCATCGTGGCGATCTAAGGGCCAGCCCGCTCAGTCGAGCGGCTGGGCGCCGATGGTGCCTTTCAAGGCTTCGAGATAGGCCGGAGCCGAGACGCGCGCGAGTTCGGCTTTGGCCGTCGAGAGCCGATCCTCGGCAGCCACCAGTGCTTCTTCGTCCACCTCGCTGCCGCGCGCGACGAATTCCGCGAGATACGCGGAGTGCCGTTCCCACAGTTTTCGATCGACCTCCTGCTTGCGGAGCAACCGCTGCCGGTACCACTCGCTGGAGAGCACCGCTTCCCGGGTGAACATGGCCCGGAGGCCGGGATCGCCCAGGCCCCGGCCCTCGAAGGTCTCATGGGCCATGATATGCAGCAGGGCCTGGAGGGGCGGGCAGGCGGCCGCCACGCTGCCATCCGCGAAGTAATGGGCCGCCACCCGTTTCTGGGTGGAGACGATATTGTCCATGCCGTCCGCGAAGACGGCGAGGTCCTGCAATTCCGGCCGGAGCATTTCGGAGGTCAGCACCGCGTGGGGATGGTTGAACACGCGCCCGAAGTAAATGACGACGAATTGGCGGGTGATCCGCCAGCCGAGGCGGCTGCTGAGGACGGGCTGGCCGGCCTGTTCGAGGTCCGGGCAGCGCTCGAGGTAGCCGTGCGCGATCATGTGCGCGGGATCGCGCTCGGACGGGCTCATGCGCGACCAGATTTCCGGCACGAGCAGGCTGATGTCGTGATCCATCCGCGCGTGCGGGCCGACGAAACCCGCCGCCGTGACGAAGCCATGATGCCGGCAGAGGGCATTGGCCACGAAGGCGTTGTTCAGGTCGTAGATCGGCGGGAGCGCGTTGAACGGCCCCTTGGTGAGAGCGCCTTCGGAACCGGCGCCGGTGGTGGAGGGGGATTTGCCGGTCATGGAGCAAATGTATTCCATGAACAATTCCGGCAGTTCCATGTAATGGATCGGGTTGTAGACGGCGAGCGGGCGGATTTTGGAGGCCAGATCGGGCGGATTGTTGCGGCGCCCGGGCACCAGCGCGCCGACCGGGGTGATCACCGATTCCGCGACCGGGAGGCGCCGATGCAGCCGGGTGGCGACATCCGCGAGGTACTTCTCGCGGGGGCGGGCGAGGTCGGGCCGCCATTGCAGATAACGGGGGTTTTTTGAGGGCTTGCCCTCGACGAGGCGCGGATGGGCCGAGCTGACGACGTACTTATGGTGCGCGTCATGCGCGGCGTGGCGCAAGGTCTGCCGCATCGGTTCGCTGAACTGCTCGAACCCCATCGCATCTTCGATCAGGTCGTGCGCTTGCTGCCGGGTCAGCGGTTCGTAGTTCGAAAAGAAATTGCCGGACTGCGAGAAATCGATCTCGGTCTGTAGGTCGTACCCGCGATGGATGGCATCATCGGGCCGCTGGAACAGCCGGTTCTCGCAATTGACGACGAATTTCCGGGAGGCGTCCTGGCCCGGCGCGACGACCGAGGCGGTGATGTCGTCCTCCATCGAGATTTTCGCGGCCGGATGGAAATCCTTGCGCAGGCCGAAGACCCGCCAGGCGCCGTCGCGCTCGAAGCCGATCCGCAAGTAGCTGGTCACGAGCTTGCGATTCTCGAACTTCAACTCGTTGCCGGGGACGCCATTGATGGTATCGACGCTGAAGTGCCGGCGCCAGTCGCCCTCCCACTCCGGTTTGTAGAACCGCTTTACCACGAAGACCAGTTCCTTGACGTGCTGAGGGATGGTGTTGAGCCAGGCGTTGTAACTCGGGGTGTATTCGGCTTCCGACGGGGTGAGCAACTTGATGACCGAACCGAGCGAGCGCTCGCGGCTAAGGACGGGGCGGGAGTCGGGATTCGACCGGAGCGCCTCGCGAAACCGGTCGGAATAGTCGCGGTCGATGAGGGCGGCCACCTGGTCGAAATCCCGCTGGAGATCGGCCACGAAGACGGATCCCTGGATGATCGCGTCGGTGATGGCTTTCGAGATTTCGCTCTTGCCGCCGCCGGACACGGTGCAGGGTTTGTGGCACAGCAAGCCTTCGCCCACCGTGCCGACCAGGCGCCAGCTTTTCGTTCCGGGAATCTTCTCGATATGAACCTTGTAGCCTGAGGGGCGGACGTAGGTGCGGCCCGCCAGCAAGCGAATCGAGCGCGGGCCGCTTTCCCCTTCCCACGAGACCAGGCCGGTTCGGATGTCGAAATGGCAGTCTTCCGGGACGTAGACGATATCGTGATGATGGCGGTCGACCGCGTGCCCTTCGGGTTGGAGGGCCAGGAACGGCCGGTATAGCCGCAGCACTTCGGCGAAGCTGTGCCCCAAGGGCCGCAAATGCAGATCGCCGCTGAACTCCTCGCCCAGATCGTAACTGGGATAGACCAACGCCCCTCCCGCGTGTTCCTCCTCGCACAGCCCCAGCAAGTTCGCCGCGAAGCTGATCTGCGTTTTGACCTCCTTCTTGCAATAGCCGAAATAGTTGTCGGCGATGATCGTCACCATCGTGCCGGAGGCATCGCGGGCGGTGAGTTTGAAGGCGCCGCCGCCGTTGTATTTTTCGTCCGGCTTCTGCCAGCACATGCCATCGCGCCGCTGGCGTTCGGTGGCATCGGCATGGTTGGGCAGGCCCAATTCCCGCTTGGTCAGTTCGATCAGGTGAGGCGCGAGAATCACGCACCCGGTGTGGCCGGTCCAATGCTCGACATCGAGCCCCGCATCATTCTGGGGCAGGTGCGGATCGCCGCCGTTGCCGAAGATCGATTCGACGAAATCGAGATTGCTCACGAGGCTGCCGGGGGCGAAAAAACGGATCTCCATCCGCTTTTCCTTGGTGAAGCCCGGCACGCTCGGGCAGACGATGGGCCGCAGCAGCAGCGTGACATAGCACTCGGCCGGCGTGGATTCGGCGGCAGTGAACGGGAGGCGCAGCAAGGACTGGGGAGGGCGGAGGGCGGCTTCCAGCATCCGGCCGAAGACCGCCTTGGGCACGGCCATCTTGTCGTCCGGAATGGGGAGCCCGCCTTCCGCGATGTGAAAGATTCCCTGCGTTGTGCGCCGGTCGCTCTTCGGGTTGTGCAACACGCCCTGGCGCACCCGGTAGGAATTCAGGATCGGGGAGGCGAAATCATCGCCGCGCCACGGGAGAGAGACGGCGCGGGCCAGCCCCGGGGCGTCCAACTCGAACGTCGGGTGCGGCAGCGGCGGCGGCGGCGCGCCGAGGTAGCGCTGCAAAAACTCCATGATCCGCCGGTCCGCGGCGCAGAAGCCGGATTTCGGCCCGGCATTTTCGCCGCGCCGGAGAATTGCGCGGGCCAGCTCCTGAAAATCCTGCTCGGAGCCGCTCTGGACGGTGGAGCAGCCCAAAGCGGCGAGTTTGAGGTTGATCCGATGAATGGCTTCCGAAGCGGAGCCGAATGTATCTTCCAACTGCATCTGCGAGGCCCGGCCGAACGCAGCCGGACGCTCGGGACGCCACTAGAGAGGATGCAACCGCGTGGCGCAAGACATTTTCCAAAATTATCCGCGCACGCTACCGCCTCGCACCGCTGGCTGAACCACGCCACCCGTGCGATTTGCCTTAATCGAGTCTCCTGGCCGCCGATAACAGAGTGCAGTGGAGCTATGCCGGCGGGCGAACTAACCAGTGTAAGCCACGAAACGTGGTGGCAGGCGGTGTTTCAGGGCTCGGAAGACGCGTTGCTCGTCTGCGACCGGGATGGAACGATCGCCGAACGGAATCGGCGGGCGCAAAAGCTCGTCGAGGGCGGCCTGTTTTCCCCGCACCAATCCATCTTTCTCAGCCTGGCGGAGAGCGCCGGGCAAAAACTGCGCGAGTTGTTCAAGCGCGACCGGCTTGTTTCCGAGACGCTTCCCTCCATCCGCTTCCAATCCGAAGGCAAGCTCCGCATGGTGGTGGATCTGGTGGTGTCGCGCCTCGATAAGGAACACTGGCTGATCGCCATCAAGGACGCCACGCGGCGCTGGCGGATGGAATCGCATGTGACCCGCCTGATGACGGCGCTCGATTCGACTCCGGACGTGTTTTTCCTGACCGATTCCGATTACAAGCTCACCTACGTCAATACCTCCTTCCAGTTTACGACGGGCCACACCATCGAGGAGGCCCTGGGCCGCACCGCGAATTTCCTCCGGGCGCCCGGTTCTGAAGCCCAGGTCGAAGCGTACATCGCAGCCGTCGAAGCCGGCCGGGATTGGTCGGGCGAACTGATGAATCGCCGGCGGGATGGATCCCTCTACCCGGTGGATGTCACCGTCTCTCCGATTTTCGACCGCACCGGCGAGTTGCTGGGATACGCCGCGTACGAGCGGGATATCACGGCACGCAAGGCGATGCAGCAGGAGATTCTCTCCGAGCGCAACTTTACCCGGAGCATCCTGCGCTCGATGGAAGCGGCGGTGTACGCCCTGGATCGCGATTTCCGCGTCGCGCAACTGAACGATACCTGGCGGGTGCTGCCTCAGGCGCACGGGTGGCTGGAGGTCAAACAAGCGCCTGTCCTCGGTTTCCCGCTGCTCGAGTACGTCCCCCACGAAGACCGGCGCCGGCAGCTCAAGGAAACGTTCGAGTCGGTGCTGGCGACGGGCGAATCGGTCGAGCTCGAAGCGGTGCAGGGAGACAAGCATTGGTCCGTCCGCGTGTCGATCTGGCGGCAGGAAGGCCACATGCGGGGGTTGATCTATCAGGTGTCCGACCGCACCCGGTTGCACAAGTTGCAGGCGGCGTTGTACCAGGCCCAGAAGCTCGAAGCCGTGGGATCGCTGGTGGCGGGGGTGGCGCACGATTTCAACAATCTGCTGATGGTCATCCGCGGTAAGACCACTCTCTTGCTCGCCGGGAAGGAGCTGCCCGACCCCGAGCGCAAGCAGATCGCCGATGTCGAGCTGGCCGCCAGCCGCGCCTCCGACATCACCCGCCAATTGCTGGCTTTCAGCCGCGCGTCGCACGGGAAATCGACCATCTTCGATTTCAATACGCTCCTGACCGAAGTCTCCGCCCTCACCAACCGTTCGCTCCGTTCCCACATCCAGATCAAGGTCCGCCCTTGCACGCCTCCGCCGTGGGTGCGGATGGATTCTTCGCGCGCGCATCAGGTCATCCTGAACCTGTGCGTGAACGCGCAGGACGCGATGCCGCATGGAGGGACGCTCGAATTATCCAACGAGATCGTCGCGCTCACCCCGGTTCAGGCCACGAAACTGAACCGACCGATCGGCTCCGCGTTTCTCCGTTGCACGGTGCGGGACACGGGCGCGGGCATCCCGCCGGAAGTCCTGCCCAGGATTTTCGACCCGTTCTTCACCACCAAGGAAGTGGGGCACGGCACCGGCCTGGGACTGTACATGGTGCAGGGGATCGTCACGCAGTCCGGCGGGACGGTCGAGGTCGAAAGCCGGCCCGGCGAAGGCACCGCTTTTCATCTGCTGCTGCCGCTGGCGGAAGGCCGGGTTCCCGAGCGCGAAGACCCCGCCTTCACGGCTCCGAAGAAATTCAATGCGCGGCTCCTGATCGTCGACGACATGGAAGCCGTCCGCGAGGTGACGCGCGAATGCCTGAGCGCCGCCGGATTCCGCACGTTCGGAGCGCGCCACGCCGCGGAGGCGCTGGCCGTGCTGGATCAGGAGAAGATCGATCTGATGCTCACGGATTACAGCATGCCGGGGATGAACGGTCTCGATTTGATCATCGAGGTGCAGCGCCGCTGGCCGGAGATCAAATGCATCCTGGCGTCCGGCTTTCTCGATGAAACGGTCGAACGGAGAGTCGTCAAGGAGCTCAACGCGGTGACCCTGTGCAAGCCGTATCGCGCGGCCGACGCCATCGAACTGGTCGCCCGCCTGCTGGCTCCGCCGAATCCTCCCGCGGCGTCGTAGCAGAGAGAGCGATCCCCCTTCACGCCGCTGGGTGCGACTTTTTGTGTCGGTGACCCCGTCGCCGGAAAAATCCCGCGGCGGCGATCTTCAACCTTGATTCATCCCATTCCCTGGCGCATAGTAACGACATGACGACTCACTTTGAGGCGTCATTGCGAACCGGAGCCGTTCCGACTCGAACCCCTCCGTTTCCCAATGACCCGCCGACCGCGTTAATTTTTTGCGCGCTCGGCATCTCCATGCCCAGGCTGACCTTTCGCTGGCTCCCAGGCATTCCGGCGGCCGGGCCGCTTGAAACCCGCCTCCTGCCCACCGGATTTACACACCGGGGTGGGGGCATTGACACACATTTACACAGCGATTTACACACACTTACACACTCATTTACACAGATTTACACACCATTTACACGCAATTTACACACCTCTTTCCAGGTCCATTTTTCACGCAACCATCTCTGGCCCAATTATTTCCGTCAGAAATCTGCTGCCTGGCCGCACCCCACCCCCCCTCCCCCCCCCGAATTTACCCAGCCAGCTCCGGCTCTCACCGCCAGAAAAATCGCACCCCCGCCGCCGCCGGGTTGCCTCCTGCCCAAGGTTTGTTACGGTGGCTTCGTTGAGCTTTTCGACTCAGTTCGATCCGGAGCAAGTGCGCGCATCCCTGCGCGGTTCGCTGGCCGTCTCGCCGGGCGAGATGGAGGCGTTGCTGGCCAAGCCGGCGTTCGGGGTGGCGGACTTTCCGGCGCTGATCTCGCCGGCGGCGGGCGCTTTTCTCGAAACACTCTGCCGCCGATCCCAGGCCGCCACCCTTCAGCGCTTTGGGCGGGTGATGCGGCTGTTCGCGCCGCTCTATCTTTCGAACGAGTGCATCAATAACTGCAAGTACTGCGGTTTCTCCCGCGACAACCCGATCCTGCGCGTCACGCTGACCATCGATCAGGTGCGCCAGGAGGCCGCGGCGCTGGCCGCGCAGGGCTTCCGCAATCTTCTGCTCGTGGCCGGGGAGCATCCGAAATTTGTGCCGGCGGGATACCTGGAAGCCTGTGTGAAAGCGGTGCGGCCGATGTTTCCGGCGGTGGCGCTCGAAGTGGGGCCGATGGAAGTGGCGGAGTACCGGCCGCTCGTCGCCGCGGGTGCGGAAGGATTGGTGGTTTACCAGGAAACCTACGACGCCGAAGCTTACGCTGCGGTGCATACCGCTGGCCCGAAGCGGGATTTTCCGTGGCGGCTCGATACCCCGGAGCGCGCCTGGCAGGCGGGATTCCGGCGGCTCGGGATCGGCGCTCTCTTTGGCCTGGCCGACTGGCGCTTCGAGGCGTTGAGCGTGGCAGCCCATGCGGCGCATCTGCTGCGGAATTGCTGGACGGCGCAATTGACGATTTCCCTGCCGAGACTGCGGCCGCATGCCGGGGAATTCGCGCCGCTCACCCACATTTCGGACCGGGAACTGGTGCAGCTCGTCTGCGCGCTGCGCCTGGTGTTTCCGGATGCCGGGCTCGTGCTCTCCACGCGCGAGCCGGAACGGTTGCGCAACGGGCTCTTCCCGATCGGCGTCACGCATATCAGTGCCGGCAGCCACACCGAACCGGGCGGATACACCGGCGCGGGCGGCGAGGCGGTGCATCTCACCGAGCGGGGCCGCAGGGTGGCCGCGCCCGATGCGCCCGCTACGCCGGGCCGGACCCGCGCGACCGGGCAGTTCGACATCGCCGACACCCGGTCGCCCGAAGCGGTGGCGGAAACGCTGCGCACCCTCGGCTACGAGCCGGTGTGGAAGGACTGGGACGCCGCGCTCTCCGCATGAGCGAGGGCACCATTATGGCCAACGGCCAGCCGGTGGCCGCGCGTTTTCCCTGCATGCTGGAAGATTTTCTGCGCGGCCAGGGGCTTCTCCCGCGCAGCGTAGTCGTGGAGCACAACGGCGAAGCGGTAGCTCCATCGGAATTCGCCGGCCTGGCTCTGCAGCCGGACGACCGCCTGGAAATCGTGCGAATCGTCGCCGGAGGTTAGGCAGGTGCTGCGAGCGGTTTAAGCCGCAGTGCAGCGGACGACTTCTTCGGGGGTGGTGACCCCGGCCTTGACCTTGATCCAGCCGTCTTCGCGGAGGAGTCGGAGGCCGGCGGGGCGGGCGGCAGCGACGATTTCCGGGAGAGCGGCGCGGGCCATGATTTTCGCGCGAACTTCGTCGGTGATCGTCATGAGTTCGTAGATGCCGGCGCGGCCGCGGTAGCCGGTATTGCGGCAACGAGGACAGCCCGTCCCGTGATAGAACGCCTCGCCATCGGCAAACGGATAGTCTTTCGGAAGCGACTTGGGATCGGTCGTCGCGGGTTGCTTGCACTCGGAGCAAATCTTGCGGACAAGGCGCTGGGCCATCGCGCCGATCAGCGTGCTGGTGACGAGATAGGGCTCGATGCCCATATCGATCAAGCGGAGGGCGGCGGAAGCGGAGTCGTTCGTGTGAAGGGTGGAAAGCACCAAATGGCCGGTGAGCGCGGCCTGCGTGGCGGCCTGGGCGGTCTCGAGATCGCGGATTTCGCCGATCATCACGACATCGGGATCGTGGCGCAGGATGGCGCGCAACCCGCGCGCGAAGGTCATGCCGACGTTGTGATCGACCGGGATCTGATTGACCCCCTGCAAATTGTATTCGACCGGGTCTTCCACGGTAATGACCTTCAGATCCGTGCCGACGATTTCGTTCAAGCCGGCGTAGAGCGTGGTGGTTTTGCCGCTGCCGGTGGGGCCGGTGACGAGGACGATCCCGTGGGGATGATCGAGGAGTTCCTTGAACGTGGCGTAGGTATCGTCCCCCATCCCCAGCTCCGGGAGCTTGTACAACACGTTGGACTTGTCCAGGATACGCATCACGACGCCCTCGCCGAAGAGCATCGGGATGACGCTGACGCGGACATCGACCTGGCGGCCGCCCACCTGAAACTTGATGCGTCCATCCTGCGGCAGCCGCTTCTCCGCGATGTTCATGTTGGAGATGATCTTGATGCGGCTAATGATGGCGGCCTGGAACCGGTGGATCTGCGGCGGAACCGACGCTTCGCGGAGGACGCCGTCGATGCGATAACGGATGCTCAGGTCATGCTCGTACGGCTCGATGTGGATGTCGCTGGCCCGCTCGGTGATGGCTTCGAGAATGATCTCGTTGACCAGCTTGATGACGCTGGCTTCCTGAGCCATCTCCAGCAGGTC